>CANMLD010000186.1 GCA_947498315.1 Pseudomonadota bacterium | reverse complement strand
GGGGACGACGCCCTCGGTAACGGGCTCCTGGCCGGCGCGCACCACAATCCCGTCGAAGGTGACCGCCTTCCCGAGCGGCTTCGGCTTGGCGAGCATGTTCTTGCGCATCGTGGGCATGCGCTTCTCCTCACCCGCGTTCACCTCGAGCTCGTAGCCAGCTTTGGCCGACTCTTCTGTGGCGAGGCTCTGCGTCTGCTTGCCCAGCATGTTCCAGAGCCGGCCAGAAGCCGTGCCGCCGTCGTCGGACCAGGACGGCGGGGCAGGCTCATCGTTATCGCCGCCGGCGCCGGCCATGGCGGCGTCGAACATGCCGGGGCGGCTGTCCTTGTCGTCCGAGTCTTCGTCGAAGATGGACGCGTCCTTGCCTTCGCCCTTCACGTCGCCGTAACGGACGATGAGGGGATCGGAGTCGGAGCCATTGGGCGCGAGGAGCACCCGCTCACACTCGCCTCCGGTCTCGTCGACGGGTGCCGCGTGGTAGGTGCCCTGATCGAGGTCGATGTAGAGGGCGTAGGCCTTGTTGTTGATGGCGGCGAGGTTGTAGGTGTACCGCACGGCCGAAGCGAGCTCACCGGCGCTCTGATTGAGCTCGGAGCCCGAGACCGCTCCGAAGGCCATCGCACCGAGCACGGCCGTGATCGCGAAGATCACGAGCACGACCATGATCTCGATGAGAGTCATACCGGGGCGGACGCCCCATCGCGAGAGTGCTCGAGGCTGCTCGCCATCGCCACGAGGTGCCCACGCGTGCGGCATTGCAGCCGCCCGCACGGACGTCACCTCATCACCCCTGGCGAAGCGAGACCCTTCTCTCACTCTTCGTCGCGATTGCTGCAGATGTCGTCTTCGTTTCCGCCGCTGCCATCGGGGCCGTTCGAGCACAGCGTAAAGTCGTCGATGTCGCCGCCGTTACCTGCCGTGAACTCGAGCTCGTTGTCCCACGGGTCTTTGACCTGGTTCTTCTTGATGTACTTCTTTTCAACCAGCTCGCTCAGGTCCTTCGGTACCCCGCGGTGCGTGACGGCGAAAGACGCGACGCCCTTTGCCACATTGTCAACGAGGGTCTTCGTGGTCTCGATCTTGGCGTCTTTCATGTAACCGACGACGCCGACCGCGACGACGGTCGCGACGATGCCGATGATGGCGATGACGACCAGGATCTCGATGAGCGTCATGCCCTTCGGCGCGCTCGTTCGGCGGCGACGCGGGGCCGCGAGCCGGAGCCCGGTCTTGTTCAGAAATGACGTCCACGACTGAGTTTCCACGCGCTTGTCGGCCATGTTGTCCTTCCTGTTTCGGCCGCTCGCGGCCATCGGGTGCTGGGGTGCTGGGGGCGCCAAGGCCCCCTGAGTTCGTCGTTTTGCTGCTTCGATCAGCCGCCCTGACGAAGCGCTTCGTTCATGCTCAGCATGGGCATGAGCACAGCGAAGACGATGCTTGCAACGATCGCGCCAAGGATCACGATCATCGCCGGCTCGAGGAGCACGGTCAGCCGGGCGACCTTGGTCTCGACTTGTTGTTCGTAAGCGCCCGCGACGTTGCCGAGCATCTCCTCGACCTCGCCCGTCTTCTCGCCAATAGCGATCATCTGCGTCACCATCGCTGGGAACTTGCCAGAGCGCTTGAGGGGAGCTGCGATGCTGTCACCGTCTCGGATCTGGCCGCGAGCGTCATCGAGCACGCGTCGATACACCGCAGAGTCGACGACGTGCTTGCAGATGTCGAACGCGGTGAGCAGTGGCACTCCGGCGCCCATCATGGTGCCGAGGGTGCGAGAGAAACGCGCCATGACGATCTTGAGCATGAGGTCGCCGACCAGCGGCAGCCTCAGGCAGAACTGGTCCCACTTGAGCTCGCCGGCTTCGGTCGCTCGCCAACGCTTGAAGTACCAGAGGCCCACGACCACCACGATGGCGACGAGCCACGAATAGCTGCGGAACCCTTCTGAAACCACGATCAGGATTCGCGTCGGCAGCGGCAACGCGCCGCCCTGCTCGACGATGATCTCAACTAGCTTTGGGACCACGAAGGTCATGAGCATCGCGACGATGATGAACGCGAAGCTGATCATGATCGCCGGGTACATAAGCGCCGAGCGCACCTGCCCACGCAGCTTTACTTGGGACTCGATGAACGAGGCCAGACGCTGAAAGATGAGCTCGAGCGTGCCGGACGCTTCGCCCGCAGCCACCATGTTGCAGTAGAGCGACGGGAAGACGTTCGGGTGACCTCGGAGCGCCTCATGCAGCGAGCCGCCTTCGTTCACGGAGCGTCGCACCTGTGCCATGACGCGCGAGAGGCGCTGATCTTCGGTCTGCTCGACGATCGCAGCCAGCGAGTCCACGACAGGGACGCCGGAGCGGAGCAAGGTCGAGAGCTGCCGGGTCATCTCCGAGACCGTGGTCAGCGGGATGTTGTTCATGAAGCCGAAGTTGATGTCGCGCGAGCCCTGCTGCTTCTGGCCCGTCGCGACGACGGCGGCGGCTTTACCCTGCGCCGTCTGCTCCGAATACTCCGTGAGGAAGATCTGGCGGTTGCGCAGATCGTTCTGCAGCGTGCGGGCGCTCTCGGTGTCGATGACGCCGCTGACGGGTTTCCCTTTGGCGTTCAAGCCCTTGTATGCATAGACCGGCACTGGCTAGCCTCGATCTTCTGCGGTCTCGCTCATGACCTCTTCGACCGACGTGAGGCCGCCGAGGACCTTCATGGCGCCGTCGTCGCGCAGGGTGCGCATGCCGTTCTGGATCGCGAGTCTCTTGATGCGCGTGGAATCGGCGCGTTGCGTCACGAGCGAGCGGATCTCGTCGTTCACGAGCAAGAGCTCGTAGAGACCGGCGCGGCCAGCATAGCCCGTGCGGCATTGCGAGCAGCCGCCTGCCTTGAAGAACTTGAGGTCGTCGACCTCGTCCATCGAGATGCCGAGCTGCTCGACCTCGTGCCGCGGCGGCCGGTAATGGACCTTGCACGGGGCGTGGAGGCGGCGCGCTAGGCGCTGCGCCATGCAGAAGATGACGGACGAGCTCAAGAGGAAGGGCTCGACGCCCATGTCGATGAGGCGCGTGAACGAGCTGGCCGCATCGTTGGTGTGCAGCGTCGCGAGCACGAGGTGGCCCGTGAGGGAGGCCTGAACGGCGATCTCCGCCGTCTCCCGATCGCGGATTTCGCCGATGAGCACGACGTCCGGGTCCTGACGCAAGATGGCGCGCAGCCCGCGCGCGAAAGTGAACTCGATCTTTGGGTTCACCTGCATCTGGCCGATGCCGGGGAGCTGGTACTCGATCGGGTCTTCGACCGTCAGGATGTTGATCTCCGGCCGGTTGATGCTCGAGAGGGCCGCGTAGAGCGTGGTCGTCTTACCGGAGCCCGTCGGACCCGTGACCAGCACGATGCCGTGCGGCCGATGGATGACGCTGTCGAAGATTTTGAGGTTGGGCTTGTCAAAGCCGAGCTTCTCGAGGTCGAGGAGCACCGCGCTCTTGTCGAGGAGACGCATGACGAGCCGCTCACCGAAGCCGGTCGGGACCGTCGAGAGACGGATGTCGACGTCGCGACCTGCGACCCGAATTTGGATGCGGCCGTCCTGCGGGAGGCGCTTCTCGGCGATGTCGAGCTCGCCCATAATCTTGATTCGGCTCGAGATCGAGGCATGGAGTCGCTTCGGCACACGGAGCAGCTCGCTGAGGATGCCGTCCTTGCGGAGCCTGACGACGACCTCCTTCTCGTAGGGCTCTATGTGAATGTCGGACGCCCGCTCTTTGACGGCCTGATTCAAGACCGAGTTGACGAGCCGGATTATCGGCGCTTCGTCGTCGGTGACGTCGATGATGTCTTTCTTGAGGTCTTCGATCTCACCGGCGTTGCCGATGTCGTCGCGATCCTTGACCTCTTCGGCGACGGCGCCCGCGCCGGCGCGGCGGTCGAAGACGCGATTGACGGCGTTGAAGATCTGCTCGGGCGGCGCCGCGATGGGATCGATCTCGGTGCCAAGCATCGCGTGAAGGTCGTCGAGGCAGTTGAGTGCGATCGGATCAGCGACGGCGACCACGACGAGGCCGTTCTCGCGGCGCAATGGCACGAAGTTGTGTTCGCGCGCGTATTGCAGCGTGAAGTCGGCAACGAGCGAGGTGTCAATCTCGTCCGGGTTGATCTCCTCCACGAATGGCATGCCGACTTGCTGAGCAAGCACCTCCGTCAGTTGCGCCGGCGTGATGGCGCCCATGTCGACGAGGTGCTTACCAACGCGATCGCCCTTCTCGACTTGGAGCTGAAGCGCGCGCTCGAGCTTGTCCATAGTCACCCAACGGCGAGCGAGGAGCAGCTCACCGACGAGCGAACGCGAGCCAGCCGTACTCGGGACAGGCACTAGCACCGTTTGAGTCACATCGTCAGAGAACACGGGCGCGACCTACTCGGGCTGGGGGGCGGGCGGGACGGACTCAGGCGGGGTGGACTCCGGCGGGGCAGACTCAGGCGGGGCGGAATCACGCGGAGCGGACTCAGGCGGGGCAGAAGGTGCTGGCGCAGGGGCAGGTGGCGCCCTCTCTGGCGCTGGAGCGGTCGGGGCCGGGGCCTTGTCCTTGGACGCCGGCTTCTCTTTCGACGCGCGAGTCCCCTTGACCTCTTCGACACGGTACGGGTCATAGTCGACGTCGTGCGAGTCCGCAGGGCCGACCGGATCGACGTCGGACTCGTCGAAGAGCTGCTGCTCGAGCTGATAGCGCTCGTCTCGCGACTGCTCGACGATACGGTGGATCTCCTGGAGCAGGCCGTGCTTCTTCCCGTAGTTGATCTGGCCCATGTACTCTTTCTTCCGAGTCGCGAGGTACTCGGCGAAGTTGCGGATCTCCTCCATGCGCTGCTCGTGGATGCGCTTGAGATCGCTTGGGTCGTCGATGATGTGCGGGATGATGATCATGAGCAGGTTCTTGCGTTCGATCTTGGTGGTCGTCTGACGGAAGAGCGCTCCGAGAAGCGGGATGTCGCCGAGGACCGGGACCTTACGGACACCTTCGACTTCGCGGTCGTTCATGAGGCCGCCGATGACGACGGGCTGCTGGTCGCGAACCACCACGATGTTCTTCACGCGGCGATTGGAGGTGTTCGGCGCGCCAGTGCGCTGATCGATGCCGTCGAAGTCGTCGATCTGCTGCTCGATCTCGAGGCGAACCAAGCTGGACTCATTGACCGTAGGCTTCAGCTTCAAGCTGATCTTGATGTCGGCGTACTGAATAGTGCCGAGGCCGCTGACAGACCCGAGGAGGGAGCTGAGGTTGCCGAGGCCTCCGCCCGCTGCGCCCGCCGCCCCGCCAAGGCCGAGACCACCCAGGCCGCCCAGGCCGAGGGCGCCGAGCCCGCCGAGCGCGCCGCCGCCGCCTGAGTTGAAGGGGACGCGGCGACCGACTTCGATCTCCGCCTCTTCATTGTCGGTGGTCAGGATGTGCGGCGTCTGAAGGATGTTCACGTCGGAGTTCGACTGCAGCGCCTTGAGCGAGAAGCCGAAGGCCGGGATCGAGATCTGGCTCGGCTCACTTCCGCTGCCCGTGGAGCCGAGAGACGCGTCGATGAGCGGACCCACGAGCATCGCGCCGAAGCCGCCCGGGAAGGCGCTCTGTAGATTCGAGATGTCCGGGCCGAGGCTGTTGCCGAAGAGCAGCGGCACCTGCTGGCCCTCCACGTCGAAGGACGCGCCACCATAGCCGCTGAGCCCGAGCTCACGGTTCTTGTCGCTCGTGATCTCCATGATGACCGACTCGAGGTAGATCTGCTTGCGGCGTATATCGAGCTGACGGATGACGTTTCGCAGCGTCAGGTAGTCCTTGAGCGAGCCGATGATGACGAGCGAGTTGGTCGGCTCGTGGGCCGTGATCTTCACGTCTTCGCCAATCTGCGCCGCCTGCAGCGGCGAGTTGGCCGCACCAGCGGCTGGAGCGCCCGGCACTCCAGGCGCGGCCGGCGTCGCCCGTGCCGGGCGGTTGCCCGCCCGCGCATTGCCGCCACCCGTGAGCGACTGCAGCGTCGCTTGGACGTCTTTGGCGGCCGCGTTCTCGAGCTGGTGGATGTGGATCTGCCCTTCCCCCGGGATAGGGACGTCGATCTTCCGGATGAACTTGTCGACGCGCAGGTAGGTCGAGCGGTCCGTGACGATGATGAGCTGATTGGTACGCGCGTCGGTCTCGACCGTGAGCTCGCCGCCGGCTTCGCCGAGCGTCGAGCCACTGGCGGCACCCGCCGGGGAGGGTGCCTGAGGCTGGCCCGGATTCGGACGTGTGGGCACAGGACGCACCGGAGCGGCGCCGGGCCGGCCGGCCTTGCCAGCTTTGTCACCGCCGAAGAGCTTCGTGACGATGCCGCCGATCTCGGCGGCGTCTGCGTTGATGATGGGGCGTACCCAGATACGCGCGGCACCGGTCGGCTGGTCGACCTGCCGAATGATCTTCTTCAGGCGAGAGATGTTGGACCCGATCTCGGTCACGATCAGCGTGTTGGTGGGCGTGTATACGGTGAGGTCCGACCCGTCGGACATGAAGTTTTGAAGTAGCTCCTTTACCTCGTCCGCCAGAATGTGGCGGATGGGCATGAGGACGGTCTGCATGGTGTCGTCGGAGCTGAAACCCTTGCCGACGGGCGCCCCTTCGGAGCGCGCCTTCGGCTTCGGCACGATGCGGGTGAACTTGCCGCGCTCGACCGTGGTGAGGTTGTTCGCTTCGAGGGCAGACAGGAAGGCGCGGTAGGCCTCGTAGACCGTGACGGGCTCCGGGCTCATGATCGTGATCTGCCCGGTGACGCCTTGCGCGATCATGAAGCGCTTGCCTGTGAGGCAAGCCATGATCTTGGTGAAGTCCTCGAGCTTGAAGTTCTGGAAGTCTATCGAGACCTGAGTCTCGAGCGGGACCTTCTTGCAAGGGAACTTGTCGCCGAAGTTGCGGTCGACCTTGATCTCGAGGTCTTCAGCGCCTTTCAGCTCTTTGGTCTTTCCGAGCGTCTTTGGATCAAAGCCCGGCGGCAGCTCCTTATCGCCTTTTCGGTTGATGACGCCTGCGCCACCGTCGATGTTGCGTTCGGGCGGCACGGCGCCCCCGTCGGGAGGCAGGCGGACTGACGGCGGCTCGCCACCGGCTTCGACGGGCGGCGGCGACTCCGGAGGCGGCTCTTCAAAGGGCGGCTCTCCCTGGGCGAATGCCGTACCAGCGAGGAGCAATACGACGAGGCCCGAGAGCCACACGCGCGAGACCGAGTAGCACGAACGGCGCGTACCGGGCATGCCTTCGGGGCGGGCGCGACCGATCTGCTGGGAGCGTTCTGAGTTCAAGCGGGCTTTCCGTACATCGGTCGGGCGTCCAGGGCGGTAGCGGTCGCAGTCCAGGTGAGGACCAGCCGGCTAGTCGATGGCGTATTGCAGGGTCTCGATCTGACCACGGCGCTCTACCTCCATCGACAGAGAGTTGGCGTTCTTGAACTCTGAGAAGAGCTCCATCGCCTTGTTCGGGCTGTTGATAGCTTTGCCGTTGATCGAGCGAACGATGTCGCCGGAGCGAATCCCAATGGCGCGGTATAAGCTGCCGGGGCGCACCCCGACGAGCTTGAAGCCTTCGTATTTGCCGTTCCGGTAGTTCGGGATAACGCGAGCCTGCATACCGAGCTGAGTGAGGTCCTGAAGCTGCTCGTCGAGCATCTGCCGGCTGATCCGGTAGCTCGTCTCGCTCTCTTTCTTCACGAACTCGGACAGGTCCTGATTCTTAGGCGGCGGCGGGGCGCCGTCAGATGGCGTGCTCTCGCCCGGATTTGGACGCGCCAGTCCCGGATCCGGCTGCGCGAGGACCTGGGGGCCGCCCGTTCGCATGGCGCCATTGGGGCCTCCGCCCTTCCCGGCGCCAGAGCGATCGGACCACAGCGAGATGTAGGTCAGCTTCTCGCCTTCCTGGAGGTAGAGCATCTTCGGCTGAATATCGATGACCTTGGCTTGGCCCTGAATGTCGGTCCCAACGAGGACGAGCATCGGCTCGCCGTTGGCGAGGACATTGGCGATGCGGACCGTCGGATCGATGGGGCTGGAGAGAGTCCCCTGAAGCTCGATGTTGAGCTCGGACTCGCTGGCTTCGTCGTCCTTTGGCGCACACGTGCCGTCGTCTTTGCAGACCTCTTCGTCTGCACAGGTGCCACACGAGCCACCACAGCCGTCATCGCCGCAAGTCTTGTTTTCACACGCCGGCTTACAGGCCTCAGGGGGCTTCACCTCTTCACCCTTGGGCGGCTCGACGTTGAAGGGGCGCCGATCGGTCAGCACTTGAGCGATGGGCGCCTTGTTGGCCTTCTGGACGAACGATGGCGTTTCGGAGGCGATCGCGACCTCCGGCTCGGCTGCCGGTACCGTGAGATATCGACCCTTGGCATAGTCCATGACCGTTTGCGCAATGAGCCACGCCACGGCAGTCAGGACCACCAGGTTCAGAACCCAAAAGTACTTTTTGAAGAGGGTTTCCATCGCCTCCGGCTCAGCCCACCCAGCCTGTCGCGTACACAGGGCACTCGCAGAGTGAGTGCCCGACCGCCTGGGCGCGCCCGAGGCTCAGGACGGTCGCATGATAAGGAGCAGTGCCGAGATCGTCCAATTCACCATCCAAAGGGTGCACCGTCCCGGCTGCGAAGGTCGCCGCCGCCTTCCATCCGTGCGAACCGGGCGTTCTGGAGCTTGGCCCGCCGAAAAGCAAGCGACAATGTCGCTTTATACGCTCGGGACGGGATCGAGGACGCCACGTCACTCGTCGTGCTCGCCCTGGCGAGGGTCGTCGGCTCGGTCGCTCTCGCCGCGCCCCCACGCGTCGAGCTTGCGGTAGATGGTGCGCGTGGCGATGCCGAGGAGCTGGGCAGCGAGGCGCTTGTCTCCCTTCGTCATCTTGAGGGTCTCGTTCACGAGCTTCTGCTCGACTTCTTCGAGAGGCGTCCCGAGCGGAAACGAGATCATGCGAGGTGCCCCGCCGCGGGTCCTGACTTTGGGCGGAAGATCGTTGTCGGTGATGCGATCGCCGCGTGCCAAGACGACGGCGCGCTCGGTTACGTTCTCGAGCTCTCGCACGTTCCCGGGCCACGCATAGGCCATCATCATCACGATCGCATCAGGCTCGATACCTAGGATCGATTTGTTGTTCTTCCGAGCGTAGGTCTGGAGGAAGTGTTGAGCTAGGAGCGGGACGTCGTCTGGCCGCTCGCGGAGTGGCGGAAGCCGAAGGTTGATGACGTTGAGGCGGTAGTAGAGATCTTCGCGGAAGCGCCCCTCGGCCACTTCCTTGGCGAGATCGCGGTTGGTCGCTGCGACGATTCGGCAGTCCACCGCGACCGTCTGCGTGCCACCGAGCCGCTCGATCTCCCCTTCCTGGAGGACGCGGAGGAGCTTCACCTGGACGTGGAGCGCCATCTCTCCGATCTCGTCGAGGAAGAGCGTCCCCTGGTGTGCGCGCTCGAAGCGGCCTTCGCGTCGCTGGGTGGCACCGGTGAAGGCCCCCTTCTCGGCACCGAAGAGCTCCGACTCGAGGATGGTGTCCGGGATCGCAGCGCAGTTGATGGCGACGAAGGGCTTGTTCTTGCGTGTCGATCCGTCGTGGATGGCGCGAGCGATGAGCTCTTTGCCCGTGCCCGACTCGCCCATGATGAGGACCGTGGCGGACGACGGCGCCACCTGATCGACGAGGTCGAGCGTCTCGCGCATGACGCTCGACTGCCCGATGATACGGCGCGAGCCGAGGCTGCGGTCGAGCTCCGCCTTGAGCCGTCGGTTCTCTGCGAGCAGAAGCTGCTTCTCGAAGGCTCGCTTGACCGGCGGGACGATGTCGTGACGCTTGAAGGGCTTGACCACGAAGTCGTAGGCACCGTGCTTCATCGCGTCGACGGCCATCTCGATGGTCCCGTAGGCCGTCATGAGGATGACATCGGTCTCCGGCGAGACCGACTTCGCCGTCTTTAAAAGGTCGAGTCCGGTCATGCCGGGCATTTGAAAGTCGGTGACCATGACGGCGACGCTCTCCGCACGAAGGCACTCGAGGGCGCCGCGGGCGTCGGCCGCAGTTCGGACCGTGAACCCCTCGCGCTCGAGGACCTTGGCCAACGATGTGAGGTTGGCGGCTTCGTCGTCGACGATGAGGATGGGCAGGATCCCAAGCTCGGAGCGGGGGCGTTCGGCGTCGTCTCGGGGGTCTGGGCGAGCGTTAGGCACGTGGTCTCCTCGCTCGTGGCCTCGCTCGGACAACCGCTCGAGGGAGCGTCCCGGGACGGGAGCCGGGGAGTCGGAGCGAGCAGAGCGGAGCGAGTCGAAGAAGGACATGAAATCGGCCAAAGCAAGAACCGTGCACAGCCGAGTTCAGTGACACCAAGGTCCGAGCCGGGCCTTATTGTCACGGAGCGTGCCGAGAACTGTGTCATTTTGTCAAATTGCAAAGATGGCGTCTGAAGCGGCAGCCCGAGTGCGTCGCGTCCTCGACGGCTCACGACATGGACTTCGACCGCTGGACTTCGACCGTTGGACTTCGACCGTTGGACTTCGACCGTTGGACTTCGACCGCCGGACTTCGACCGTTGGACTTCGACCGTTGGACTTCGACCGTTGGACTTCGACCGTTGGACTTCGACCGTTGGACTTCGACCGTTGGACTTCGACCGTTGG
>CANMLD010000185.1 GCA_947498315.1 Pseudomonadota bacterium | reverse complement strand
GGGCGAGGACGTCCGAGTCGCCTTCGGGCAGGCCGTCCGGCAGGCGCAGCTCGCCTTGTGCTGAGAGCGCCGCGCCGGCCTCGGCGCCGAGGTCGAGCACGCCGCGGCGGGCGGCCTCGAGGACCAGCCGGCCGATACGCGGGTGGGCGCCGGCGTCGAGGACGGCCTGACCGTCTCGCGTGAGCAGGCCGCTCTCGGTGAGTCCGAGCGCGGCGAGCGTCGCTTCGGCCGTGTCCCACGCGAGCGCCGGCGGCGGGTCGAGAAAGTCGAGCTCGGTACGCGATCGGATCTCGACCGCGCGGAGCGTCAGGAGCAGGTCGGTGAGATCGGTGCGCGCGAGCTCCGGCACGAGCCGCTCGGGGCGACGGGCCAAGTCGTCCGAGGTGTAGAGGCGAAAGCAGCGCCCCGGCGCTTGCCGGCCAGCCCGACCGGCCCGCTGTATCGCGGAGTCGCGGGGGATGTCCTCTTCGATGAGCGCCGTCATCGAGGTCCACGCGTTGGTGCGGGCGACGTTGTGGAGCCCAGCGTCGATGACGGTACGGACGCCGTCGATGGTCACCGAGCTCTCGGCGATGTTGGTGGAGAGGATGACGCGCCGCACCCCCGCAGGCCGTCGTCGCAGTGAGTCGCGCGTCTCTTCGGGGCTCAGGCTGGCGTGCAGCGGGACCACCTCGAGTCGGTGCTTCGTCACCACGGACTGACCGCCCGTGAGCGCCGATTGGCACATCGCGATGGCGCGGGCACCCGGGAGGAAGACCAGCAGGTCGCCGGACTCCGCATCGGCGGCCGCGTCGTCGACCGCACCTGCGATCTGGACGTGCAGCGGTCGTCGGTCGGGCCGACTGAGGTGGTGGAGCACGACCGGGTGCGCCCGGCCGTCGGACCGCAAGATGGGGCAGGGGCCCGCCGTCGAGGTCCCGAGCCATGCGGCGATAGGCTCGGCAAAGAGCGTCGCCGACATGACGATGACCCGTAGGTCCGGCCGCGAGGTCTCACGCAGTCGCCGCACCCATGCTAGCAAGACATCGTCGATGGCGTGGCGCTCGTGGAACTCGTCGAAGATGATCAGCGACACGCCGGCCAGCGTGGGATCGCGTCGAAGCCGTTTCAGGAGCACGCCCGAGGTGACGAAGCGCAGGCGCGTCTCTTTGGATCGGCGTTCGTCGTGTCGGACCGTGTAGCCAATCACGCCACCGATGGGCTGGCCGAGCACCGACGCGACGTACTCCGCCGCGAGGCGGGTGGCGAGCCGACGTGGCTCGAGGACGAGGATCTCGCCCTTGTCTGCCATGCCGGCGTCCATGAGCAGCGCCGGCAGCGCCGTCGTCTTACCCGAGCCGGGGGGCGCGACGACGACGGCCGCGCCGCCGCGTCTCAGCGCGACCACGAGTGGCTCGGCGATGACGGCAGCAGGGAGTGATCGGAATAGAATCAACGGGTTATCCGGGCCATGAGGTAATCAGCTCCAGCGCCGGCGTCGTCTGCTTCGGCCGGAGCTGAGCCGGGCTATCAGCGCTCAGCGTTCAGCGGTCAGCCCGGCGAGGCCAGGCAAGCGCCGCGCCGTGCGAGACATGTCGCGCGGCCGGCTAGCCGGGGCTGACGGCTGAGTGCTGTGCGCTGAACGCTTTCGAACCGCACGGAGCGCGGCGCCGGCCTCGCCGGCGGTCGACCAGATGTCGAGTCAGTCATAAGCCCGTCTTCGACGCGACCTCGTCGGCGGTCTGGCCGATCTCGTCGGGGCGTGCGGCAGGCGTCACTGGCAGTGTCTCGGCGAGCCGCTGCGACATCATCTTGTACGCCACGGCAGACAGCGCGGCGCCAAAGACAACGATGCCGACGAGGGTGATCCACACGATGGACGTGCTGCCCACGGCGAGCTGCGCCTCGACGTTCGCGATGGCCTGTTCGGCGCTCGCACAGCCACCCTTGCAGTTGCTCAGAACGATGGTGCGTGCACCGGCCAGCGTGCTGGAGAGCTGACCGTCACGGCTGGACCAGATCATGCCAATGACGACGAGCGTGACGGCGATGGCCAAGAGCAACGCGCCCGTGAGGCCGAAGAGGGTCACGGCCCCTGGGTTCTTCTTGAGCTGTCGCCGCAGACGTGCCTTGCCCGAGAGCGGGTTGGCTTCGACCTCGAGCCCGGCCGTGTAGCGCCGCAGGTCTGCCGCGAGCGACTTCGCCGTTGGGTAGCGCTTGGCCAGCTCCTTCGTCATGCAGCGCTTGACGATCGCAGCGAGGTCCTCGTCGATGAGCTCATCGGACGGGGTCTTGAGCCCGACGAGCGGCGGCGCTTCTTGAGTGGCGGCCTTGATGAGCACCCCGTGCGCGGTGTCGGAGTCGAAGGGTGTCTTGCCCGCCAGGATGTGGTAGAGCACGGCTCCGACGGCGTAGACGTCCGACTGCGGGCCGACCGCGCCGAGCTTTGGACGGAACTGCTCCGGCGCCATGTAGTGCGGCGTCCCGACGGCGAGTCCCTGGCGCGTTATCGACTCCATGCCGGAGTTGTCAGTGGCCTTGGCGATGCCGAAGTCCACGACGTGGGGGTTCCAGCCCGCGTCGACGATGACGTTATCGGGTTTGACGTCGCGGTGGACGACGCCTTGGCCGTGCGCGTGCTCGAGCGCTTCTGCGACGAGGGTGACGACGTGAAGGCGTTCAGCGAGCTGGAACTCGGGCGAGCCGATGAGCTTCGTGAGCTGCGTGCCCGTCACGAAGTCCATGGCGAAGTAGTGCATCCCGTCGATGACGCCGTAGTCGTAGACGTGGACGATGTTCGGGTGGCTGAGCCGCGCGTGCAGCTCGGCTTCGCGCTTGAAGCGGCGCAGCATGGTCTCGGGGTCGTCCGCGTCGGGCAAGATGACCTTGAGCGCGACCATTCGCTTCAAGTGGCGATGAAAAGCCTTGAAGACGACGCCCATGCCGCCGCGACCTAGCTCGTCGAGGATCTCGTAGTCGCCGAGGCGGCGTTCGTCGATGATGCGCTTCAGGCGGAGCTTGTCGTCGTCGCTGCGGCTGGCGTCGACATGTGCCTGCAGCTCCTTTCGAACTTGCGCGGCGGCGATGGAGGTCTGAACTCGCGCCTTCTCCTGCGCTGCCGGGATGCGGAACCGTCCACCGCATGCGTCACATGTTACCGTGACTTTTTCCTCGGGGAGTGGTTCGGCCCGCTGAACGCGATTGCAGTAGGGGCACTTGTACGACCGGGCCATGCCGCGAGTGTCGGCGGTTCCTCGGGTGGCGTCAACGTTCGGGACAGGCCCCGAATCGTTGGCGGGAGGCGCCGCGAAATCGCCCTCCCGCGGATTGGCCTCGACGGCCAATCCACTGCACTCGCGATGGTCACGGCGTTTCCGGTGGCGAAAGCGGGCTCTCCGAGTATTGGCCGGTAGGGCCAATACTCGTCGCAGATTGAGCCCTCTCGGGCCATTCTGCGGCGGTGAGACACCGGAAGCGTCGTGGACGCGCGAGGCCTGCGGATTGGCCTGAACGGCCATTCCGCTGAGCGATTTTGCGCACCGGAGGCCGACGATTTAGGCAGGCGCGTTTTAGCGGCCCGTTCAGCGAGGTCCCATCACTGGCAGCTGGTCTGGAGTTTGATGTTGTCGAGGTGGATCCCCTCTCCGGCTGGGCTCGGGAAGATCGCCTCGAAGCCGAACTGCAGGGTCACCGCCTTTCCGATGGAGGCAGAGAGGTCGACCGTGATGAGCGACCACTGGCCCTGGGGCAGCGTCCCGGCGGCGGACGTGTAGATGGTCTTTAGCGTAGTGCCAGACACGACGCGTACAGTGAAGACGTCGGTGAAGGGGTCGGCGACGCTTGCCCAGACACGGAACGTCAGGGTCGCTTTGGCGGACGTTGCTGGGATCGAGAGCGAGCCCGTGACGGCCGTGCCCGACGGCGGCGGCTCAGTCTGATAGTTCCAGGTGCCGGGGATCCCGAAGTAGAGGCTGTAGGCTGGACTGAAGAAGCGCCGCGTCTGCGGGCTCCAACGGGCGAGGCCGCCGTCGGTGAAGATGGTGAAACCCGGGGCCGTGCCCGTATCGAAGGTGGCGTTCAGGAGGGTGGTGGGCGTGCAACACCCAGGGCCTCCCACCGACGTCGTCTTACACTGGAAGTCGGTGCAGGTGTGAGCCGTGCAGGCGCTCCCGTCTTCGCAGTCAGCCGCGGCTTTGCAGCAACCCGCCGCGCCGCTGGCCGAGTACGTGCATGCGCCGTTCTGGCAGAGGTCGAGGCTGCAGGCGTTGCCGTCGTCGCACTCGTCGACGCTTTGGCAACAGCCGGGTTGTTCCTCGTAGACGCACTTGCCGTTCTGGCAGGCGTCGATGGTGCACGCAAAGCCGTCATCGCAGTCGGTCGCCGACTGGCAACACTCGGGGATCGGGTCGGCCACGCAGAGGCCTCCGCTGCACCGATCCGCCGTGCACGAGTCTCCATCGTTACACTCGAAGTCGCTCTGGCAGTTTGGCACGGTCGTGCACGTCGCCCTCACGACGAGATCGTCGATGAAGAAGCCGGCGCCGGCGTTATCGACGCCGTCGACGGAGTCCGTTCGGAGCTCGACGCGTACCGTCTGGCCGATCCACGCGGAAAGGTTGACGGTGACCGCGACCCACGATCCGTAGGTCTGCAGACTGTCCTTGCTCCAGAGGACCGTGCCAGCCGCGGTGCCGGGAGGCCGTACCAGCACCCGAAGCGTGTCGAAGTCGGGTGCCGTCTCGACATCCGCGTAGAGGAAGAAGGTCGCGACCGCTCCCTTGGAAGCGCTGGGGATGGTGAACGCCGGAGTCAGGGCGGCACCCGCCACTTGAACGCCGTCTGGGCCATAGGTGCCCGTCAGTGCGTTTGCAAAGCGCAGGCTGCTCGGTGACGAGAGTGAGAGCAACGTCGACCGCGCCCAGGTGGAACCGCCCGAGCCCGTCAACTGCCACCCCGAGAGGGCGCTCGCCGTGTCGAAAGACTGTTGCAGGAGCAGGGCCTCACTGCAGCACCCAGGGATAGCGAGGTTCGTGCACTTGTTCTGCGTGCAGAAGTCCGCAGTGCAGGTGTTTTGGTCGTTGCAGCCGGCGTTCTGCGTGCAGCAGCCGGGGATGGCCGTGTACAAGCAGGTGCCGATCGAGCAGGTCCCTTGGGTACAGGGGTTGCCGTCGTCGCATTGCGCGTTCGACTGGCACGGCGTTTGACAGTCCGGAACCGCGGTGATGACACAGACGCCGTTCGTGCAGAAGTCCGCCGTGCAGGGGTCGCCGTCGTTGCACTGCGCTGCCGTCGTGCACGGGGCGACACAACCGGGGATCGCGGCCTTCACGCACACGTTGGCGTTACAGAAGTCCGCCGTGCAGGCGTTCCCGTCGTTGCACTGCGCGGCCGAGGTGCAGCAGTTTGCCTTCGGGGTGAACACGCACTGTCCCATGGTGCACGCGTCAGTCGTACACGCGCTCCCGTCATTGCACTGTGCCGCAGCGGTGCAGGGCGGGACGCAGCCCGGGATCGCCGTATTCAAACACAGGTTGGCGTTACAGAAGTCCGCCGTGCAGGCATTGCCATCGTTGCACTGCGCGGCCGAGGTGCAGCACCCCGTCTTCGGCGTGAAGGTGCACGGTCCCATGGTGCACGCGTCGGTCGTGCATGCGCTCCCGTCATTGCACTGCGCGTTCGCGGTGCACGGCGGGACGCAGCCCTGGATGGCCGTATTCAAACACAGGCTGGCGTTACAGAAGTCCGCCGTGCAGGCATTGCCATCGTTGCACTGCGCGGCCGAGGTGCAGCACCCCGTCTTCGGCGTGAAGATGCACTGTCCCATGGTGCACGCGTCGATCGTGCATGCGCTCCCGTCATTGCAGTCGCTGCTCGTCGTGCAACATTTCGTAATCGTTAGAAAGGAGCACTGGCCGGCGACACAGGTGTCTTGGGTGCAGGCGTTACCGTCGCTGCACCCTTGAGCCGAGGTGCACCCGGCGCCGCACCCAGGGATTACGATGCTCTCGCATTGATTTTGAACACACAGATCAGCGGTGCATGGATCTGAGTCGGCGCAGTCCGCGTTCTCGTCGCAGCACCCGAGCAGTGGGTCGCCTTGACTGACCACACACGCCCCATCTTCGCAGACATCGGTGGTGCAGGGGTCACCATCGTCACACGTGGCGTCCGAGCTGCAGCACCCTGCGATGGGCGCTTCCTGACAGAAACCCTGGACGCACGCGATCGTCGTGCAGGTCCCGGCAGCGATGCAGTCGGCGTCGACCTGGCACTCGTCTTCGCAGCCTGCGATGGGCGGGTTCTTGCAGGCCCCGAATAGGCAGGCGTCGGCGGTACACGGCAGCCCATCGAAACAGTCCTCCGCCACCAGACAGCCGCCGCAGCCGGCGATAACGGCGTTGGTGCAAGTATTATCGGTGCAGGCGTCGGTGGTGCAGGGATCGCCGTCGTCGCAGCCGCTATCCGAGGCGCAACAGCCGTCGGCGGTGTCGATCCCGCAGAGCCCGTCTTCGCAGGTCGGGATCGCACAGGGGACGGGCGGGGCCGCGCACGTTTCGGCAGTGACGCACTCCGGAGCACAACCCGGGATCGCGTAGAACTGACACTCATTGAGTACGCACGCCTCGTCAGTGCAGGGG
The DNA here is from genome assembly GCA_947498315.1 of Pseudomonadota bacterium. GTDB lineage: Bacteria > Myxococcota_A > UBA9042 > SXOO01. Next base: position 4,063 of record CANMLD010000185.1, on the reverse strand, counting down.
TCGCCGTCGTCACAGGAGCCGCCGCAGTTGGCACAGGCCGGCGCGATGGTGGTCACGCACTGATTCTCCTGACACCTCACCACGTCGCACGGATCACCCGTACTGGCGCACTCCGAGACATCGGCGCAGCAGCCGGGAACGGGGGCCGACACGCACTCGCCGCCCGCGCAGGTGTCACTCGTACAGGGGTCGTCACCAGCGCAGTCCGAGTCGCTCTTACACTCGGGCTCGTCTCCACAAGCCGCTTGTACGACCAAGTCGTCGATGAAGACGCCCTCGCCGCCGTTGACCGTGCCGTCGAGCGTGTCGACGCGGAAGTGAAAGCGAACCGACTGTCCAGCGTAAGCGCTCACATCGATAGCGACGCGGGTCCACGTCTTGTAGTTGCCGTCCGGCAAGGCGTCCTTGTTCCAGATGGGCGTGAACAGACCGTCGCTCTCGACCTCGACCCAGAACTCATCGAACTCGGGGAGCTTCTCGACGTCGAGCCACAGCCAGAATACGAAGGCGAGCGACTGACCCGCGGGGAGCGCCAGGGTCGGGGTCGCGGCCGCGCCGGCAGACGCTGGGACCTTACCCTCCACAATGGGGTTCCCGTAACGTCCCGACTCGGGATCGGCGAACTGAAGCGCGCCACCCGGGCTGTGGGACCGCACGGTAGAGAGGTGCCAAACCACGGCTTCACCGTTGCCCGAGACCTCAGCGCCTTCGAGGTCGCCTGTGAAGGTCGCGCCGTAGACGAGGGTCGCGCAGCACGCTGGCGTGTCCTTGAGCGTCGTCAGGCAGAGCCCCGCGCTGCAATCGTGGTCCGTGCAGGGATCGCCGTCGTCACAGTCGGCTTGTGTCTCGCAGCAGTCAGGACTTTCGGCCTCCGCGCACACGCCGCCAAGGCAGACGCCGAGCGTGCACGGGTTTGGGCTGGCGCAAGCCTCAGGGCCATCGCACGGCGTCCCAACGACGGCGACGCAGCGCCCGAGCGGGACGTCGCATAGGCGGTCCGGCATCGAATCCGAGGCGCCGCCGCTCGGTGCGCCCAGGCAGTCATCGTCCGAGGCGCAGCAATCGGGACGCCGCGAGACCACACACACGCCGAGGGTGGCGTCGCACGTCGCGATGGTGCAAGGGCTCGCGACGGCGCCGAGGCAGTCCAGCCAAGTCTCGCACGCCACCGTTGGGGGTGGTGCCGCTGTGTCGCCGTCGGCGTCGGTTACGGTTACGTCGACGGTCGTGACGTTGCCCTCCTCGTCGTCCGAGCACGAGAAGACGCCGACGGAGAGCCCCATCGTGATTGCGAGCGCGCTGCGCCATCCCCCGCGCGTCATGAGCCCCGCGCGAGTGGTCTCTTCCCTGGACTGTGGGGCCTGCGTCATCTTCATGAGTCGCTCCGAACGCGCCGCCTGGAAGCGCCCTGATACCGGCGCTGCCCGTTATGGTCAGCCATGGCGAGGAACTGGTGGTTCACCATAGCGGCGAGCCTACTCGATTCCACCGAGGAGCGCTCCCAGAAGCGCTTCTGGCGGCGTTCAGCGCAGCTCGGCCGGGCAGCTCAGCGAGCGTCGCCGGCGCGACGAAGCGCTGCTCGCGCCCGCTGTACGTGCTCGATGGTCGCCTTCAACGGAGCATGGGTCTCGGCTGCGAGGGCCTTCTCGAGCGCGGCGTCGGCCTCTGGCAATGCGATCCATCGCAGTCCGCGTATCGCCGATTCGCGTTCTTCAAGGTTGGACGCACGAGTGGACCTTGTCGCGAACGCGAGCGCCCCACGAGGATCGGTGCCGGCGAAGCCTCGGACTCGCGTGTAGACCGCCATTGCCTGGAGGCGAGAGTTCAGCGAACTGGCCGAAGCGAGCGTCTCGAGCCGGCGTGCGACGTCGCGGGTCGGGAAGGCCGACAAGAGCGAGATGGCGCGTTCGCGCTGGTAGAGCGAGAGCGAGGCGTCTCGAGCCACGGCGTCGAGCGCGGCTTCTGGGGACCGCACGACCCGTCGGAGCTGATCGCCGGTCGGGACGATGTCGATGGCCGAGAGCACGTCGAGCAGCTTCGGGTCGTGCGCATGAGCCGTGTCGACGACGCCAACAGACAGGACGAGGAGCGTTACGGCACTGAGCAGGGTGCGGGGCATGGGGCGTACTCCAGGCAGTTGTGGCATGCGGCGAGATGAGTTGATACCAGGCGAGAGTCGTGGGGAGGTGGCCACCTGAGCCGCGTTCACTTGGGCACGACCCAAGGGTTGTTTCGGAGCACGAAGCCCTGGCCGTCGCTCAACGTCGTCCCAGCGCCGGAGTAGTACATGAGGTTGTCCATGTCGTTCTCCGCCGTGTCGGGGATGGGGTCATGGATCCCCTGTGGCCCGAACGAGAGCTCCGACGAGTGGTAGAGCCCGAGGTAGTGGCCGCACTCGTGCGCCATGACCTGGCCGAACCCGACCTCTGCGGAGGGGCCGCCCTGGCCCGAGACGTCCTGCAGCGACACGAAGACCGCTGACTTGGCCGTCCCTTGGACGCCAGCGGGGCCCGGGATACCACCAGCGATGCCTAGGATGACGCCGAATCCGGCGAAGGGGCTGCTCGAGTCGGTGATGGAGTCGACGAAGATGACGTTGACGCCTTCTTCGTTACCCTCCGTGAGGCGAGCAACGGTCGCGAGGTCGTTGCCGGGACCGCTGATGGATTCGATCTTTTTCAGGCCGGCGTCGATGTCCTTGTAGCGGACCTCGCCAACCGCGATGCCGCGCTGGGCGTAGATATCCTTGAAGGTTTGGAGCGCCTGCTCAATCCGAGGATCTTCGGGCGCGTTTGCCGCCGTGAGGTCCCCAGCCCCAGTAAAATGGAGGTTCAGGGCGAGGATGGACTCCGTCGGTGCACCCGAGGCCGAGCGCCGAATGAGGACGTGCGCTTTCACCTCCTTCTGGACCGGCGTGATGACGGGCGCTTCGAAAGGGCTGGCTTGAGCCGTGGTGTAAGTGAAGAAGGAGAGCTTGTACTTTCCGGGCTTTACGGACTGTTCGGTGGTGTTCGGGACGAGCACGCCCTGGGCAGACTCAGCGCCCGCCACCCGAATTCGGCAACCGGTACAGAGTGACGGGCCCTGGTTCAGCGGGCTGTCGTACCAGGCCTTGGGGACGAGGAAGGTGCCTTCGGGATCGCGAAGGAGCCCGATGGTGATGCCGCTCTCGCCGGCCGTGACCGCCGTGATGTGGAAGGAGATGGCGTCCTCCGGCACGGTGAAACCAAGCTCCGGGGTGAGCCCCTTCGAGTCGGTGGTGACGGGGTCGAAGTCGACGCGGTCGGACACGTCCGTGGACACGGCACCGTCCGTGCCGTCGGCGGCCTCGGTGCCGTCCGTGGCGCCGTCGCCCTCGTCCGTGGCGCCGTCGCCCTCGTCCGTGCCGTCGACACTGTCGGTCGCATCTTGACCGTCCGCCGCGTCGTTCTCGCCATCGGTTCCGTCCTGACCGTCAGTGCCATCGTCCGTGCTGCCCGAGACGTCCCCCGTGCCCGAGGCGTCCTCCCCGGCAGCGCTCTTGCCTACGTCACTCGAGGACTCGCTGCAAGCCGCCATCAGCGCGGCGCCGAGCACGAGCGTTTGGTGGGCAATCATCGAGACCCAGTGGCGCTGAAGCGGGGAGTGTGCGGAGGCGATCTCGACGAGTGCCGTTTGAGACCGGGGACGCGCGAAGTCATGCATGGTTGGAACTCACAATCGCCGTGGACGGGGGTGGTGCCAGGCGGGAACAGCGGTAGGAGCCGGCGACGGGTGCCCGGGCCGGGGCAGGAGCGCCCGGGGTGAGCCGGCGGCGCGAGAAAGCGTAGCCTGTGGGTGAACGGAAATCGAGACTCCGTTCATCAGTTTGCGGTGTGACGGCCCAGCCTCCCTTCCGTGGGTCGGACAAAACTCCGATTGGCGTCCACTGGCAATTTTCTAGCATCGAGTTGCTCTCGCTCAAAGGCGGGCGATGCAGCCCGCCTTCGTCGCTCGAGTACGCGCCTATCGGCGCCCAGTCGAAGCAAGAGGGCAGCTGCGTCGGCAGTGCGTGCGCTTGCGGGTGGGGGACGACCCCCACACC
>CANMLD010000184.1 GCA_947498315.1 Pseudomonadota bacterium | reverse complement strand
GATACGAGTTCTGTCGACACGAGTTCTGTCGACACGAGTTCTGTCGACACGAGTTCTGTCGACACGAGTTCTGTCGACACGAGTTCTGTCGACACGAGTTCTGTCGACACGAGTTCTGTCGACACGAGTTGAGCCTTGGGGTTCGATTGAGAACTCGAGGTCATCAGAGCCTCTTCACGGCGCAGGCGAGCAGCTCCGCGGCGCGGTCGAGCTGGTCATCGGTAACGTACGGGGCGGGTCCGAGACGGAGCTTCTCGCCGCGATGGTCACTGTAGACGCCTTCTTCGCGTAGCGACCTCACGAGTTCGCCGGCATGGGGCGTTTGCAGGACGAGAAAGGCGCCGCCGCCCGCGAGCGATGCTGACGTTGGCAACGCTGGGAATGCACGTGAACCGAGCACCCCCCGATGGCGCTCCAGCGACCCAAGGAGTCGGTCGAGCTGACGCAGCGACTGCGCCCTGAGCCGAACGGGGTCGAGGCCATGCGAGTCGTGGAAGTCGAACACGCGGGCCGCGCGGTAGTGGCTAACCGGGTCATAGGTCGCGCCGGCGAAGCGTGCCCCGGGGCCGCTGCCGTATGGCACCGGTCGTCCGGCAGCGGGACGGTCGCCCAGATGTTCGAAGGCAGCGAACCAGCCCGTGACCACCGGACGCAAGCCGCAATCGGATGGCGTACGGAGGAAGCAGTTGCCTTCGCCGAGCTGGCAGTACTTATAGCCGCCGCCGACCAGATATGCCGAGTCGAGACCCAGCGCCCGTACGTCGAAGGGCATGGCGCAGAGCGCGTGGTAGGTGTCGATGAGGACTGGTACGCCGCGAGATTCGGCACCGGCGGCGAGCGCGTCCAGCCCGCCCGCGATACGACCGGAGTCGAAGAAGACGGCTGACACGATGACGAGCGCGGTTCGTCTGTCCATGGCCGCGAGAAGCCGCTCGCCGACGGACTCGGCGGGTAGGGAGGGGACTCGGATCACCTCTACGCCTTCCTCCCCGATCCGATCGAGCTGACGGCGCACCGTGTGGAATTCACCGTCGGTCGTGACGATCCGCGGCCGCTGCCGGAGGGGTAGGGCGGATAACAGGCGGACGAGGAGATCGTGAGTGTTCGCCGCGAGGGTGATGTCGCCGCTGGGGCCTCCAAGTCGCGCCCTGAAACCCTGCCGGACGCGGTCTGCACGCTCGAAGGCCCGGCCCCACTTGTCGTCGACGTACTCGGCGGCGTCGTCCCATGCCTCGAGGTGACCTTCGCGTGCCACGTCGGGCCACGCTTGATGCGAATGGCCGGTCAAGAGAATGCGCTCGGTGACTCGGAAGCGCTGGTAGTGAACCGCGAGCGCCTCGGGAGAGAGCGGGCCAAGTTCGACATCAGAATTCATTACGGATGGCCCATAGGTCTGGAAAGAGCGGTCGGAAGAGAGTGGCCCTCAGGTACTCGGCGCCCGGCGAACCACCTGTGCCGGACTTCATCCCGATGGTGCGTTCCACCATCTTCACGTGACGATAGCGCCACTCCTGGATGCCTTCGTCGAGGTCGACGAGCCGCTCGCAGGCCTGTGCGAGGTCGGGTCGCGTGCGGTATACGGTCACGAGCTGACGTCGCGCACCCTCGTGGACGAAGTTGCCCCCGCTTCGTTCGCGCGTGGCGTGCTCTGGTGGCATCGAGAAGCCAGCGCGGTCCATGAAGCACAGGAAGCGATCGTAGGTGGAACTCGTCGCCAGCAGCGCTTCGAGGGACCCTCTGACCGCCGATCCTTCTGGGTGAACGCCGAGTCGGGAGCGGTTGCGGGACCCCAGCCTGAACTCGAGTGTTCTAAACTGAACCGATTGAAAACCACTGGACGAATCAAGGCGGGTTCGGAACGAATTGAAGGATAGCGGTGACATCGTCTCGAGGATGTCCACTTGACCTACTAGTGTTTTCAGGATCGTGAGGACCCTTTTGAGCGCCGCGAGCGTCACAGGCAGGTCATCGGCGTCGAGGGCGCCATCGAGCCGGTCCACCTCGTGCAGGATCTGCTTGAACCAGAGCTCATAGACCTGATGGATGATGATGAAGAGCGTCTCGTCGTGTTCGGGCCCGTCCGACAGAGGAGTCTGCAGTGCCAGAAGCTCGTCCATGCGGAGGTAGGTCGAATAGGTGAGCGGGGCGCGCGTTGATTCCCCCGGCATGTCATCGCCTGGAGTGCCCGACGTCATCATACGCTGGCTCGAAGGGCTTTGACGCGAGCCTTCAGGTGACCGAGCAGCGACACCGTGGCCTTCAGAGACCCGAGCTGCATGCCAGCGAGCGCCTCCGCGAAGGCTCGTGAACGCCCGTCGCTGGGCATCCAGTACGGCTCTGGATCTTTGTGGCGGTCGACGAAGATGGTCTGACGACGCACGTAGCTGCCATAGGCGTGGCGGCTCTGCGCGATACCAGTGCCGGTCTCGCGGACGCCCGTCCACGGGATCTCGGGCATCGTGCCTGCGACGGCATGGTTGTTCACGTAGGCGACGCCGACCTCGAGTCGACGGGCGAGCGCCTCACCGCGGGCCAGGTCGCGCGTCCAGACGCTGCCGTTCAGTCCGTAGCGAGAGTCATTGGCGGCGGCGACGGCGCGTTCGGCATCGGGGACTCGGATGACGGCGATGACAGGGCCGAAGGTCTCGTCGGTGACGACGGTCATGAACGCCGTGCACCGATCGAGAACCGTCGCCTCGAAGCCATAGCCGGGGCCAACGCGTTTGCCTCCGCAGACGAGAAGAGCGCCCGTGGCGACGGCCTGAGCGACTTGGCGTTCAACGATGGCGAGCTGGGCGGCGTTTTGCAGCGGACCGAGGTCGCTCTCGCCGTCTCTCTCGTTCGTGGCGACTCGAAGCCGCTGGACGAACTTGCCGAGCTTCTCGACGAAGGCGTCAGCGATGGCGTCTTCCACGTAGACGCGCTCTATGGCGGCACAGTTCTGTCCGGCGTTGTGAAGGCCCCACTGTGCGACCCCCAGCACCGTTCGGTCCAGGTCGCAGTCGGCTAGGACGATGGCGGCGTCTTTGCCGCCGAGCTCCACCGAACACGGGATTAGCCGCTCAGCCGCTGCCAGTGCGACCTTTCGTCCCGACGCCACTGAACCGGTGAACACGATCGAGTCGACGCCACCGGCGATGAGCGCAGCGCCGACGCGCCCGTCACCTTGGACCAGCCCGACGAGTGCACCGTCGCCGACTTGCCCGCAGATCTCCGAGAGGAGCGCTGCGAGCCAAGCGCCAGAACGCGGCGTGTGTTCGGACGGCTTCAGGACGACGGCATTGCCAGCGAGCAGTGCGGGAAGCACCGACTTCATGAAGTTGCCCACGGGGTAGTTCCATGGGGCGATGACGCCAACGACCCCGCGCGGAACAGCGAAGGTGGTCGCGCGTTTGCCAGGAAACTCGAGAGCGGAGAGCGGCACCTTCTCTGGAGCCAGCGCCTTACGCGACACGGCGACGGCCCGCTTGCAATAGCCGACACATACAGCGAGGTCCGCCATGAAGGACTCGAGCGGCGGTCGCCCAGTCTCGCTCCACAGGAGTTCGGTGATCTCGGCGCGGCGCTCCATGAGCGCGTGTCCGAACCGGATGATCCGACGTTCACGGTCCTGGCTTGGGAGGGCCGCCCAGCCGGGTTGCGCGCGGCGCGCCGCCGTCACGACGCTGGCGACCGCCTCGGTCGACGTCGGTCGCCAAGCCGGTAACGGGGCCAGGTTTGCAGGGTTTACCGAGCCCGCAGCGAGAGGCTCGGAGGTCATGGGAGCAGCGTTGTTCATTGCAAGAGTCTCCTCCACTAGGTTGTGGGCGGGGGCTTCCCTCTCCCATCGGCGATGTCGGAGACTAGCAGAGATAGTGGTTGGGGTCGCTGCTTCTCAGTACCGCCCCTATCTGGCAGACCGTGGCTACGCCCTACCGAGTCCTTCTGACGGGTGCATTCGAGAGCCCCACGAGCACCAAGGGCACGTCGATGTGGCCAAAAGCCCTCTGTTGAGGCAGGCTCCGCCGGTACGAGCGGTCGGTCTAGCGGTCATGCTTGGCCCGGCGACGTTCTGCCGAGGAGAGTGCATGAGCCTGAGCGGGAAACACATCGTCGTGACAGGTGGCACCGGCGCGCTTGGGATGGCCGTCGCTAGGCGGTTTCTCGAGGCGGGCGCAGAGGTTCACGTGACCTCTTTCACGGCTACGCCCGAAGCGTCGTTCACGCTCACGGGGCAGCCCGGGCTCACCGTGCACTCGCCGGTGAATCTGGGCGACGAAGCCACGGTGGAGGCGCTGTATGCGGCGATCCCAAACCTCTGGGCTTCCATCCACGTCGCCGGTGGGTTCGCCATGGGGTCGCTCACGTCCACGACCCTCGCTCAATTCGACCACATGCTCTCGATGAACCTTCGTACAGCGTTTCTGTGCACGCGGGAAGCCGCGAAGCGGATGACCAGTGGGGGGCGCATCGTAAACGTGGCAGCCCGCCCGGCCATCGATCCTACTGCGGGCGCTGGCATGACGGCCTATACGGTGTCAAAAGCGGCCGTCGCCGCCATGACTCAGGTCTCGGCCAAGGAGCTTCACTCGCAGGGGATCTGGGTCAACGCCATCGCCCCATCGATCATCGACACCCCGATGAACCGAACCGCCATGCCGAACGCGGACTACGACACTTGGCCCAAGACCCAGGAACTTGCTGAGGCGATCTTCTGGTTAGCGTCACCAGGCAATACGCTCAGCTCTGGCACCATCGTCCCTGTTTATGGCAAGTCGTGGCCCGGATGACGATGAGCGACTGCGCAATCAAGTTGGCCGTATTGGCTTTTTCATGTCTCGGGCTGGCAGTGTCTCCCGGGTGTGGCGCCGCCGGTGGTCATTCTGGCAAGGAGCTCTACGACAAGGCTTGTGCACGCTGTCATGGCGACGTCGGAACCGGCGGCATCGCGACTACCGAGACCGGGGGAGTCGCTTCGCGGGAGCTATCGGACGCCTCTTGGCAGAAGACGGTCACCGATGAAGAGATGCGGCAGGTCATTCGTGATGGGCGGCGCACCATGCCTGCCTTCGGCCACGCGCTCTCGGTCGACAAGATCGATGCCATAGTAAAACACGTCAGAACTCTTGCCGGGCCCATCCCAGTGACGGCGCCTGGGACGCCAGCTGTCCCTGCGCCAGCGACGGCGCCCGCGCCACAGGGCGGCGGGAGCACGGGATACGGCCGTTGACCCGGCTATGGGAGCGCCTCGAGCGAGCGACTCAGCTCGCTCCCGCTGAAAACGCGACCATCTTGTCGCGCCTCTTGTCCGACGCGAGCGCGTTCGCGGCTGGACTCGTCGCGCTCGGTGTCGTGGAACGCGACAGGGTGGCAATCTACGCGGACGACGGACCGGACTGGCTTGTCGCCGACCTCGGGGCTCAGCGGATCGGCTGTGGCGTAATCGCGATCCCCCCTGCGCTGTCTTCCGGCTCTTTAGCCCAGATCCTCGAACAGCTCTCACCTGCGGTACTCGTGACGAGGGCGCCGCATGGACTGTCTACCGTAACGTCGCTGCTCCGGGCTCAGCGCGCCTGCGGATCCTTGCGGCTCGTCGTCGTCTTGAGTGGACGAGACATCGGCGATCGGGTCAACGGCGAGCGGGCCGGGAGTGAATGGTCCAGTAGTGAACGGTCCAGTAGTGAACGGGTTCTTGGCGAGAGTGCCGGTGCGGACCGTGACGGTGCCGCGACCATCGAAGCGCTCAGTCGCGCGCTCATCGGGAGCAGCGAAGCGTCTCATATCGTCTCCGCAGAGGCGCTGCTCCAACTCGGTGCAGGTGGATACACGGGGCCAGTGCAGCGAGGCGGCGAGCTCGTCGGCTTTAGCGCCGCGACCCGCGGCACGCTCCGAGCCGCGACTTGGTCCAGGAACGCGGTTGCCAACCAGCTCGACCGACTTACCGATCTCGAGTTGAAAGCCACCGACGTCGTCTGGTCCGACCTCGGGCTAGCCCATCCAATGGGCCGCCTCGTCGCCTATCGGACGCTGGTCGACGGTGCCGGGCTCACGCTCCTGTCCGGAGATGCTCGGGTGGTCGTGCCGAAGGTCGAACCGAGCTACCTCTTCGGGGTGCCACGGACCTTCGAAGCCCTGTTTGCCGCGTGTGCGATCGATTCCGAGCGGGCGGGTGGGCTGCCACGGCGCTTGTTCCGGTGGGCTCAGTCACTTGGCGACGACATGAGCTACGTCTACGAAGGGCGATACGAGCCCGATGTTGTTCTGCGTATTCGACATCGGCTCACGCGCCGTCTCGTCGCGCCGCGCATCGCCGTTCACCTCGGCCATCGCCTCGAACGCGCGATGTGTGCCACAGGCGCGATCTCGCACGACATTTTACGCTTCTTTCATGGTCTCGGCGTCAACGTCGGTCAAAGCTACGGTACGTTGGCGATCGCTCCCGTGACCCACCTCGTCCCACCCTCACGGGCACGATTCGACGGCACGTTCCCCCCCGTCTCCGGCGTCGAAGCTCGCGTCGTTGACGGCAGGCTCTGGCTCTCGGCGCCTGACCTCGCCCCGTCCGCGGTAGTGGCGATAGACGCATCGGCCCACTCTCCACCGCCCTCCTCTCCACCGCCCTCCTCTCCACCGCCCTCCTCGCCACCAGGCACAGACTCCACGGCGGGTGAAGCTTTCGAATGGGACGGCCATGGCCGTTTCGTTGATACCGAGGACCTCGCCGAGGTTCGCGACGCCGCCACGTTGAAGCGCGTTCGACGTTGCGCGCGGGTCGACGGCGAAGGCCCTCCCGCACAACGCGCACTCGCGTCCGTCGCCGAGCTCGAAGCGGAGCTCACCGCGAGCCCGTATCTCTCCCGGGCTTTCGTGACCGGCACCGGCGGCCCCTTCTTGTGCGCACTCGTCACGCTTGATTCGGTCGCCATCGCCACCTTCGCTCGAGAACGCGGCATCGTCGCTCGGCGTGCCAGCGAGCTCGCTCGGCGGCCCGAGATCTACGCACTCGTGAACTCCATCGTGGCGTCAGTAAGCGCGAGTCGCCCTGCCTTCGAGGCGATCCGGAAGTTCGCCGTGCTCGACGGCGATTTCGCGTACCCCACCGGAGAGCTGACCCCTTTCGGCGGGCTTTGCCGCGATGAGGTCGCTCGGCGACACGCCGCGCTCATCGCGTCGTTTTATAGTGAGACCTACTGATGAACTGCCGACACGATGCGCTTGGCCGAGTCCCTAAGGCCCCCCTTCGCGCGATCAGAGCGAACCCGTGAACACCCGGAGCCCCACCCGCGCCCCGGCGTCAGCAGATGGCGACCGAGCCCTCATCATCATCCCGACCTACAACGAGGCCGAGAACCTCGAGAAGCTGGTCATCGCGATCTGGGAACGGCTCCCCAAGGTAAATATTCTCGTGGTCGACGACGCCAGCCCTGACGGGACTGGGCGTCTCGCCGATGCCATCGCGATGCGTGAACCGCGCCTGCACGCGATTCACCGCGCAGGCAAGCTTGGCCTTGGAACCGCGTACCTAGCTGGCTTTCGCTGGGCGCTGGCCCGCGCGTACCTCTTCATCTTCGAGATGGACGCAGACTTCAGCCATCAGCCGCGCTTTCTCGCGGACTTCCTGCGCACCATCGACGACGCCGACCTCGTCATCGGCTGTCGCTACATGTCTGGAGGCGGCGTCGAGAACTGGCCGTGGCGTCGCGTCGCCATCTCCCGAGGCGGAAACCTCTATGCCCGCGTGATCCTTGGCCTGCCGTACACCGACCTCACCGGTGGGTTCAAGTGCTTCCGCCGTGAAGTGCTCGAGACGCTCGACCTCGACGCCGTCTCTCAGGTCGGCTACGGCTTTCAAATCGAACTGACGTGGCGGACGTTGCACGCCGGCTTCGACGTCGAGCAGGTCCCTATCGTCTTCCCGGACCGGACGGCGGGGAAGTCGAAGATGAGCGGCAACATCGTCCGAGAGGCCGCTCTCGGTGTCTGGCGTCTCCGCCTCGGAGGCTGATCCGCCGGCTCAAGTCGAGAGAGTCAGGCCTCCGCTTCGAGACAGCGTGGTTACGGCGTCGGCGGCGGCGCTGGAGGCGTGGTGGGTTCCGCTGCTGGGGCTGGTGCTCCCGGCGGCGGGGCCGTCGGCGCGCCCTGCGGAGGGGCACCCTGCGGGGGGACCGCGTCGACTGCACCTTCATTGGACCCTTCTGGGGCCGTTGGCGCGCCAACAGGGGCCGCAGGCTTCGGCTGAGCTTCGAACCAGGCCTTCCACTTCGCAGCGTCGAGCGGCAGTGACTGCCCCGTGATGCGTCGCAGGTTCGAGATGATCTGAGTCTGCTCGGAGCCCTTCGAACCCTCGAGCCTATCGATGAGGTGTGGTACGGCCCGGGAGGCGTCGATGGCGACCAGTGACTGAACGATGGCGGCGCGAACGTACTCCTCAGGCTCCTCAGTGAGACGGGTGAGGAGCGGCCCGAATGAACGTGGGTTTAGGAGGTCGCCAAGGGTGATGGTCGTGATTTCGCGGACGGATGCTTCCTCGTCGCGAAGGAGCGCATGGAGGCGGATCGTCGTCTCCGGATCGCCCGGGAAGCGGACGAGCACCGCCGCTGCTTCGAGACGCACCGCAGCCTCACGATCCTTCAATGCCTCATAAACGAGGTTACGGACCAGATCTGCCGGGGGCCGCATCAGCGCCGCGACGGCTTCGACGCGAACGCCGCGACGTTCGTCCTTTAGGATGGGCTCTAGATCTCGGACGGCGTCTGCGTTGGCGAAGCGACCGACAGCGGCGGCCGCCGTAGCGGCGACGCTCGGGTCCCGATCGGAGAGGCGGCCTCGGAGAAGCTCGTAGCCTTCCGGCGCGCGCAGATCGCCTAGGGCACGAGTCGCACCCTCCCGGATGTAAGCGCGGTCGCTCTCCAGCATCGTGGCCAAGGCTTCGATGTAGCCGGCAGCGGTTCCGAGCCGCCCGAACGCGTCACTGCAGGCAGCACGTACTACGTCGCTCTCGTCCGAGAGCCTTGCGAAGACCGCCGCTACGGATGCCACGCTGCGGTCCTGATAGGTCAGCAGCGTGTCGCAAGCAGTCGCGCGGACATCGAGCTCGGGATCGAGCGTGAGCTTCCGAACGAGGTCCGCGGGGAGCTTCAGCTCCGGTGTTCGTGTGGACATATCGAGGGTCGAGATGCGAATCGACGCGACGGTCGACTGAATGCTCTTGGTCAGGAGCGCCACCACGCGCGCATCTCCCCTGCGTGCGAGGTCTGGAGTTACCTCGAGTGCCCCCGTGGCAGCCAGGATGTTCTCCGAGGAGATGGCCTGCTCGACCACTGCATAGGCGTCGTCTCCAAGTGCGAGGACTTTGAGGCCCGCGCCGTCGTCACCGATGACCAGGGCGTCGTAGGCAGCGGCTGCCGCGGTCTCTCGTGAGTTCTTCACGGGCTCGTCGGTACCGTCGCCGCCGGCCGTCCCGGCAGGGTCAGCGCTGCCTTCCGTGCCGTCCGTCGCACCCGCGGACTCCGGCACATGACCCACTCCCGTTGGTCCGTTCGCCGCCTGGGGTTCGACGGAGCCAGCCGTGCCAGGGGCCGAATGCACCTGCACGTCACTTCGCTTTCGGCAACCGGCCGAACCGACCGCGGCAAGAGCCAGCGCAGCATAGATTGACACCATCTCAAAGGTCCAACGTCGCATCCATCACCCCTGACCCTGACTTCGACTACCCTGACTTCGACCACCCTGCCTTCGACCACCCTGCCTTCGACCACCCTGACTTCGACTACCCTGCCTTCGACCACCCTGCCTTCGACCACCCTGCCTTCGACCACCCTGCCTTCGGCCGGGGCTGATTAGCAGCCGAGTCCGGCACTTTCAACTCATGAAGGCACTTTCCTCATTCCGGTCGCATCAAAGCGCGCTTCAGCGGTCATCGCCGTGGTGCGGACGCAGAGCGGGATCGTTCTGCCTCGACGTAAGGGACTAAAGCGGAGTGGTCCATCTGCCGAAGGTCTTCCTGGGCGCGCGCCGTCGGTTGCGGGTGTGGCTCGAGCGTCGCCACAACACGAGCGTCGCCACAACAGGAGTCCTATGATGTTCCGGATCTATGTGCCCGCCCTCGAGCCGGACGGCGTCAGCATGACCATCGACGTCGAAGCCAGCTCTTGGATGATGGCGCTGCGGCTTGGGCTCGACGAGATCGGAGTTGATCGGGACGTCGCTCGACGCGCCGTTTGCGACATCAAGCCAGACAAGACCATTCACGTCATGGACCCCGTTCAGGGGCGGGTCTTCGTTCTACGCGAGCTGCCGGACCTCGAGAGACACCCCCAACCCACCGTGACAGAGCGGTTTCTGTCATCAACCCTCCGGCACCTCGATGGTGATCGGCCGCGTAGGCAGACCTTGCTGGGCTCGCTCGGCGATCCCGACCGCGTCCAAACTCGCCGCGTCGCGGTCGAGGAGTTGGAGCGTGAACTACTGCGTCCGATATCGCGCGGGGAGCCGGCGGCTTCACCCGCTCGTCGTGAACCCGCCACTGCCGTCGACGTCGAGCTGGAGTTCGACTACCGCTTAGATGAGGCCGACCTCGAGCGCTACTTCGAAGGGATGGAAGCGGCTGACATTGCCGGGCGAAGCCACGCAGCGACTGACACTGCCGGGCGAAGCCACGCAGCGACTGACACTGCCGGGCGAAGCCACGCAGCGACTGGCACTGCCGGGCGAAGCCACGCAGCGACTGACACTGCCGGGCGAAGCCACGCAGCGACTGACACTGCCGGGCGAAGCCACGCAGCGACTG
>CANMLD010000183.1 GCA_947498315.1 Pseudomonadota bacterium | reverse complement strand
GGCTCGTCGCACGCGGTAAGCTCTTTGCGACGAGACGGGTCGGCCGAGACTGCAAAGGCGACCTCCGTCGCGACGTGGCTCCATGATTCGACGTGTTCGGGGCTGACGGAGGTGGTCATGGTCCCGAAACCGCCATAGACCTCATCACGCGGGTGCCGCCAGAGCGCGTCTTCCAGCGCCTCGACCAGGTTGTCTCCGACCAAGTCACGCACGGTACGACGGTACTCGAGCTCAGTCAGTCGGCGCAGTGGGCTCGGGGCGACGGTCGGGCATCCTTGACATGCCTCGATGGCGGCTGAGCCCTGCTCGACTGGCGTCGCGGTGTTGCCTTGACACCCGAGGACGGTGAGCGTGAGGAACACGACGGCGCGACTCGAGCGCGGTCGGGCGAGCCGACGGTCGTTCGAGGGGGCCGTGTGGAGCGTTCGATACACCGCCGATGAGCTTATCGTTCCAAGGAGGCTGATTCAATCGCCATGCGCCCCCCAACATCTGGCGCGCACGAGCTACCTCAGCCGGGTATAGTGTCCCTCGTGAGTCGGCCCACCCGCCGCCAGTTCCTCGATCACGCCATGCGCCTCGCCTCGGCGTGGGCGGGTACGCGCCTGCTCGGCTGTGCGGAAGAGACGGTCGCACCTCCCCTGGTACTCGACGGGTGGGGCACGCCGTCCGCGACCGAGTCGGCGTTCTTGCCTCCGGCCTCGTCGCGACCCGCAGGGATGCTCGAGGTCTTCTTGTTGGGCGGCCTGAACCCGTGGGACACGTTCTATGCCGTCCCCGAGCACGGGACACCGGGCCGCGGCGGTGACTACCAGGGCCAGCAGTGGTGGACTTTCTTCAACGGCCCAGAGAACGTCCCTGACGCCTTCGGTGCGTGTGGTGGCGGTCCGCGTGACCTGATTCAGCCTTACGCCTTCGCCGGCGATGGTAAGACAGTCCACCTCGGACCTTTCCTGTACCCACTTCGAGATCGGCCGGACCTCATTGCGAGGATGCGTGTCATCGTGACCGCCCACACCAATGAGCCCCACCAGACGGCCGTTCCGCTCGTCATCACGGGCCAGCCGCAAGGATCGCCGCGCGCTGCGGGCTTCGCATCGCACGTCGGGCGCGCGTTCGGCGAGAGGTCCCCTCGCGACGCCCCGTGGTCCTATCTGGTGCTCCCCGACAGCGTGACGGTGAGTGCGCTCGACGCCGACGTCTCGGCCGCGTCGGGCCTCCACCCCGGCGCGGCTCGGCCTCTGACCGTTCGGCTCACGCGCCAGAACGCCCTACTCGACGATCTCGCTCGAAAGCCCTTCGGCAGCGAGACGGCGGCTGCCGACAGGCTCCTTGCTCGCGCACTGGCGCGACAATCGGCACGGCTCACGCCGCCCGGCGCATCCGCGGCGCTGGCGTCCCGTCATCTCTCGGATTACGCCCACGCGCTCGATGGACTCGGTCGCACCGAGGTGCTCGCGCCACTGATCACGAGAGACATCCTCCAGCCGCGTCCGGGTGAAGAGTGTGGGAGCGCCCGCGAGATCGACTCCACCGCGATGGGCATTGGCTTCGGTGCCCACCTACTCACGCGGCCCGAAGACGCTCCGGCCTACGTCCAGGTCGTCGACACCGGCCTTGTCGAGGGCTCCAACGGGGGCTACGACACGCACGAGCACCACGTCCGAGACTCGGCCCCGAGCGTGGTCCACTTCGCGAGGCAGCTCGCTGCGACCGTCAATCGCCCTGGCGAAAACGACCCGAGCAAGCTCGACCTCGACCGACACTGCATCGTCGTCTCCACCGAGATGGGTCGCACCCCTTTCCCGCAGAGCGGTAGTGAACAGAACCTCGGCCTCAATCACTGGCCCTACGGATTCGTCACGGTCATCATCGGCGGTCCCATCGACGCCTCCCGAGCCGGCGTCGTCGGCGCGATCGGCGAAGACGGCCGGGCCACCGACGCCGTCACTCCAGCCGAGATCCGAGCGGGACTCCTGCTCGCTCAGGGGATCTGGCCATTCTCACCCGAAGCCTTCGCGGTCGGCCACGTCGGTGGTGCGCGCGATGAGCTCGAAGCGGCGGCTCGGGTCCTGGAACGCGTGTTGGGGTTCAAGGCGTGACGCGCTTCGCCTTTGCCGCCTTCGCTGTGCTCACGATGCTTGCCGCCTGCGAGAGCCGAACGACGCTCCAAGCGATGGCGCCGGCCCGAGGGGCTGCAGCCCACCGTCAGGTCGCCGCGTCGCTCTCGACTGAGCCAGGGTCTTGCTCCGACGAAGGGGTGCGCTCCGAGATCGCGAAGCGCTCAGAGATCGTCGTGAGACGGCTCGTCCCCTTGATGTGGGGTCGCCATGTACACGGCACGGCCGAGCTCGCGGTGTTGATGGACCTTCACGACCAGGTGGGTCCAGAGCAGCTCATCATCGCCATGTCGACGTCCCCGGAGTATCGGGCGCGGTGGCGACTCTTTCTGCACGACTTCCTCCGAGTCGCCCGACTCAACGAGCAGTCGAACCCGTCGTGTTATGCACGGCCAGTGCTCAATGACCCGACGGGGGCCGGCCCCACGGCGGCGCTCGCTGAATGGGTGCGGGACCACGACCCGACGACGGAAGCCTTCCGAGACGCCGACGGGAGCGAAGCCCCGTTCAGCTTCTATGACCTCACGGAGAGCGCGCTCGTCCTCGATGATCTCTCGCCGCTGCTCCGGGCCAACCTCTTCGCGAGCCTGTGGCGCGAGTTCGCGATCCCAGACGCGGCGGGCGCGCGCGCCTACCGGGATGGCCGCGTCACACGCTTCATGAAGAGCTACCTCGGGCGCGACCTCGAGTGTCTCGGTTGCCACAATAACGAGTACTCGACGACTGGCGATCCCGACCCGGCCAAGGACCGGACTTGGGAGATCAGCGGCCAATCAGAACGCGCGCTCTTCGGTGACCCGGCGGGACCGCCACCGGGCGCGCTCCGGCCGCTCTTCCGTCGTTGGGGCGTGGTCGCGGGCGCCTTCTACGACAACGACTATGACGATGCGGTCGCTGCGAAAGAGATCGCAGACGGCTTTCGTCCCTGGGGCGCCGACGCGAGCTGTGGCGTCTTCATTGCCCCGGAAGACCGGCGCCCCGAGGAGCTCGGTGACCTGCCCTTCTTCATCACGCCGCGTTCGAGCGACGTGACCATCTTCGACCTCGAGGCCGAGCTGCGTGCCGGGCTCGCCGACGTACGGACGGCGTTCTACCCGACGTCGGAGGGCCCGGTCTCGGGTCCGAGAGCGCTCGCCTCACTGGTCGCGACGAACTTTGCCAACGCGGTCTTCGCCGAAGCGACCGGCAGCCTCCTGACCATCCCACACGGCTTTGCGCGGAATCGAAGTCAACACGACCTGCTCGCTGGCCTCGCGAGCACCTTCGCGACGTCAGGCTACTCCCTGACGGCCCTCCTGACGGCCATCGCGACGAGCGAGTTTTTCGCAGCAGAAGCCAGCAGCTCGTGCATCCCTTCCAGCCTGCCTGCCTGGTTCGACCCCTGGGACAAGGACGGCCAGACAGTCAGCACTCGCACGAACTCCGTGGGAGATGGCATCCACCGCCTCCCAGCGCGCACGCTCGAGAACGCCGTCGCGACGGCACTCGAATGGGCGGAGCCTTGGGAGTACCCGATGCTGGCGACCGGCAAGTCCGCGCTCATCGCCCGGCGACTCGGCGTGTTCCTGAAACCCGCCGACCCTGGTTACCGCGGCATCAACTTCCAGTCGCTCCTGTCCTTCGAAGCGGACTTCGGCGCGTGTCTCGATCCCGCAGCGTCTCGGCAGTGCCCGCTCGCGGAGCTCCTCGATTCGACGACGCGCCCGCTCCAGTGCGCCCTCTGCATCGCCAGCGACGACGACGTCTGCGCTTGGGACGACCGTTGCTGCGACCCGAACTGGCGGGCCGACTGCCCGTCAGACTGCACGGACGAGGAGGACCTGGGCTTCGACTTCAAGACCCATCCGTCCGTCCCGGTTCGCAGTAGCGAGGCCGGCGAGGGCGATTTCGTCGACCGCTTGTCAAAGGCGGCACAGCAAGACGGCGTCACCGTGCGTGATGCGCTCGCCGCGCTCTCGGATCGCCTCCTCGGCACGGCTTGGCTCGGTGACGCGGACGACGAAGCCGACCTCGCGACGCTGCTTGGGACGCCGCTTGACGCACCGTATCGCCTAGACGTCGAGACCGGCCTGCGGCGCGCGTGTGGCGTGTGGCTCATGTCGCCGATGTTCCAGATGGGCGGCCTAGGCGCGACCGCGCCTCTCGAAGCGCCCCGCTGGACCCTGCCCGGTGCCGACTACACGAGCGTGTGCCAGGGCTACGCCGAAGGCCTCTTCGCCTCTCTCGGCTTGAGTTGCGAAAGCACGCGATGAGGCGGAGACACCGGCCATGACACGGCGACCATTCGTCGTCGCGGCGCTCTCTTTGAGCTGCGAAGGCGCCTCGATGGCACCGCCCTCCGCGGCGCCGCCCGCAACGCGGCCAGAGCTGCTCTTCCATGACACGAGCGCCTTCGCTGGCGTCAGCCCCTTGGGTCCGAGCGACGTCGGCGCCATCACCCTCGCCGACCTCGACCGCGACGGCGTTGACGACCTGCTCCTACCCGGCAATGACGCGACCCGCCTTTTGCGAAACCGCGGTGACGGCTCTTTCGGCGAGTGGGCGTCCGTGGCACACCCCGGCCGCCGCGTCTTGACGGCCTACGCGGCGGACCTCACGCAAGACGGGCGGCTCGACCTCGTGATGGCGACTGTGAAGACCTTCCTGATCTTCCGAGGCGTCTCGGACGGCGTGTTCGAGCCCGTGGCAGGGCTCCCGACCCTCGAGGGTGGCGGCTACGGCAGCGTGGCGACCTTTGGCGACTTCGCCCACAGCGGTCGCCTCGGGCTCTTCCTCGGGCGCAGCTTCCCCTTTCAACCGGGCGAGACCGGCCAGGCTGAGACACTCTTCGAAGGAGGCTGTGGCAACGTCGGCGTAGATCCCTCCACGCTGAAGCCCGTCCCCTCGACCTTCCTGACGATGGACACGACGTCCTTCATTGACCAGACCGCCGTCGTCGGGCTCGACGTGCCGGCGAAGGTTCAAGCGACCGCCGCCGCAGACATCAATGGTGACGGGCACATGGACCTTTACGTCGGGACGGAGGGCGGGGCGCGCGACCTCGTCTTCCTAAACGACGGCAAAGGCCACTTCGCGGAGTCCGGGGAAGCGCTCGGCTGGGACGCACGAACGTCAGCGATGGGCTTCGACATGGCCGACATCGACGGCGACGGCGACGCGGAGTTCTTCGTCGCCGATGCGCTCCCCGACGAGGGCGGGATCTTGTGGGTACGTCAGCCGGACGGTCGTTTTCGCAACGAAGCCTCGGAGAGGGGACTACTCGATACCGCGCAGTTCTCCTCTTGGGGCGGTGGTTTCCACGACTTCGACCACGACGGCGACGTCGACCTGTTCCTGGCGAACAGCCTCCCTCCCGAAGGCGGGAGCTGCGATGTGCTCGAGCAAGAGCGCCTCTACTTCCGAAACGACGGGACAGGGCACTTCGAGCGCGGGCTTGGCGCGACCGGCACGGCGCTCGACGAGAGCAGCGAGGCGCGCGCCGCTCAGATCTCCGATCTCGACGCTGACGGCGATCTCGACGTCGTCGTCGCCAGCCTGGACGACCCGCCACAAGTGCTCCGAAACGACATGGCCACGGGTGGGTGGCTGAAGCTCGACCTCGCCTACCCCTTCCACGACCCCGCCGTCGGCGCCATCGTGCGAGTCCGCGCGGGCGGTCGCACGTTTACGCGCTGGGTCGTGGGCACGCCATCATGGGGCGGAAGCGGCAGCCACGTCATCCACGTGGGGCTCGGCGACGCTGCGGAAGTAGAGGGGATCGAGGTGGTGTGGCCGAACGGTCAGGCTCAACAGTTTCCGGGAGGACCCGTGCGGGAGCGACGACGGTTGGTGTTCTCGCCCTAGCTGTGACGTGGCGCCACCCCGTAGTCCCGGCATACGCTGCGGCATACGGCCCTTGGCGCGCCACCGGTGCCGCTGCTCAACAACGCTCCGAGCGACTACGCGTCTGCCGCCCGCGATTTGCCTGAGCAGGGACGCGCCTCCTGCCGAGCCGAGTTGGGCTCGACAGGACGCACCACGTCAGCGGACGGCGTAGCGAGGGAGAGGCTTGTTGTATCGCACGACCACCGGGGCCGGCGTGGGGCGCTGGAGCTGCGCGGCCCGGAGGAAGCGGAAGGCTCGGTTCTCGCGAAGAGCGACGATCTGGAAGGCCTGACGGTCGAGCATCGCGTCGATCTTTCGCATCTCGACCGGAAACAAGTAGCCGTCAGAGAGCGCACGCTCGGCAGTCGTCTCGATTCGCTGTTGCGCCTTGAGGAGGCGGTTGCCTTCGGCCCACGTGAGCGTCCCGTCGGAGAGGCCCTTGAAGATGCGGTCGAGCTGCGCGTTTTGGCGCCGCTCGAAGTCCTGAACCACCTGCTTCGCCACCGGAACATGGGGGACGCCGCGGTTCGGACGAGCCAAGGCGGGGACTGCAAAGGTGAGGACGGTGAGCAGTGTCAGCGTGAACGTCTTCATGGGTCTATCCTCCGGGCGACACCTTCGTCGCCACGGCAGACCGCCTTATCAAGGCGCGTGCCATGACATGCAACTTCATAAAATCATTAATAACACTGCCTCGCTGCACACCCCGGCCGTCATCAGCCCTGTGCTGCCCGAGTCACACAGCGTGGCGACATTGGCCCGCCAGATGGGAAGGCGCGATGGACAGTGGCGTGTAGGAGGAGGGGAGGGGCGTGTGAGAGCGCGACGGTGGCCGCGGCTCTATGGGGCGCGCTCAGCCCTTGAGGAGCGGCGCGATGAGGAGCGAGACGACGCCCATCACCTTGATCAGGATGGCGACGCCGGGGCCCGACGTGTCCTTGAAGGGGTCGCCGACGGTGTCGCCCACGACGGCCGCCTTGTGCAGCTCCGAGCCCTTGCCGTGGCCAGGGACGCCGCCCTTCTCGACGAACTTCTTCGCGTTGTCCCAGGCGCCGCCCGCGTTGGCCATGAGCAGCGAGAGCGTCGCACCGACGGCCAGAGCGCCAGCGAGCGCGCCGGCGAGCATCTTTGCGCCGAAGATGAAGCCGATGGCGCAGGGCGAGATGATGGCGAGCGCGCCGGGGAGGATCATCTCCTTGAGGGCGGCGGTTGTGGCGATGTCGACGATGACGCTCGGCTGGGGCTCGACGCCTTCCTTGCCTTCGAGGAGGCCCGGGATCTCGCGGAACTGACGGCGGATCTCCTCGACGATGGCGCCCGCGGCACGACCGACGGCCGTCATGGTCCAGGCGCCGACGAGGACCGGGAGCACAGCCCCGAGCATGACGCCCATGAGGACTTCACTGTCGGTAAGGCTGAGGGTCGTCAGTCCGGCAGCTTGATTGAACGCGGCGAAGAGGGCGATGACGGTGAGGACGGCTGACCCAATGGCGAAGCCCTTGCCGACGGCGGCGGTGGTGTTACCGACGGCGTCGAGCTCGTCCGTGATGGCGCGAACTTCCGGCCCGAGGCCGCTCATCTCCGAGATGCCGCCGGCGTTGTCGGCGATGGGGCCGTAGGTGTCGACCGTCATGACGATAGCCGTGCCGGCCAGCATGCCGACGGCGGCGATGGCGATGCCGTAAAGGCCGAGATAGTGGGACGAGACGAGACCTGCGGCCACGAGGGTGAGCAGCGGGATAGCGCAGCTCTCCATGCCGACGGCGAGGCCGCGGATGACGTTGGTGCCGGCGCCGGTCTTCGAGGACTCGGCGATGGCGCGAATCGGGCCCATCGACGTGTAGTAGTCGGTCACGAGACCGATAATGGCACCTGCTGCGGCACCGACGCCGAGCGTGATGACAGCGCCGGACGCGATCCCGAACCAGGGCAGCACGATGACAGCGGCGCCCGTGACGAGGAAGGGCGGGAGGATGAGCGCGAGGCGGAGCACCGTAGCCGGCGGCATGTTCTTCATCGTGCGGGTGATGAAGATGCCGAGGATGGAGACCGCGAGGCCGAGCGTCGAGAGGAGGACTGGGAGGCCGACGGCGATGTAGCGGACCGCCTGCTCGGAGGCGGTGCTGTCAGCGCC
The DNA here is from genome assembly GCA_947498315.1 of Pseudomonadota bacterium. Taxonomy (GTDB): domain Bacteria; phylum Myxococcota_A; class UBA9042; genus SXOO01. The sequence goes on along the minus strand of CANMLD010000183.1, from coordinate 2,758 downwards.
CAGGAGCTTGGATTGCAGCTCCGCGACGGGGAGGGTGAGGCCAAGGGCCGCCGCGGCGACCATGGCGGCGATGTAGGACTCGAAGATGTCCGCGCCCATGCCGGCGGTGTCGCCGACGTTGTCACCCACGTTGTCGGCGATGACGCCCGGATTGCGCGGGTCGTCTTCGGGGATGTTGGCCTCGAGCTTACCGACGATGTCGGCGCCGACGTCGGCGGCCTTGGTGTAGATACCGCCACCGATGCGCGCGAACAGCGCGATCGACGAGGCGCCCACGGCGAACGCGTGGAGTACGGTGCCCATCTTCTCGAGCGCGTGGGCGTCGGAATAGACGGCCTCGGTGTTGCCGAAGAGCTTGTAGAGCGCGCCCATGCCGAGGAGGCCAAGGCCCGCGACCGCGAGGCCCATGACCGCGCCGCCGTCGAGCGCCATGAGGAGGGCGGCCGGCTTGCCCTTGCTGCGGGCGGCCTCAGCCGTGCGAACGTTGGCAAAGGTCGCCGCCTTCATGCCGAAGAAACCGGCGAGCAGCGAGAGGAACGCGCCCACGGCGAAGGAGCCAGCCGCGAGCGGTCCGAGATCCCCGAAGAGGGCGAGCATGGCGCCGGCAACGACGACCGAGTAGACGGCGAGCACCTTGTATTCGCGCCACAGGAACGCCATGGCGCCTTCGCGGATCCAGCGGGCGATGCGCTGCATGGTCTCGTTGCCTTCCGGCGCCGACTTCACCCTGACATAAAGTACCGCCGAGATGGCGAGCGCGATGGCGCCCATGACGAGCGCGTAAATTGGCAGCGATTCCACGAAGTGCTCCTGGTAAGGCCCGGCATGTCCTGGCCGGAAGAGTGCGCCATTTCTCCTAAATTCGGCGCAGGGTCAAGCTGTGAGGCAAAACGAGCTCTCAGTTCTCTGACTTCGCTCAGAATCTTCGCTGATCCATGCGGCCTGAAGCTCGTTAGACCGCCGCGCCCGAAATGCCGTGAACGGGCGCGCTGTGGACCGCAGCCCCGGCGCCGTGGCGAAGCACTCGATCGGAGCGCCACTCGCGGTAGTCGATGTTCGCAAAGAGGTTGTCGCGCCGCTCACACTCGAGAAGGAAGTCGACGTCGACGACGCCTTCGTCGAGCTGTTCCACGAGGACCTGGAAGCGCTTCAAGTGAAGGAGAGTACGCGACTTCGGGTAGTCGCCAGCGGTGGCCATCGTGACCAAGAACGCCCAGTCCGACGACTGCGCTAGGAGGAGCTCGCGGGCCGCCTGATTGACGGCGCGCAACTCGAATGGGCTTGGGTGTACGAGGGTGATGGCGAGACGGATCATCGCCTCCTCCGCTGCGTGCAAATGCTTGTAAAACCAAGCATTTCCCTCATTGAGCCACACTCGGTAGTAGCCGCGATCGCCCCAGCTCGACTGGGCTGGCTGTACAACCTCGATGGGCTCTTCGGCGTCGAGTACTTCGCACGGCGTGGCGAGCCCAACGGCGGTCTGGTCGAAGTGCGCTTTCCGGAACAAGAACTCGAGGAACATCGGCCCCTCGAACCACCAATGCCCGAAGAGCTCGGCGTCGAAGGGCGCCACGACGACGGGCTCGACGCTCATCTGCTCACCGAGCCGCTCGAGCTGACTCTGCCGACGCGCCAGGAAGTCGGAGGCGTGCGCAGCGGCCTGATACCGTGCGGCGAGCGGGAGATAAGGCGCCTTCTCGTCGAGGCGTACTCGGCCCGTGATGCGGTGGTACTTCAGCCCGACCGGGTGACGGAAACCGCCGCCGGTCAGGAGCTCGCCGACCTGCTCCTCGCTGCCGTCGTAGCCCAAATCGCGATAGAACTCGCGATAGTAGGGGTCTCCCGGGTAGCCCGACTCGGCACTCCAGATCTGGTTCGAGCACTCGGGATCCCGAGCGAATGCGGCGACGCCGGACTCGGTTAGCACGGGGCGGGCCGTGCCGAAGCGCGCCGGTGGGCTCGCGTGCAGCAGACCGTGTTTCTCGAGGAAGAAGTACCGAATCCCCGCGTCCGCCAGCAGCCATTCTAGGTCGGGTGCGTAGGCGCATTCCGGAAGCCAGATGCCCCGCGGTCGACGGCCGAAGTGCCGAGCGTGCGTATCGCACGCGATCGCGATCTGAGCGCGGCGCGCTTCGTCGGTTGCCATGAGCGGCAAGTAGCCATGGGTCGCGGCGCAGGTCATGAGCTCGAGGCAGCCGCGCTCCTCGTGGTGGCGAAGCCCAGCGAGCACCTGACCGTCCCAGCGCTCCCACGTCGCGCGGACGGATTCGAGTTCTTGCGCTGCGAAGCGGGCCGATTCGCCAAGTGGCGTACCATCCTGGCGTTCGGCTTCCTTCCGCGCGGTGCGCTCGAGCGCGTCGAGGCGGCTGGCGAAGCGCCCACGCAAGAGCGTGTCTGCAAGCATCTCGCAGAGCGGTGGCGTGACGGACATCGTCAGGCGGAAGCCGACATTTTCGGCTTCGAGCGTGTCCATCATCCGAAGGAGCGGGAGGTACGTCTCGCTGATGGCCTCATAGAGCCAGGTCTCTTCGTAGAAGCTCGTCCACTCCGGGTGGCGGATGTAAGGCAGATGGGCGTGGAGAACGACTGTGACCACCCCGCTGCGGGCTGGTTTCGACGAACTCGAAAGGGGAGTCTGGCCCGTGTTCTCCATGGCGGTCAGGGCGACTGGGCCGGGGCCGCTGGAGCGACCGGCGGCGCGGCAGGCGCCGCTGGGCCGGCCTCGGGGGCGGCGGGGGCGACCGGCGGCGCGGCAGGC
>CANMLD010000182.1 GCA_947498315.1 Pseudomonadota bacterium | reverse complement strand
GTCGTCGCTCGTGAAGGTGCAGCGGCCGCCGTCGCGGACGAAGACCTCGTTTCGGACGACGACGGGCACGGCCCTCCGCTCGCTTCGAGCCTTCGGGGTGGAGCCTCCCGCCCGGGAGCGCGACGACTTGGAGCCAAAGCGCCGCCGTTGCTCGGTTTCGATGAGCAGGTCGAGGGCGCGCTTCAGCAGGACGGCGTCGTCCCGACCCGCGTGGGAGTGAGCGAGGAGCGCGCGGGCGCGGGCGAGAGTGCCCTCGAAGGCGGCGTCGACCTTCACGCCGAGTGCGCGGGTTGTGGCGGATCGCGGGGGCGGCAGGAGCGGCCGACGCCACCGCGGGTCAGGCGGCTCGGGCGCCGGCCGGGCGATTGGGGCGGCGCCGTAACGACCGGCCTCCGCGTTCGTCGCCTCAACGACGCTGAGGTCGAGTTGTGATGGCGGCGGGGGCGGCAGCGCCTTCGTGGGCGTCTGTTCCTGGCGCAGCGCGTCTGTTCCCGTCGGAGCGCGTCAATGTACATCTGGAGCTCCCACCGTTTCAGCCCGGGCGCGTCGACGAGGATGCGCGGGAGCGTCTCGTCGTTCGTGATGGGCGCGAGCATGCAGACGCCCGAGAGGTGAAGCCCGCCGTCTGCAATGACGCCGAGCAACACCGAGATTCGGATGCAGAGTCGAGCCGCCTGGATGCGCTCGCCTGGGTACAGTTCCACGACGACGCCTCGGGCCAGCCGAAGTGGTGGACCGCGTACGCCATAGTCGATGTGAAGCCCGCGATGTGAAGCCCGCGATGTGAAGCCCGCGAGGTGAAGCCCGCGAGGTGAAGCCCGCGAGGTGAAGCCCGCGAGGTGAAGCCCGCGATGTGAAGCCCGCGGCCGCATAGACCTTCCGTTCGTCGAACTGCCCGAGGTAGCCGAGGAGCGCCGCGAGGGCCGCGCGCTCACGACGGGCCGAAACGGCGAGCTCGCACGAGAGCTCCGAATCCGAGAGACGCTTGCGAAGGTGAACGTGGGTGACGGTAGGGGGCTGTGACACTCATCTGGGACCTCCTGGGGGCTTGTTGAGCACGAACTGAACCCCTGTCGCCGCGAACTTCACCGCCGCAGGTATCGGGTCAAACGCGACCCAAGAGGAGGCGGCAAGGCCGCCGACGATTTGGGGAGCTTGTGACGCCTTGTCATCGCCTTAATCGAACCTTACAATCCTCCTTCGGCGCGGCCTCAGTTCGGGCTCCATGGCGTCTTCACGCCGGTAGTGAGCCGGGCGAGCCGGTGCCGAGAAGGATGGCACAGTGGGATCAATGGCCGACACCCGACATCGTAGCGACTCGATGAGCCCTTTGCCTCGGGTCGCTGATTTGCCTCCGCCGACGATCGCCACCGAGCTACAGGTCGATCCAATCCTGAGTGCACCCACTGTCGCACTTACAACGAGCTTACAAGCATACGGCTATGCCATCGCGTATCGACGAGATGGGTTTTCGGACTGCTTGATCTCGCGCGGCCATGAGCGGGTCCTTGGCCGCGGCGTGAACGATGACGACGCCTTGCGCCATGCGTTGAGCCAACTCCTCCCCTCCCACCTCGCTCGCATGGCGTTTGCCCGCGACGTGGTTGGCCGTCCCGACAGCGCGGACACGGGAGCGCGGTCCGGTGAGACTGCGCTGGTCTCCGTCCTGGCCGAGGTCCGAGAGGCCACGGCGTCGGTGCTGCAGTTGTCTGTCCCGCCCACGTCGGAGCGACTACGGACGTCGACCGACGTGCTCACGTCAGGCGTACCCATGCTTGGCGCCTCCGCCATCGAAAGGGCCCCTAGCGCAACGGCATACAGAGCACCCTTCGCAGAACCGCCGCTCCGTTACACGCCAGCGGTCGTGGCCCCGCCGGATGTCAACCCGGTCGTCGCGATCAGCGAAGTGCGCGACCTCATCAAGCTCATCGACGACCGACAGCCCGAGCTGGCCCTGATGACGCCTGAACGTCAGAAGCTCCAGATCTTGGCCTGGATCTCTCACGCACGCGCTCAGCAAGATGGGTCCAATCGGCACCCGAAGGTAGTCGACACCGTCACCGACCTGGCGCGTCGCCTCGGACTGCTCTCGAAGCTCTGGTGGCCAGGGAACGTCGCCGCCCTGAAGGTCGACGCCACGCCTGGCGAGGTCATGCGAGAGCTCCTTGGGAAGTCGCGTCCGCTCGCGGCAGCCAGCTGGGTCGACGTCGCCGAGAAGGCCGAGGGGCGGCTTGCAGAAGTCGAAGCCCGAGATGAGGAGCAAGGGCTCGACGACTACGGGTGGGCCGACCTGCGGGCAATGGAGCCACCTCCGAACGAGCCGCTCGAACGCATGGCCGAGCTGCGTCGGGGCATCGAACGCCACTGCGGCCCTATCGACCGAGAACCGCCTCTCGCGTCCGATGAGCTGAAGAGGCCGAACCCGGAGGTGCGTGCGGAGCTCATCCGCCTTGCACGACTGGCGCGCTGGCTCCGTGGGCACACGACTGACTTCCTCATTTGGGGGAAGGTCATGGGGCGTATTCGCTGGCTCACGGCCGTGACACACGATGAAGCGCTCACCCGCGTCGTGAGCGCCGACTACACGCCCACGCGAAACTGGGCCACGGAGATCGGCGAAGATCCAGACGCGAAGCGTCTACAATTGCGCCGGAAGGCCGTCGTTAAGAACAGGCCGCTCGCGGACACCCCGCCCGACGACGTCCGTTCGTGGATCAAGGAGGCATTGGGCGTCCTCGAACCGGCCCGCCTCGCTGGAAACCTCCGGGACCATCACCAGTCCATCGTCCTCGCCATGACTCCGGATCAGCTCGAAGAGCGACGGCTGCGAAAGCACTTGCGGCGCCTCCTCGAGGAGTTTGGTGTCTTCGAGGCCGATGACCTGAGTGGCCTCGACCCGTCTCAGAGCTTCATCGGGATCCCGGCGGTGACCCTCGCGATCGAGACACGTGAGTTCGACGATGAACCCGACGTCGACGACGCCGTCCGTCATGGCGAGCTCCTCTCACGGGTACGCCCCATCACTGTCGACAGACGCGCCATCTTTGTCAGCAATCGAGAAGACCCGAGCCTGCGCGATCGCCTCATCGCGGCGTTCGGCTTCTCGGAGCTCGAGTGGTGCGACGGCTCACCTCGTCGCATTCAGGACGTGGCCGACCGCGTGACTGGGGGGCGCTACGATATCGTCCTCGGCGCGACAGGATTTCAGTCGCATAGTATGGATGCGCGTATCATGAGGGCTTGCCGCTCAGCGAACGTGCGGTACGTTCGGGTACACCGCGGGAGGCAGCTCGCTTGCATGTTGGCAATCGCACGGGAGTACGGGATCACCGCCGAGTCTGGCGCAGTCTGAGTTCGACAGCGGCTCTTCTGCTGCTGTCGTTGGCGATACTGCTGTGTACCTCGTGCAGCGAGCGGTTCTCGGTCGGCGACGACCGTCGCCTCGACGTGAGCCCCGGATCGATCACCATCGCCTCGAGAGGCATCGGCGTCGCCACGACGGCCCATTCGAGCTTCGAAACGTCGGCGAGACCGGCCCCATCCAGATCGTGTCGGCTCGCCTCGAAGGCGACACATCGACCAAAGCGCCGGGCGAACTCCGAATCGCAACGTATCCGTCAAGCCTCGCGCCTGACGAGGTCGGCGTGGTCGAAATCACGTACACGGCGACCGACGCGCTCCCCGACGCCGCGATTCTGGTCATCGAACACGATGGGCCCGCGCCTACGACGACGCGCGTGAGCGTCACCACCCTTCCGCCCGCTCCAGTCCTCATCGCCAAACCCACCCAGGTCGCGTTCGGCGACGTCGGCGTCGGTACCCGAGATGAGTCGACGCTCACCTTCACCAACGAAGGCTCGAGCGACGTCACCGTGACGGGCCTCGGGCTCGAGCTCGACGTGGGCGCGCCTTTCGCGGTCGTGACCGCCCCCGCTCTCCCTCTCACGGTCGCTGTCGGTTCCTCCTTTCAGTGCACGTTGAGCTATTCGCCGCAACCGGGGCTCGCTGATGTGACGCACCTCGCGCGCCTCGTCGTGCGTGCGGAACATCCGGTCGTGGACGGTCTTGCCGTACCCGTCACGGGTTACGCACGCCACCCAGGGCTGAAGCTCGATCCCGCCCGGCTCGATTTCGCCTGGCTCGCGGTCGGGGAGTCTCGTCTCCTCAGCGTCACCCTGTCGAACAACGGCGCCCGGCCCATCGAGGTCTCTCGCCTCGAAGCGCTGACGGCGACCAAGGTCACGCTCATTGGCGCGCCTGCGGCGCCCTTCACTCTCGCTTCTGGCGAGGGCGTCGGCTTTGTCTTGAGGTTTGCGCCCAACGAGCCGGTTGGCCCAGCGCTCGGCGCTCTGGAGATCGAGTCGGACGACGTCCGCAACGTCCGGGTTCGGTCCATCGCCGTCACGGGGCGAGCCGCCTACCCATCGCTCTCGCTCTATCCGCCCGATGTCGTTGACTTCGGTGTCGTTGCCGCGCTGCATCGGGTCGAGCGCCGGCTCCGAGTCGTCAATGAGGGTGAGGTGCCGGTCCGAGTCGACGCCATCGCGACGACTGCCGACAGCGCCACCGGCTTCCGCGTTGCGAGCGCACCGGCCCTCCCGTTCACGCTCGCCCGCGGCGGTACTGCCGAGGTGGTCGCCAGCTACGAGAACCCGGGGGAGGCCGAAGGAGTGGTCTGGGGCGCCATCGAGGTCCTCTCGGACGATCCCGCGGACGCGAGCGCCCTCGTCGCTCTACGTGCTCGCCACAGCGCGTTCCCAGAGTGCCTGCCTACCATCGCCCCCGAGACCATCGAGTTCGGCGCGGTCGGCCCGGGCGCCGTCGTCGAACGAGAGCTGATACTCCTGAACGAAGGCTCCTTGCCGTGTGTGTACCGCACCGCTGCGTTCGTCGATTGCGAAGATATCGTTGGTCCCTGTGTGCCTCGCTTCGGACCCAGCGCGTCCTTTGGGCTCGGCAGCAACCCACCCGATGCAGGGATCGTCCTCCTCAGCGGCGAGTTCATGACCCTCCCGATCCGCTTTACGGCGACTTACGATCCTGAGGGTGGCGACCTGCTCGGGACTGGACCCCGAGGAGCGCTACCGGTGGTGACCTTCGCCAGAGGTCTCGCGCCCGACGCCCCTGTCCTCCAGCGACTGTCTCCCTACGGCGGGATCCCAGCGACCTTACGCGCGACCGTTGGCGACTCCGGAATACGCGCGACGCCTCCGTCGCTCATCTTCCCGCTGACCTCTCCGGGATGTGCGTCTACTGCAGCGACCGTGGAGCTCACTCGGCTTGGCGAGGCGCCGCTCGACTTCGCCGGGCTGACCCTCGGTCCAGGCTGCGACGGCGTCTTCACCGTCGCTTTGCCGCCGCTGCCGGTGTCGCTCCCCGTGCCGAGTAGCGCAGCCGGTCCAGTCCCGGTGCCCGTCCGGTTCTCGCCGATCGCCCCAGGCGCCGCAACGTGCGAGCTGCGCTTCAACGGGAGCGGCGTCGGTAGCCCGAACGGGAGCACCGCCGTCGTGGCGCTCACCGGCATCGGCGCCCTCACCGAAAAGCGGCAGGACGCTTTCAAGCAGGTCGACGAGCTCGCGGTCGACCTCCTCTTCGTCGTCGACTCGAGTGGCTCCATGGGGGACGAACAAGACGCACTGATCAAGGGCTTTGAAGCCCTCCTCGCCGCCGCGTCGTCGTGGCAGGTCGACTTTCAGATCGGCGTCATCACCACAGATGTCAATGAGAACGGCGAGATACGGCGTCCCTTCGCCAACAACGCGTGGCCGTGGAGCTTCGCATCGTCGGCGGCCGTTGGGACCGATGGCAGTGGCGACGAGCGAGGTCTACAGACCGCGTGGATGGCGTTGCAGCCGAACCTGCTCTACGACCCCAAGATCCCGTGTTCCGAAGGCTGCCCCGACGGGACGAGCTGCATCGAGGGCCAGTGTGGTGCGCCCAATCGCGGGTTCATTCGAGATGGCGCTCTCCTCGCGCTCGTGTGGGTGAGCGACGAGGACGAACATGCCTGCGAGACACCCGTCCAGAGCTTCGTCGATTTCTTTGCGTCGCTGAAACCGCCCGGGTTCCTCAAGGCCTACGGGATCATCGGCGACGCCACAACGGCAGAGCTCCCCTTCGGCGGGTGTGGTGGCGGTGCGAGCCCATGCCCGGCCTGCGACGCCGAGTGCTACCAGTTTGGTGGTGGCCCGAAGTCGGGTGCCGAAGCCGGCGTTCGATATCACGAAGCCGTGGCGGCCCTCGGAGGGACGACCTTCTCGATTTGCGCCTTCGGCAACGAGTCGGGCCCGTCCATCCTCGAGCAGCTCGGCAATGACGCGTTCAAGCCCAATCAGCGCTTCCGCCTATCGGAGCTGCCGGACGAGGGCTCCATCGAGGTCCTCGTCAACGGCGTCGCTTGCGCGAGCGGCTGGAGCTACGACCTCGTCTCCCGGGAGCTCCTCTTCGGGCTCGACAGCGTCTGTTTTCCTGGGCCAGGGGCGAGCGTCGTCGTGCGCTACGACGCCCTCTGCATCGCGCCGTGATGCGGGTTTAAGTCGGCCTAAGACCACGCACATGGGCGAAGCGACCCGCCCGCATGCTAGGCTCTTCGTCATGAAAAGTGGGTCTTCGCTCTCCCTCTGTACTTTGAGTTCCTTCGCGCTCTTCGCTTCGGTCGCAGCTGGCTGCGCTGAGTCCGAAGACGCGCCGCCTCTCACCGCGTCGGCGTTCTCCGGCGTCATCGGGGCGGAAGGCGGCTCGCTCATAGGGCGAGGCGCGTTCGCCGGCGTCGTCGTGTCGGTGCCGCCCAACGCCTTCGCGGGTAGCACGGCCGTTACGGTGACGTCCGTCACGCCGCCGGCCAGCTTGCCAGTGGCGGCGGCGAGCGTCGGCCCGATGTTCTCGGTCACGTTCGCTGCGTCCCCCAGCAAGCGTGTCTCCGTGACGCTCCCAGTGGACCAACGCACCGCGGCTGCGTTCGGGCAGGACTACCGCCAGGTCAAGGTCTGGTTCACTGCCGAAGGAGGCACCGTCGATTGGACCCGACTCGACGCGGGCGAAACGGCAGAGCTCGACGGGATCGTCGGCTCCGTCACGGTCGGCCTCGACGATGGCCGGCTCCTGGGCGCTGGCGTCGTCCTCGGCGATGAGAGCTGCGCCGGAGAGTGCCCGCCACTGACTGCAACGACCTTGCCGCTCACCTCGCCAGCCTTCGGGACCGCGCTGGCCTCTACCGAGTCGGGGGTCGCCACGCTGCGCATTTCAGGCAGTGCTTCGGACAGTGGCGGTGCGGCCGAGCTTCACGTCGTCAGCTCGCCCGGGGATGGGAGCGAATCGACGGTCTCTGCAGCGCTCCCTATCGCTGCGGCTTCTGACGCTTGGCCCGCGCGGGGTCTGGCGCGAGTGGGGACCATCGCCTTTGCGGGCCTGAGGACGGGACTCGCTGCGTTTCCGGACTCGGGGACGCCGTCGCTGACCGAGGACGAGACGCTCGCCGTCGTTCGGGTCGGCGACGATGTGGCCTGGATCGTGGCGAGCGACGCCGATGGCGAGCGCGTCCCCGGCGTGCGCCTCGTCTCCTCCGGCGTCGCGTCAGAGACCGTGCCGCTCGTGCAGGCCGGCTCGGGGAAGCCGCTGTCCATCACCGCGACCTCCCTCGCCGCAGCGCCTGGCGAAAGCGGCTTCGTGCTCGGGCTCCCAGACCGGATGGTGGTCGTGACGGTGACCGATGGCGTCATCGCCGTCGCTGACGTCGTACCGCTCGGTGGCGACGCCGTGGTCGACGCGGTGACGAGCAACCGGCTCCTTCGAGACCGTGACGGCTACCTTCGAAACGAGAAGGGGCTGGTAGTGGAAGATTCGCCGGCGTTGGGCGCACTCGTAGGAAGCGGCGACCGCGTCATCGGGACGGCGGCGGGTGGCCGCAGCCTCGTCTCTCTCACGTCGGATGGCGTCGCGTCGAACCCCTTCGAGCCGGCGCCGTTTCGGCTCGCCTCCGTCACGTCTGGCAGCGTGCCGGGTCTACCTTTGGTTGCGATCGTCGAAGTCGAAGTCGATGCCGTCGTAGGGCTCGACTCGGCCGGGCAGCTCCGACGTTTCTTGCTGCCCTGACCTACCGTGAGCGCTCGCCTTCAGTCTACCGATCAGGTGAGGCCCTTATCGGCGAGGAAGTGCTCTGCGTCGAGGAGGGCCGCGCAGCCCATACCCGCGGCGGTGATCGCCTGCCGGTACTTCTTGTCGGCGAGGTCTCCTGCCGCGAACACGCCGTGGACCGACGTATGGGTTCCGTTCACGACGACGTAGCCGTCAGCGTCTAGCTCGATCTGGCCTGCAAAGACGCTGGTGTTCGGCGTGTGACCGATTCCGAGGAACATGCCGTCGGTCTTGAACGGGCGGCGCTCGCCATTGCGGAGGTCTTCGAGCATCACGCCCACGACCTCCTGGCCGGTTTCGGTCAGGACCTCGATGACCGTGTGGTGCAGGATCACGTCGATCTTGGGATTGTCCATGACGCGCTGGACCATGATCTTCGACGCGCGGAACTCACCCCGGCGGTGAATCAAGGTGACCTTCGAGCAGAAGCGCGACAGGTAGCTCGCTTCCTCCATGGCAGAGTCGCCGCCGCCGATGACCACGACCTCTTTGTTCTTGAAGAAGAACGCGTCACACGTCGCACACGCGCTGACGCCATGCCCGATGAGCTTCTTCTCACTCTCGAGGCCGAGGTACTTCGCCGACGCGCCGGTCGACAGGATCACCGCTGCGGCTTCTTCTTGACGGTCGTCGTCGATCCAGATCTTGAAAGGCCAGGTCGAGAAGTCGACCTTGGTCACGAGCCCATACTGCGCGTCGGCACCGAATCGTTGGGCCTGCTTCCGGAAGATGTCCATCAACTCCGGCCCCTGAATCCCGTGCTCGAAGCCGGGGAAGTTCTCGACCTCGCTGGTGGTCGTGAGCTGGCCGCCGGGTTCGGGACCCTCGATGACCAAAGGGGCCAGGCCGGCGCGAGCGCCGTAGATCGCAGCGGTGAGGCCCGCGGGCCCGCTGCCGATGATGATGAGCTTCTGCATGACGTTGGTAGATCCGCCGAGGAGCCGCCCGCGGGCGGGTTCAGGCCCGGTGCCTACGGTGCCATCGTTCGTGGAGTAGAGGGAAGGGCAGACGAACCCGCGCCGGGTGGCGATTGGCTCGTTTGGGTACGCCGATTCCGGGCTCTGACGCCGCTCTCGCGCTGCACCGACGACCCCGGGGAGGGTCGCTTGGTTCACGCGCCTGTTCGGTCCGGGAAAACCCGACGCCGATCAGCGGTCTGTGAACCGGATGTGGATGTGGTCGTCGTGACCACGCTCGTGCCTTATGACGCCTCGTTTGTTGCGACGACCGCGCGGCCACTGAAAGAGCCGATCGAGCGTCGCTTTCGAGGTCCCCGTCTTCAGAGCGTGTGCGTACAGCACCTTCTGTAGCCGAGACTGAATGAAGATATACTGGACTTCGCCCGTGTCGAGGAGCGCCGAGATGAAAGCCCAAGTTCGCTTCACATCAAGGTTCTTGAGCGTTGCGCGCTCGAACCACTTCCGGGCTTTGCCGTCCTTGAAGTAGTAGCTGACGTCCATGTCGCGGCCGTCGCGGTGCGAGCGGTGGGGCTTCATGCGGCCGCCACCGTGGAAGCTGAGGTCACCGACCATCAGGTCCGGTGTGCCGGGGATCGCTACCTTGACCTTCGCGACTGCCTGCTTGAACAGCCTTATCGCTTTCTCGGTCCCGTAGGCTCGCTCTGCAACCCGGACGTGGACGCCGCCGCCGCTCGTCAGCAGGTGAGTAGCGGCCGGCGCGAAGAGGCTGCTCGGAGTGTTCTTTTCGGCTGACGCTGTCCCGGCGAGACCGAGAGCGACGAGACCGACAGCGACGAGACGGGTCCAGGCGAGGTGGTTCATTCGCATAAGGCGAGCTTCGTACCAACGCTTGTCGTTCCAAGCAAGCTGAAAAGGTTGCGCCTCCAATGGTCGCGTGGGCCAAGCCTCACGTTCCTTCCCTTCTGTATCTTTCCTGCGCCTCGTGCATCATCGCGCCCGATGATTGGGCCATCCGAAAGCGAACTCAGACTTCTCTTCGAGATCAGTCAGGCGCTCGACGCCGCTCCCAGACTGCGCGAGGTCCTCGAACCGGTCCTCGAACCGGTCCTCGATCGACTCACGACGGCGAAGCGCTTTGACTGGGCCACGCTCACGCTCCTCGACCGCTCGACGGGCGACGTCACCATCGACGTCGCGTCTGGTCTACTCGATGAAGAGCGGCGGCGCGGGGTCTGGAAGAAAGGAGAGGGCCGCACTGGCGAAGTCCTGAAGACGGGTGAGCCCATCGCCATTGAGCGTATCGCCGACGATCCCAAGTTCTCGAATAAGACTGGCGTTGGCATGCGCTTCCGAGAAGCCTCCTTCGTCTGCGTGCCAATCAAGGTCGATGGCGAGCTGGTCGGCACACTCGGCGGCGGCCGAGGCAAGGGGCCATCGCGTTCCGTACAGGACGACCTCCACGTTCTCACCATCATTGCGTCCATGGTCGCGCAGGCCGTGCGTCTCCGTCAGTTGCTCATCGAGGAGCGCCGAGCGGAGCTCTCCGAAGTGCGGACCATCGCGCGACCCGAGAACCTCGTCGGCAACTCGAAGTCGATGGAGCGGGTCTACGAGATGGTGGGGCAGGTCGCCCCGTCCGACGCGACGGTCCTCCTCCGGGGCGAGAGCGGCGTTGGCAAGGAACTCGTGGCTCACGCCACCCACTACGGGAGCCCGCGACGCAGCAAGGCTTTCATCCGCGTGAACTGCGCCGCGCTCTCTCCATCCCTGCTCGAGTCGGAGCTCTTTGGTCACGAACGAGGCGCTTTCACGGGGGCGCTCAACCGCCGGCTCGGCCGCTTCGAGATGGCGCATGG
>CANMLD010000181.1 GCA_947498315.1 Pseudomonadota bacterium | reverse complement strand
CACTGAGCGCCGCGCCGGCATCGCCGGCAGCAGCCCCGGACATCGAGCCAGTCACGAGCGCTCAGCGGTCAGCCCGGCAAGGCGAGGGAAGCGCCGCGCAGTGCGAGACAAGTCGGCCGGTCGGCCGACCGGAGCTGACCGCCGACCGCTGACCGCTGAGCGCTCAGAAGCAGCACTGAGCGCCGCGCCGGCATCGCCGGCAGCAGCCCCGGACATCGAGTCAGTCACGAGAGCGTGTTACGTCTTCGTCAGCAACGAACGCGTCGTGCCAGCGAAAGGGCCAGCGACGACTGCTCTCTGACCCGCGGGCAAGGGCCCGCTCACGCAATCTGAGGAAGCCAAACGCCATCGAGCTCATCGCGGGCGCGATCGGCGGTCTCAACTGCCGGCCAAGGCCGCGACGCGAGCCGCCGAAAAATCGCCGGCGCAGAAGTGACAAGGGCCGTTCTCGCGCGCTACCCTGCTCGCGGGCGGAGGCTCCATGGCAATCAAACGCAACTATTTTAGACCGGTTGGCCCAGTATATTTAGCGCTGCTACTCGGAGCCTGCTCGGCAGATGGGACCTCGGCCGTCGCGATCGAAAGCCCAGACGGCGCCGTGAGCGAAGACACCGGGGCGAGCGCACCTGACGATACCCTGCCCGACGCCGCCGAAATGGACACCGCGCTCGTCGACGAGCCCGACACGGACGAGCCACGAGCGCCCTGTATCCCGACGGACTCCTTCTTTGTGCAGAAGATCTGGGCCCCGGTCATGGCGACCACCTGCATCGCATGCCATTCGAGCTCCGGCGCGGCGAAAGCGACCCGCATGGTCCTTCGAAGTGAGAGCTGGCCCGGGTGGCTCGACTACAACCTCGGGGTCCTCCGCGAGATCTCGAACTACGACTATAGCGGGGTGTCGCTTCTGCTCGCGAAGCCGAGCGCCCAGGCGCCTCACGGCGGCGGACAGGTCGTCCCCGTCGGGACCCCGCTCTACGCCGACCTCGAAGAGCTCGTCTCCCGGCTGGACAATCCCGTCACCTGTGAGCCCGGCCCAGTCGATGATGCGGGCTTCTTCGGGGGCGTCGTCGTAAGCAGCGCCGCAGACGCCTTCCGCAAGGCGACCCTGAACCTCGCGGGTCGTCTCCCGACCGTGTCCGAGCGCACCTCTCTCGAAGTCAATGGTGACGCCGCGCTCGACACGGCCCTGAGCGCGCTCCTCGACGAGCCCGCCTTCCTCGAGCGGCTGAAGGAGGCCTGGAACGACCTCATCCTGACCAACCGCTACGACAAGAACCAAGACGCTCTGAACCTCTTGAACGAGGGCGACTTCCCGGCTCGGAAGTGGTTTGAGCAGCCGGGCTACGCGGCCGACGCCTCGACCAAGAACCTCGGCAAGCTGCACGCCAATCGCGCAGTCGCGCAGGCGCCCCTCGAGCTCATCTCCTGGGTCGTTAGCCAGAACCGGCCGTTCAGCGAGGTGCTGACGGCTGACTACGTGGTCGTGAACCCCTTCTCGGCACGGGTGTTCGGAGTCTACGATCAAGTCGTATGGAACAACCCGCTCGACCCAGAAGAGCAGGCCGAAGCCACCGTCCCCGGACTACCGCACGCGGGCGTGCTCACTGACCCAATGTTCCTGAACCGGTTCCCGACGACCGATACCAACCGAAACCGTCAGCGGGCGAAGATGGTTTGGCGGCTCTTCCTCGGTACCGACGTGCTCGCGCTCGCCGAACAGCCCATCGACCCGACCACCATCGAGGACCACAACCCGACCTTGTTCAACCCGTCCTGCAGCATCTGTCATGAGATCGTGGACCCGGTCGCGGGCGCGTTCTCCGGCTGGACGGCGATGGGTCGCTTCCAGCCGCCCGAAGGCGGATGGCACGGCGACATGCGTCCGCCCGGCTTCGAGGGCCAGGTCTTGCCGGCCGACCAGAGCCAGAAGGGCCTTCAGTGGCTGGCTTCCCACATTGCGGATGACCCTCGCTTCCCAACCGCCGTGGTGAAGATGGTGTGGCGCATGCTCACCGGCGTGGAACCCCTGAAGCCGCCGAGCGAGCTCGATGACTCCATCACGTCCGATGAGGAGTTCACGGCGCGCAAGGCCGCCTGGGACGAACAAGAAGCGTTCCTGCAGGGCGTCGCGGCCCAGCTCGTTGCAGCCAAGCTCGACATCAAAGTGGCCTTCAAGGCTATCGTCATCAGCAAGTGGTACCGCGCCGTCGACGTCGAGACCTACCCGGACGCGCTCCGGACTGTGGCGCTCGCTTCGCTTGGCCGGGGGCGGCTGCTTACCCCGGAGCTGCTGTCACGGAAGGTGTCAGCCACCACGGGCTACCCATGGCGCAGCACCCCGACGTCGGTGGATACGCTCCTCGACGGAGGCCAATACCGGCTCTTCTACGGCGGAATCGACTCCGACCAGGTCACGCAGCGCATCGCAGACCCGAGCGGCATGATGGCCGCGGTGCAGGAGCGCATGGCGAACGAGGTGGCCTGTCGAGCGGTGTCGCAGGACTTCGCACGCCCAGCCTGGGAGCGACGGCTCTTCCCGCAGGTGGAGCGGGGCTACCAGCCAGTCGACGCCAACGGCTTCGAGGTACCGAAAGCGGTCGACGCCATCCGAGAGAACATTCGCAGCCTGCATCAGCGGCTACTTGGCGAGACGCTCCCACCTGACCACGACGAGCTCGAAGCGACTTGGCAGCTCTGGCACGACACGTGGGAAGCCGGCCGCGCCGCCGTCGTCGCAGGGACCGAGAGCGCCTCGCTCTCGGCCACCTGTTCTGCGACAAAGGACTGGTGGAGCAGCTCGACGGTAGCTTCGGAGTGGGCCGTAAGCAAGGACGACGCCTACACGGTCCGTGCGTGGACCGCGGTCGTCGCGTACCTCCTCACCGACCCGCGCTTCCTCTACGAATGAGGCGCCAAACTCGAGATCCCCGTGGCATCCCTCTTGGGTTCCGTTCGCGTGTGAGGTCAGTGTCATGACGAAGCAGCTCGACAGACGCGATTTCTTGAAGATGTGCTCAGCGGCCTCCCTTGGCGTCGTGGGCGCTGGTTCACTCTTCGGTCCTCGAACCGCGGCCGCCGCAGGCCCCACGAGTTACCAGGGCCTGCTGTGGGTCACCGTCCACGCAAGCGGCGGCTGGGACCCAACGAGCTTCTGCGATCCAAAGGGCAGTCAGGGCGTCGATGACCCGGCGCCGGTGAACAAGTACCTCGCCGACACCATCGGCGTCGCGGGAGCGCACCGGTATGCGCCCGTCGCCGGCAATCAGGCGTTCTTCGAGAAGTACGGAGCCAAGCTCCTGGTCGTGAACGGCATCGACACGGCGACGAACGGCCACGACAGCGGCACCCGGAACGTGTGGAGCGGCAAGCTGCCCGAAGGCTACCCCGCGTTCTCAGCCGTGGTCGCCGCGTCGCTTGGCCCCGAAGCGCCGCTGTCCTTCTTGTCGAACGGCGGCTACGACGTGACTGGGTCTCTCGTCGCGCCGACCCGCGTCGGGAGCCCCAGCGTGCTGACCAAGCTCGCGTGGCCAAACCGGATCGACCCCGACAAGCCAGAAGGCACATACCACAGCGTAGACACCTGGGACCGCGTCCAGAGCGCACGCGCAGAACGCCTCGGCCGGCTCCAAGCCGCCGCAAAGCTGCCGCGTGAATCGAAGTCCTTGTCCCTGCTCTACAGTGCGCGCCTCGGCAGCTCGGACTTGCGCCTGCTGAGCGATGTGCTGCCGGCGACACTCGACACGTCGAACAATGGGCTGAAGCGGCAGGCGCAGCTCGCCGTCGCGGCCTACAAGGCGGGGCTCGCCGTCAGCGCGAACCTCACCATCGGGGGCTTCGACACACACGGCAACCACGACCAGAACCACTTCCCGCGTATGCAGGCGCTCACCGAAGGCGTCGACTTCTTGATGGAAGAGGCCGCGCGTCAGGGGGTCGCGGATAAGGTGGTCGTCATCATCGGCTCCGACTTCGGCCGCACGCCCTGGTACAACGAGGGCAACGGAAAAGACCACTGGTCCATCACGTCGATGGCGTTCATGGGGCCCGGTATCACAGGTAATCGGGTCGTTGGAACGACTGACGCCTATCACAAGCCGATCGCGGTCGACCCCGAGACCCTCGAGCCCGATCCGGCGAGCGGGATCCGCATCACGCCCGAACACGTGCACAAGGCCTTACGCCACCTCGCGGCGCTGGATCTGAACCCGGTCGCTCAGCGTTTCCCGCTGAACGCCGCACTGCTGCCGCTCTTCACATGAGCTTGGGACTACGCCGGTCGGTGTCGCTCCTCTGGGCCTTGGCGCTCGGTTGTGGCACCGACGCCGCCAGCACGTCGTCGGACGACACGGCCGGGCTCGCCGACATGACCGTGAGCCCGGATGCGGCCATCGTTGATGAAGACCTGCCGCTCTCCGGCTCCGATGGTTCAGCCGGCGGTGATGCCGAGGTCGACACGAACGACGATGACAGCCACGGGTCGGACGCTGGTCAGAGCGACGCCGAAGGGGCCAACAACCTCGACGCCAGCGCCAACGCAGGAGTCCCGCTGCTGGAGCCCGGTGCCGCGACGTTCCGCCCAGGCGGACTTCTCGTCCGCTATTTCCCCGGCGAGAAGCCACTCGACTTGTCGGGGCCCCTCCCCAGCGGCGGCGAGCTCGAGCTACTGCGCGCGGTGGACCTCACTCCGGACACCGGCTCGCGAGCCCGTTTCCCGAAGGCCGAGCTGCTCATCGCCATCGACGGCGGGCTCGAGGTCAAGACGGCCGGCGTCTACCGTCTCGTCCTCATGGTCAGCGGCGCTGCCCAGCTCAGCCTCGCGGGCTACGGCGTTGTGGACGTGGCCGACGGGGGCGAGGTCATCGCTTTCGACCGACGCGTGGAGCTCAGCCAGGGTTGGTATCCACTCTCGCTTCGCATCCAGAGGGACGTCCTTCACCCCCACCTCCAGCTCTTCTTCGGTCCCGAAGGCGCTTTACTCGAGCCGCTCGCAGGCGCCCAGCTCGGCTATTCTGAAGCCCCGCCCCCGGGCACGCCCGACCTCGCGGCCACACTGCAGCTCGATGCCAATGGCGCCCGATGGGCCCGCCTCCGTGGAGCGACGTCCTTGCCAGCGTCGCTGCGACTCGACTGGACCGGCAGCAAGAGCGGCAGTCTGGCCCTGCCGGACGCCACGCGCGAACACAGCACCGTCATCGGGCTCGATGCGGGCGGAAGCTACGGGGTCACTGGGACCTTCACCGACCTGTGGGACCGCGTCGTCACGACGGATACAGTCTCGGTCACGACGCCATCGATCCCGACCTACCGGCCGGGCGGGCTACTCGGTGAGTACTTTCAGGGTGGGAGCTACAAGACCTTCGAGACGCAGCTCGCCGCTCGGCTCGACGGCCCCGTCGACATGCCGAACGGGCAGGACGGAAACACCTCGGGCAGCTTCCGAATGGACATGGCCGTCGACAAGTTCGCTATCCGTTGGGTAGGCGGAATCCTGCTCCCCGAAGCTGGGCTCTGGACCTTCATCTTCACGGCGGACGACGGAAACCGGCTCTATCTCGACGACGAGCTGATGGACGAGAACTGGAACGATCACGGCATGGAGCCGGTGTCCACTACCGTCAATCTACCCGCGGGGTGGCACCCAATCCGGCTCGAGATGTACGAACAAGGCGGCGGTGGCGGCGCGACCTTCGAGTGGGACGGTCCGAACACGGCCCGGGCGCTGGTGCCGGGGACGAACCTGGGTGCCGCGGTGTCGGACAAGTCCGGCAACCCGAGCGCCACGCTGAGCGCCTCGCCCGGTGAGTCGAACGGCACCGCAGTCGTCACGGTGGCGCCGAACGAGCTCGCCTCGGTCACTGTAGTGTTGACGAGCCCAGGGCTGAACGACGTCGTCCTGCCGGTCTCGAGCCCGACGACGAGCTACCGCTGGTCGGGCACCGTCCCGACTGGGAAGTGGACAGCGACAGCATCGCTCACGGATCTCGCCGGCAACAAGGGGACCGCCACGACGTCGCTCACGATCCCCTGAGCAGAATTGTCGAGCCGAGCGTACCCGCAGTCGTCGCTGCGGCGCTTGCCGTTGCCCCCACAGGCGCATAGCCTGCGGACATTACGGTCCCGAGAGGCAACATGGCGCCGAAACGATTGACCCCCAACGACGCGCTCTTCCTCGTCACCGAGTCGCGCGAGACGATGATGCACGTCGGCTCGATGTTGCCCTTTACGTTGCCGGATGACGCCCCGCCCGACTTCCTGCGGCGCCTGGTCGCGGACCTCCGCAATCACCCGGTGCAACCGCCGTTCAACCTGCGCCTGCGAACGCCAGACTTCCTCATGAACCCCCTGCAAAGCTGGGTCGAGGACGAGGCGCCCGATCTCGATTATCACGTCCGCCGCTCGGCCCTCCCAGCACCGGGCGATGAGCGCGAGCTCGGCGTGTTGGTCTCTCGACTCCACGGCCATCAAGTCGACTTCACGCGCCCACCTTGGGAGACGCACCTCATCGAAGGCCTCGCCGACCGTAATGGTCGGAAGCGTTTTGCGATCTATACCAAAGTCCACCACTCGCTCATCGACGGCTTCACCGCCTCGAAGCTACTCGCGAACTGTCTCTCGACGGACCCGAACGAACGCGAACGGCCGCTCTTCTTCGCGGTGCCTGCACCCACGAAGCGAAAGAACGTTATCGTCCCGGCGGACGACGTGGAGATGCCATTGCCGCCGCGGATTCCAGCGTCGGCGGCCTCGAGTTGGTTGTCGATCCTGCGCGACCAAGCCTTGGCCGCGGGCGAGGTGTCGCGTAGCGTTTCGGACCTCCTGCGCGGCAACTTGAAGTCCATCCCAGACCTCGTCGGCCCCCTCCAGGCACCGATGTCCATCCTCAACCGCCGGATCACGCGCAACCGCCGCTTCGCGACGCAGCAGTATCCGCTCGACTACATCCGCGCCATCGCCAAAGCCGGCGGTGGAACCCTGAACGACGCCGTCCTCGCACTGTGTGCCGGCTCGCTTCGCCGCTTCTTGCTCGCGCTCGACGTGCTGCCTGCCGAGCCACTCATCGCAATGTTGCCGGTCAACGTGCGCCCCAAGGACGATCCGGGCGGCGGCAACGCCGTCGGGTCCATCCTGACGTCGCTCGCGACCCACATCGCTGATCCGAGAGCCCGCTTGGACGCCATCGTTGCCTCGACTCGCGCTGCCAAAGAGCAACTTCAAGGCATGTCGCGACACGCGATCATTCAATTGAGCGCGCTCCTCATGCTGCCCTCCGGCCTCCAGCACTTGACCCGCACGAGCGGTCGTATGCGCCCGCAATTCAACGTGATCGTGTCCAACGTCCCTGGCCCGGATCAGATGCTCTACTTCCGCGGTTCGCGCCTCGAAGCCGTCTACCCGGTCTCCATACCCATCCACGGCCAGGCGCTCAACATCACCTGCCAGAGCTACGCCGGCACGCTGAACTTCGGCTTCACGGGCTGCCGCGACACACTCCCGAGCCTCCAGCGTCTCGCCGTCTACATGGGCGAAGCCGTGCTGGAGTTGGCGACCGCGCTAAAGGTCGAGGCGCCTCCCACCTCGCAGATCGTCTGATATGGCCATGGTCGGCGGCGCGGCGCTCTTGGCCCTTTCCCTCACCGCGAACGGCCCCGACGCGCTCACGGGGTGGGGGCTCGCGGGCGAGCCGGCGCGCTGATGCAATCAGCCGGTCTACCGCCACTCGACCGAGGTCACCTGTACCGTAGACGCCGCGCCGACGCCCGGCCCGAGCTCATCGCCAAGCTCGCCGCCCTCCACCGCGTCAGCGCTCTGACGCTACAGGTCGGCCGCGATCACGCCGTCCTGGTCGCGCCGATGGACCTCCCCCCCTCGCGTGGCGCACGGGGCTCCGCGCTATCGCCATCCGGAGCCAAGACAGCACCCGCGCGGTCGTGCAGCTACCTCCTCTGGCGGCGCTCACGTCGCTCTCGCTGGCGTTAGTCCGAAAGGTTGGCCGTAGTTCCTGGCCGTGGTTCCTGTCGGAGTGCCCGCTTTCGCCACCAGAGACGCGGTGGCCATCGCGAGTACAGTGCATTGGCCGTCGAGGACGATCTGCGGGAAGGCGATATCGCGGCACCTCCGGCGGACGATTTAGGCTTGAGGGGGCGCTCAGGACTCAGTAGGGTTACAGGCCATGAAGCTAAACCACCTCGTCGCCTCGGGCGCTCTTCTTTTGGTCTCCATGAACGCGTCTGCGTTCTCAACCGGCAAGACCGGGGGTAGCTGCAATAGTTGCCACATGGGCGGCACCGTCCCGACCGTCTCCCTGACCGGGCCCACGAGCCTACTGGGGGGGGCCGAGGGCATCTACACGCTGTCTTTCCCGAAGTCGGCCACTCAGACCTTTGGCGGCTTCAACGTGTCAAAGAGCGAGGGCGGCACCTTCGCTCTGGATTTGGCTGAGAGCATGGCGAAGCTTGCCAGTGGCGAGGTTACCCACGCAGGCAAGAAGTTGAATGTGAACGGCACAGTGTCCTTTAGCTTCAAGCTCAAGGCACCACCGAGCGGAAGCGTCACGCTCACGGGCTGGGGCAACCTGGTCAACGGCACCGGCACTTCGGGTGGAGACGGCGCCGCGGCGGCGACGCTGAAGGTGTCGATTCAGAGCTGTGACGTTGACAAGGACGGCTTCGAGTCGACCATCTGCGGCGGGAACGACTGCGACGACAATGATGGGGACGTCAACCCGGGCGAGCAGGAGGCGTGCGACCTCAAGGACAACAACTGCAACATCAGCATCGACGAGAACGCCAAGACGAAGTTCTTCGTCGACTCGGACGGAGACGGAGAGGGCTCGCTGGCGGACTTTATAGAGGCGTGCGTCGCCCCCGTAGGCTACGTGCCCAACTTCGATGACTGCGACGATGACGACAAGCTCGTTTTCAAGGGCGCGCTCGAGAGTTGCAACAACAAGGACGACGACTGCGACATGGAGATCGACGAAGGCGTCAACCTAGCACTGTTCAAGGACAAAGACGCTGACGGCTACGGTAACGGCGCTGCCAGTATCCTGTCCTGCGTAGCGAAGGTCGATGGGTATGTGTCTAACTCTCTCGACTGCAATGATGACGCTGGGCTGGTCAAGCCTGGTGTGGACGACCTCTGCAACGACGTGGATGACGATTGCGATGGGTCCGTCGATGAGGATGGACCGCTGTGGTATGTCGACAGTGACAAGGATGGCTACGGCTACTTCCTGAACCCGAAGCGCGCGTGCGTGCAGCCGACAGGATATTCGGACAACGCGCAGGACTGCAACGACGCGAAGTCCGAGATCAGCCCGAGCGCGACCGAGAGCTGCGACAAGATCGACAACAGCTGCGACGGCGAGACCGACGAAGGCCTGGACCAAGTTTGGTACGCCGACGCCGACGTCGATGGGCACGGCGATCCCGAGGCCAGCATCAAGCAGTGCGATCAACCGCAAGGCTACGTGGCATCCAATGACGACTGCGACCCCAAAGTAGGGTCCACTCACCCCGATGCGGCTGAACTTTGCAACGGCATCGATGATGACTGCGACGACGTAGTTGACGACGAGACCGAGAACGTGACCTTCTATAAGGACGGCGACGGAGACACGTGGGGCGTCGATACCGATACGGTCGACTCGTGTGAACCGGTGGCCGGCTATGCAACTCGGGGCGGCGACTGCAACGATCTGGTCAAAGGGGTCAACCCCGGTGGGGACGAGGTCGCCAACGACGTCGACGACGACTGTGACCTCCTCGTCGACGAAGGGACGAGCGCCTACGACGACGACCAGGACGGCTACTCGGAAGACCAGGGGGACTGTGACGACCAGTCTGTTGATGCAAACCCTGCCGCCACGGAGACGCCAAACGGAGTCGACGACGACTGCGATGACGAGATCGACGAGACCGACGAACCCACCGATGGCACTGACGCCACCGATGAGACCGACGGCACGGACGCAACCGACAGTACGGACGCGACCGACGCCACGGACGCCACGGACGCGACCGACAGTACGGACGCGACCGACAGTACGGACGCGACCGACAGTACGGACTCCACTGACGGGACCGAAGCGACCGATGGTACGGATGGGGCTACCGACGCCACTGACGGCTCGGACGACGCAGCCGATGCGACGGACGCCGCCGACGCGGCCGATGGGGCCGATGGGCTCAACGGAGTTGACGCATCCGATGTGGTCGATGGGGCCGACGCCCTTGACGCAGCCGATGGTGCTGACGCAACCGATTCGGCTGACGCCGCCGACGGGACCAACGGCACTGGCGAAACCGCGCCCACAGCAGACTCAGGCTGCAGCAGCACCGGCGGCCCCACAGGCTCGTGGTCAGGCCTGTTGTTACTCGGGTTGATGTGCCTGGGCACGGTATTATGTCGCGCGTTCGGCCTAGGACGACGCCGGGCGTAATTACTGCGGCCCTCTCCAGGGCGCTTCAGCGCCGGAGACGCGCACGTGCGCTCCCTCGCGTCGATGCCGCGACAGCACTACCCAGCACTCGAGCGGCCTCGCTGCGGCCCCGTCCGCTCGGGGCGGTCGACAGACGGCGGTTGGTCCAGGGTTTACCAGCGCAGCCGACCGCGCTCGGGACGCTGGTAATGACGCACTCGAGTTCAGTAACACTCAAAGCCGGCGCCTATGCAGTAGTCACCACAGCAACCTTGACCGGGGCCACATACTTGGTCGCCACAATAGCAGCCGCCATTGCCGCCGCAGTCGGGATTGGGGTAGTTGCAAACGTACGCGATACCGCCGCAAGAGCCGCTTTGGCACTTGTCGGAGTAGCTGCAAACGTTACCGTCCTCGCAGATCGTTCCGTTCGGCTTGTTCGGGTACGCACAGGCTCCCGTGGCCGAGTTGCACGTCCCAGCCTCGGTGCACTGAGTGGCGCCGCTGCACGTCACCGGGCTCGCGCCGCTGCAGGCGCCGCCCTGGCAGGTGTCCGTCTGCGTGCAGGCGTTGCCGTCGCTGCACGACGTGCCGTTCGCCTTGTTCGGGTACGCACAGGCTCCCGTAGCCGAGTTGCACGTCCCAGCCTCGATGCACTGAGTGGCGCCGCTGCACGTCACCGGGCTCGCGCCGCTGCAGGCGCCGCCCTGGCAGGTGTCC
>CANMLD010000180.1 GCA_947498315.1 Pseudomonadota bacterium | reverse complement strand
TGAGCGCTCGTGACTAACTCGGACTCACGGAGACCTCGGACTTGGGTTCAACGAGTATGAGCCCGAGGCTTCGCGCTCGTTTCTCCAGGAGCTTCCGCTCCCAATCATGGCGGCGCGGCAGCGCCGAGAGGGTCACGGGCGACAGCCCGTGCGGGGTCTGGGGCGGCGCCCCAGCCGGCCGGCCGTAACGTTAGCTCCGGCTGAAGCAGGCGACGCCAGCGCTGGGGCTGACCGCTGATAGCCCGGCGTCAGCCCCGGCTGAAGCCGGCAACGCCGGCGCTGAGGCTGAACGCTGAGCGCTGACAGCCCTGAACACTGAGCGCTGACAGCCCAGCGTCAGCGCCGGCTGAAGCCGGCGGCGCCGGCGCTGCGGCTCAGTACCGCGCGTGCGACTACGCGAGGTTCTTGAGAACCGTGACGACGCTCGTGCGATCGTCGCCGCCCATGTTGGCCGTGACGCCGATGTGGGGAAGGTTGCTGACCTGATAGGCTCCGCACTGCCCCTTCATCTGGCGCCAGATCTCGACGAGCTGCTTGACGCCCGTGGCACCGACCGGGTGCCCAAAGCCGATGAGCCCGCCGCCCGTGTTGACCGGGAGCTTGCCGTCGATGGCCGTGGCCCCCGAGAGCGTGAGCTGCTTAGCTTGACCGCGGTCGGCGAGGCCGAGGGCTTCGAGCATGAGCCACTCGTTGATCGCGAAGCAGTCGTGGACCTCCAATATCCCGATGTCTTTCGGGCTGATCCCGGCGTGGCGCAGCGCCTCGGAGGCGGCCGACGCCGTGTTTTCGAGGCGGGTGTAATCCTCGACGCCAGCGAGCGGCGATGTGGCGACCCCATAGGCGAGGAGCTCGACGCAGTCGCTAGCTCGCTTGCCGAGGCGCGCGAGGCCCGCTTCGGTAGCGATGATCATGGCTGAGCCACCGTCGCTGACCTGCGAGCAGTCCGAGACCTTCAAGAAGTCGCGGAGGGACTCGTTCTTCAAGAAGCGCGGGTTGTCGTCGCCGGCGCCTCGAGCCCACGCGAGGGTGCGCTTTGCGGCCGCCATGTGGGCCAGTGGGTTCTTTGCAGCGTTGTCGTAGGCTTTGAAGCTGACGTGGCCAAGCTCGGCTTCGGTCGCTCCGAAGGCCTCGCTGTAGGCCTTCCAGCGGCGAGCGAACATGGCAGGGAAGGTGAAGTCGTCGAGGCCACGCTCGAGCGCGTAGTGAGCCGCCCGAGCGAGGAAGTCCGCGCCTTCCCGCGGCGACACAGTCGTCTGTACTTCGGCGCCGACGACGAGCGCGACGTCGACGCCGGCTTGGAGCGCGTCAACCGCCGACGTGAAGGCCACGCCGCCGCTCGCGCACGCGGCTTCGAGCCGATAGAAGGGCTTGCGATTGAACGCCGGGTTCGCGCGAACGGCCATGGCGCCCAAGTGGCCTTGGCTCGAGAAGCACTCGCCCGCGAAGTTACCGATGTAGCCGCGCTCGACTTCGGCGGCGGCGACGCCGGTGGTGGCCAGGGCAGCCTCGATGGCGGCGGTCAGGTGGTTCTCGATTGAGGGGTTCTCGCGGCGGCCGAACTCGGCGTGACCCTTCCAGATGAAGTCCGGGTGACCCTTACCGATGAAGGGGGTGCTGGCTCCACCGACAACGAAAACGCGACGACTTGGCTTCACGGTACTTCTCCTGGGGGCGCGGGACGATGGCCAGGGGGCTGAGGGGCCCGCGATCGATTGTGCCAATGAGGTTTCTGCAGGCCACGCAGGCCCGACCGCGACAGGTTAGCACCCGCTTCAGGTGGCGCAAGGCTTGGCGATTTGACCGCGCGGAAGCATGGCCCGTCCGGCAAGCATGGCCTGTCCGACAAGCATGGCCCGTCCGACAAGCATGGCCCGTCCGGCAAGCAGGCCCGTCCGACAAGCATGGCCTGTCCGGCAAGCATGGCCCGACCGGCAAGCAGGCCCGTCCGGCAAGCATGGCCCCGCCCCCACGTTCTGGCATATGGCCACTCCTCCACGTTCTGGCATGGTGCGGTAATGCCTAACGTCGAAAGAAGCTCCTCACTCATCGTCACGCTAATCGGAATGGACCGACCTGGCCTAGTCGCTATCGTCGCAGGCGTCGTCGCGGACCATCAGGGCAACTGGGTCGAGAGCCGAATGGCCCACCTGGCCGGTCGCTTCGCCGGGTTCCTGCGTGTCCTCGTCCCTACCGCACGCGTCGAGGCGCTAACGACGGCCCTCACCCATGCGACCGCAGGCTCATTGACCATAACCCTCGAGAGGGTCGAGGAGGTGTCGTCGAACTTCCCGGCGGTTGCCCCAGGGACTAGCCTCACGGAGCTCGAGCTGATCGGCGCAGACCACCCCGGCATTGTCCACGCGGTCACCGCGGTGCTCTTGACGCACGGCGCCAACATCTGGGAGTTCGAGTCGGAGTGCGTTGCCGCTCCGATGACGAGCACGCCGCTCTTCAAGGCCAAAGCCCAAATCGAGCTCCCGGAAGGCGGCCAGCTCGCAGCGCTCAGGAACGACCTCGAAGCGATCGCGGCTGATCTCATGGTGGAGCTGCGTCTCTCTCCGCGATGAGAGTCAGGCAGCCAACCAAACCGAAGGGCGATTGACTTCCAGAAAGGAGAGAACCCGGGGCAGGATCACATCCGGGAACTCAACCAGGCTGAAGTGAGTGCCACCCGGCACGATGAGCAGCTCGGCGCCGGGGACACGGCTCGCCATCAGCTCGGTGCGATGTGCTGGGGTCATTCGATCGGCGCCGCCGCCGACAAGCAACGAGGGGAGCGCGAGGCTCTCGAGGACGTCCGACGCGTCGTGGCGAGCGAGGTGTTGAAAGATCTCGCTGTAGATGCCGAGGTCGAGCTTGACCCATTCGGTGCCGAGTTCGCGAAAGATCTGGCGGTCGAGCCCGGGTGACGTGAGGCCGAGGGTGGTCACGACCTCGATGAAGGTGTCCATCACGATGCGTTGACGAGTCACGGGTTCGAGCCAGCGCGCCTTTTGCCAATGGCGGCCCATGAGATCGAAGATGACACGACCGACGCCATCGAGGTCGCGTCCAAACGCCGTTCGGAATGGATGGCCGGGCGTCCCATTGAGGCCTACGAACGCGCTGGCGTCGCCCGGACGATCGCGCAGGAACTCCAAAATTACCTGAACCCCCATGCTCCAGCCGATGAGCACAGGCTTGTCTAGGCGGAGTTGGTCGATGACCGCTCCGAGGTCGCGCGAGTGCACGTCGATGCCGTAACCCGCCGACGACGATGGTCCGGACCCGAAGAGCCCGCGGTAGTCGAAGCACACGAGGTCGAAGGCGCTCTCGAGCCCGCTCGTGAGGGGTCGCCACGTCGAGATGTTGCCGCCAAGACCATTGACGAAGACGATTGGCGTGCGGCCGGGGGTGCCGCCCCGAAGTACGGAGAGACGCGTACCATCGAAGCTGACGAGGTCAGAGCGGAGCATGGAACATGTTCTAACGCGCCGGCCATTACGGCTCAAGCCCGAATCGACCTCCGTTCGAGTCAGAAGTAATAACGAACCCCAGCCGAGAGCCGGAAGTTGGCGCCGCTCACGTAGTCGCCGACCTCCGGGATGGCCGAGTCAGCGAGTGCAGCTTCACCGGCCGTTCGTACTCGCGCGATCTGCTCTTCGACCGAGCCGCCGACGTGGTCTTCGACCGACGCGAGGCCCGGGATGAGCATGAGGAACTCGAGCGACAGGACCCAGTTGTCTGTGACCGGGACCTCCATGCCTCCCCCAGCGTGATACGCGTTGCTGTTGTCGTCGATGGTGAACAGACCAGCAATGTCATCGGCTTCGAGGCCGACCTTGCCGTAGATCTGCACCCACTCGGTCGGCACCACGTAGAGCAGGGCGCTGAGGCGAAGCGCGTTGCCAAACACGAGGCCATCGGTACGAGTGCTCCCGTCTATCGGGGCGTACGCGAAGTCGAGGCCGAGTACGTAGAGGGCTCGCATGCGCAGCGAGAGCTCAGAGCTGAAGGCCGACTCGCTGCGTCCTGACGGCGCTTCGACGTGGCTCCCGCCTAGGGTGGTCCCAACGCCAGCCGAGAAGAGCTGATAGTTGTCCGCTCGAGCAGGTGAACTGACTGTCGCCGCGGTGACAAGACAGATTGCGGAAGCCAAGGAGCACGCCGAGGCGGTGAATAGCCCCCCCAGAGTGGTGCGAAGCGTCGTTCGGATCGTGTTCACGGCGTTCTCCCAAGGCGGTTTCGGCGTGCCGGCGGGTGGCCGGCGTGCTGAAAGCCCGGTGCGGGAACCGTGCCACGTCGACAGCGGGTCTAGGATCGCGTGTTCATGGCCATGATGGCCCGGCGTCGCCACGGATTCCCGACAAAGTGAACTGTTCAGCGCCCTCCTGAACTGTTCAGTACAGCCGAGGCCTGAACAGTTCGATGCCCAAACTTTTCTTCCTCAATACCCCACCTCGGGTCCTGACCCCTTCCAATGCCGCCGCGGAAACGCCACACTCCCCAAGGTGAAGTGGCCCTATCGCACAGCCCCGAAACTGTTGGCCCTGGCGCTGGGCGCTGTCGGCTGTACGCAGGACGTGATGTTGGGCAGCGCGCGGTGGGGAACGGACGCGCCAGCGGACGCGCTCGGTCCACGCCCCGTCCTGCTCGAACCGACTCTGACTGCACCGGACGGCCCGACGGTCACGTCGCCGAACTCTCTCCGCCATCCCTACGCGACGGAGAGCGAGTGCCGCGCCATCGCGTACCCCGATCTATCGTCGCTCGTGGACTCGATGGCCCTCATCCCCCGCGGGACCACCCGGCAAGCGCGCTTTACCGTGACGGCCACCGGCACCAGCGCGTGCCAGTTCTTCGGACGCACCCCGGACGAGCGCGTCGGGTTCGACCATTGCTCAGTCCTCGAACCGGGCGGATTCGCATGCGACGCCAACACCACGAGCCCCTACTTCAAGGTCACCGTCGCGCCTGACGCCGTCCTCGAACCGGGGGAGTCTGCCGAAGTGCACTTCACCATCGCCGCTCCGGTCGACGTGGACGGGCTGACGCTCCTCGCCGCCCGAATCGACCTCGAGCTGAAGGACGTCGCACGCTCCGTTTCAGGCACGCCAGTCCTCGTTCGCCCGACCGTGGTCGGCGCCACCGCCGATCGGCCACATGTCTTCGCCTTCGCCGCTCCCCCCACCACCGCGATCGACCGTTCCTCGCTCGACTTCGGCACCATCACCGGAGTCCCCTTCATCGAGACCCTGCGCCTACGGGCCGATCCGCGCTTACCGGCAGACATCGCCGGGTTCGGTTTCTCCGCAGGCTGCACAGGCGCGGCGACGTTGGTCCTCGAGTCGCTACCAACGTCCGTCGCGGGCAGTGGCCTCTCGCTCCCGATCCGAATCGGGCCCGCCAGCCCTCAAGCCGACTGTCACCTCGAGGTCAGGATCGCGGGCGGTTTCGTTCATTTCGTGCCCATCGAGTTCGAAGTGCGGCCCGAGCTGTTGCCGATCACGGAACAGGCGACCGTCACTATCCCCGCGGCTCCGGAGTGGCTCATCGTGGTAGACGACTCCGCCTCGATGGCCGGGTTCGAGAGTCGCATCGGCGACCTGCTCACTTCGCTGAGAAAGCGGCTTCAAACTTCCTACCCGATCAAGATCCGCGTCGCGGTCACGGGCGCCACGGCAGCGTCCGACGGCGCTTTACCGAACATCCTCAGCCACGCTCCGGTGCCGCCAGGACATGTTGGCGGGGACCGCGTCGAAGCGCTCGCCCACGCCGCCGCGCGTGCCTCGTCGTCCATGAACGAGAGTGGGCTACGAGATCCGCTCGACGCTCTTGAGATATTGATCGTCGCCAATGAAGACGACGCCTCGCCGGCGCCGCTGCCGCTCTATCTCGCCGCCATCCGCAGCGTCGAGCCGAGCGCCAGGATGCACGTGATACGGCTCCCCGAATCACCGACCCAGTGCGACGGTGCCACCCCGGTCAGCCCCCTGACCCGCATCGAGTCGCTAGCGGCTTACACGGGTGGGCACGTCCTCTCTCTCTGTGAGGACAGCGCCACGACAATCGCCAACGTCCTCGCAGCGCCGAGACCGGGCGAGTCGATGATGGTCTGGCTCGATGGGCTGCCGAAGGCCGGGACGGACGTCCGCATCTCATCTGAGACGTGTGTGGAAGTGCTCCCGGCTCCAATGACGCGCCGGTTGGCGTTCGAATCGACGTGCCTCACGCCGCTCACACCGGTGAAGGTCTACTACGAGCCGCGTTGAGGTAGCTCAGTTGTGCAGACGAGCTCGCCTGCTCTGTCGCTGCGGATGCTTGCGATGAACGCTCAGCCGCTATAGTCTCGATTGGTAACCTTGCGCCCGAAGGAGGCCGACCATGGCGACTCGCGAACGGAAGGCGTCACGCAAGCCCGGAAAGGCCCGCTCGGGCCAGCCGGGAGAACAACTGCTCGATGACGCGTCCGCGCTCGAAGCGGCCTTTGCCTCCGAATCGGACGGGGAGCTCGACTCTCTCGAAGCGCTCGATCCGCGCAAGCTCGCACCCGAGCAGGCGGCCGCTCTAGCCAGAGCCGCGACGGCAGCCATCGAGCACGTCGAGTCGAAGAAGGACGAGGGCGGAGCCTTCTCCGAGCGGATCACGCAGCGCAACCTCTCGATCGGTAAGCGCTTCTTGGAAGACAGTCGCACTTTCACGCTCGACCGCGGCCTCCGCGATCGGCTCGCGCGCTACGTGGGTCGGGACCCGGGCCCGTTGCGCGTCCACGCGGGTGAACGCGCCGCCGACGCCGCAGACGCCCTCGGTGCCCGCGCTTTCGCTCTCGGCGGAACGGACCTCTACTTTGGTCGCGGCCAGTTCGACCCAAGCACCCCAGAGGGTTTCGGCGTCCTCGTCCACGAAGTCACCCACGCCGTCGACAACAGCGTCGGCGCCGCCTTCGACACCGGCTCGAGCCAAGGCGATTACAGCCAAGCCGAACGCCGTGCAGAGGAGAGCCAAGCGGCGGCGGAACACGGCGTCCGTCAGGGCGACGCGGCAGGCGGCGAGAAGGCGGCAGAACCCGCCAAGATCGACCTTGAGAAGCTCGGAAACGCGCTCATGAAGTTGGTCGAGATGGAGTCACGCTTCATGGCCGACCGAATCGGTGCCAGCGCCAACGGCGGCTGAGGCGGGCCACCCGTCGCACGACTAGCCCCCTCTTCGAGAGCTTCTTGCGTAGCGCCTCTGTGCGACGACATGGCCAGCCACTGGTCGGCTGCGGAGACGTGCTCTACGGCAGGACGTCGTGCGTCAAAATCCCAAAGCGTCGATGGCGCTGACCAGTGCCGTCGTGAACTCCCTCCGAAGTGCGGGGTCCCTCAGCAGGTCGTTTCGAAACTCGAACTCCATCGCCGGGCAGCCGGCCGTGGTGGCATGGCGCTCCGCCGAATAGATGAGCCCGAGCTCGCCCGACCAGGGCTCATTGATGCGGACGTCTCGTCCCGTGCTGTGGGCTAGATGGTCGCGGAACGCCGTCGCGAGCGGGAGCTGGCCGCGGTGTAGGACCCCGATCTCAACGGCGCGCAGCTGCCCTTCGTACTTTCTCGTATAGCTATGAATCGACACCAGAAGCCGAGGGCGTACGGCCTGTACGGCGGCGTCGACCGCCTCGTGGAAAGGCTCCCAATAGCCTGTGATTCGTGCCGCTCTCTCTGCCTCCGAGATAGCCTCGTTGATCCGGACAGGCTTCCCGTCCGCGACGGTGCGAAATAGGTCATGATCGTCCGTGGCCCTGTTGGGATCGACGAGCAGCCGAGTGAAGTTGGCGAGGACCGCCGGGGCATCGAGGCGCAGCGCGAGGTCATGGGTGAGGTCCCCCGCGCCGGGATCGTAGGCCCAGTGATCGTCGATTAGGCGATGGTCGGACTCGGGCCAGCGCCACGGTGCGGGCAGTCGATTCGACGCGTGCTCGCACGTGAGGACGAGGGCACGCCGTCCTTGAGCGTTCGGTCGCAACACGGGAAGGTCCGACTGCGTCACGGCCTGAACCCTTTCTCCGTCCGTCGTCATGGCTTCGCCGACTCCTCCGCGCTCCCCCGAACACTCTCCGACGTCGCTCCTTCGGAGCCGGGTGGTAGCTGTCGGACGAGGCCGCGCGCGAGCCACCCCTTACGCCAGAACCAACCGACGAGCAGCAGCCCCACGAGGGCCATGATCCCGATGACCACGGGGTAGCCCCACTTGGACCGGAGCTCCGGCATGCTCCACACGCTCGCGTCAGGATCGAAGTTCATCCCGTAGACGCTGGCGATGAAGGAGAGCGGGATGAAGATGGTCGAGATGATGGTCAACACCTTCATCGTCTCGTTCATCCGAGCACTGTCAGCCGACATCACGAGCTGAATGAGCCCCTGCTCGAAGTCGCGGAACTGCTCGACTCGTTCGACGGTCTGGGCGATGTGGTCGAGTACGTCACGCAAGTGGGGGATGATGTCTTCACCGAGCAGGCCGCGAGCCTCACTCATGAGGTCGCGGACGGCGTCCCCGAGAGGGACGAGAGCACGCCGAATTCGAAGCAACTGCCGTCGTAGCTTCAGGAGGTCAGACACGACGTGCGCCGTCCGCCCTTCGAGGATATCGTCCTCGAGAACCTCCATGTCGTCCTCCAACGCGTCGACGACCGCGAGGGCCTGATCGACCGCTCCATCGATGAGGGAGTGCGCGATGAAGTCCGGGCCGGCGTGTCGAACTCGTCCATGATCACCGCGAATGCGATGTCGAAGCTGCTCGATGCGCGGCACGTCGACTTCGCTGAAGCTGACCATGAAGTCCTTGCCGAAGACGAAGCTCAACTGATGGACTTCGAAGCCCGACGGGGTGCGTTCCGGGAATCGCAAGACGACGAAGAGCTTGTCCCCGTACACCTCGAACTTCGGACGTTCGTGAGCGGCCACGATGTCCTCGACGGCCACCGGGTGGACGCCGAAGCGCTCAGCGGCGGCGTCGATGACAGCACGGTCGCCGAGTCCCGTCACGTGAATCCACGCCACGGCCCCGGCGCAGGCGAAGCTCCTGAGGCGCTGTTGGACGATGGGCCCATCCCGCTCGAGGCCTTCAGGTCCATAGGCCATCAGCCACAACTTCGACGATGAGCCAGATTCCTGTTCTGGAGGCGCCTTGGGACGGTTGCGACGGCGCTGACTCACGGCAAAAACCCTTCCGGGGGGGCAGCGAAAGCGGGCTCGCGTTGCCGGCGTTCGAGCGACTCGGGCCCAGACGCGACGGGGAACCCGAGCGTTCGCAGGAAATCGGAGACCACCGGCCCCCACACTTCGGGGCCATCAGCCGCGCTGAAGACGCCATGGCCATTGCTGCCGAAGGGCGGCAATTGAACGTAGAGACTTCGCTCGCGGCTCTCGCTTCGATATGCGCGGTAGATCCCTCGCGCGAGCTTCGGCCAGAAGAAGCGATCGTTTTGACTGTAGACCCATAGCGACGGCGCAGTGGCGGTACGCCCGAAGGTTCGGGACGCCTCCCGGAGCGCCTTCGCGCTGCAGTTGCGGCCATCGGCGGGGGAGCCACGGCCACCGGCGAAGTTGATGACGGCTATGACGCCCGGGACCTTCTTGGCCACGAGGGCGATGACCCCAAAGCCACCGGCCGATTGCCCAATGGGGATGATGGCGTCGCGCTGCACCCAGATTTGCGCCCGCGCCCAGGCGACCACGGCCTGAATGTCCGCCGCTGTGGCGCGGGCCGCCTTCGCGTAGTCCGGGCGCTCGCACGAACCGAAGCCCTCCGCGAAGGCCCCCTTGCTGCGCCCGTACCCACGCCGTGACGGGATGAGGACCGCGAAGCCCCGGTCAATGAACCAACGTGTCGCTGCCTTGTAGGCTGGCCGGGCGGCGCGGGCGGCAGCCGAGCGCGGCGACCCATGGTTCAGGATGACGACCGGGAAGGGGCCAGGGCCGTCTGGCGTCACGACTTGGGTGTCAAGTTGGGCACCGCCCGCACTTCGACTCATGGGGATCATGACGTCGCGTCGCTCGTCCGCCGCGGACCGGTCGGGCGCCAGAAACAGTGTCGTGAAGCCCAGGAACAGCAGTGCGTCGCGGGCCCATGCTGCCGTTCGGATCGCCCCCGGCGGTCGCCTCTTGGGCAGGGACATCATCATCGTGCTGCGTTCGCCGTTCACGGACGTGGCCCCTGTAACTGCGTCCGGGCTCGCCCGCGGTCAGAGCCCGCCCTGATTTGGGAGCTTGCTTCGGTCGAGATATGCGAGGTAACTCTCGAGCTCCGTGATGGATTCCCGGATGTCTCCGAGCGCGCGGTGGGCACCAACCTTCTCGACCTTGATGCCAAATCGCTCACGCAAAACCACCTTGAAGCTCGAGACGTCGAGGAGGCGGTAGTGGAGGCGCGCAGCCATCTTCGGCCAGTAGGCGCGAACGAACTCCCGATCAGTGCTGATGGAGTTACCCGCCAGCACTGCCCGTTCATCCTTCTTGAAGTGGCGTTCGATGAGCGCAACAAGCTCCGCTTCGACCTCGACCTCGGGCTTCCCCGTGGCGACGGCCTTGGTGAGCCCGGACTTGCCGTGATGATCCTTGCACCACGAGTCCATCGCCGAGAGCACCTCGGGCGGCTGATAGACGATCGCCTCATAGGTCTCTAGCTCCTTGAGACGGATATCGGTCACGATCGCCGCGACCTCCAAAATCCGGCAGGAGGAGACGTCAAGCCCACTCATCTCCAGGTCGAGCCAGAGTAGGTTCAAGCGCCAAGCTCCTCGCCGAAGTTGACGTACTCGATCTTCGCGTCTTCCTGACTCACGCCTTTCCGCGACGCCCACGCGTCCCACTTAGCGCGGCCACGGACGTCGAGCATGCCGGGTCGATCACCCTGCACGTTGCCAACAGAGGCCTGCTTGAAGAGGCCATAGAGCTTGAGCATGACGTGGGGCGGCTGGGCCGGGAGCATGCCTACACGCTCTTTCATGTCTTCGTAGGCGGCGTCGAGTTCGGCTGGATCCATGTTGTGAAGTTCCTATCGAAGTTGGCAGTTGTCCGGACCTAGGGGCCTCGGCACTCGGTTTCGAGACCTCGACACCTGGCTTCGAGACCTCGACACCTGGCTTCGAGACCTCGACACCTGGCTTCGAGACCTCGACACCTAGCTTCGAGACCTCGACACCTAGCTTCGAGACC
>CANMLD010000179.1 GCA_947498315.1 Pseudomonadota bacterium | reverse complement strand
GGCATGGCAATACGCCCGAATCGGTGCATCCCTCGGGGGTGCGAAATTCAAGCTATGCAAGTTCTGCGTAGCGCTGAGCCTGCGATTTCAATGGGTTGCGAGCGCCTACGAGTTTTCGAAATTGGCTGGGCACGACTCGCCCTTCCCTTCAAGCCGTTCTCGCCCGGCCGCACACGACCGCACTCGCGCTTTTGCCACCTCGCGCGCAACAAGGAGCGCACCAGAGCGTGCAACGCAACACCACGGGTTTCGTCCCCGGCTGGGCGCGAAATCACAAGAAGGACGGGCTGCCGCTTCGCTACATCGCGATCCGCGTGAGGTCGCGCCAAGCTGAGCTGTTCGACACCGAGACCCCGTCGTGGCGACACTTTGCCGTCGTGACCAACATGCGTGAGTGGAAGGCCGAGAATCTCCTCCGGTGGCACCGCGAGAAGGCGGGGACCATCGAACACGTCTTCTTGGAGATCACGGGCGAGCTCGGCGGCGGCACGATGCCAACGGGAAAATTCGGAGCCAACGCGGCGTGGTGGTTGGGGTACTTACATTGACGTCGTGTGCTCCAGTCCGATAGGGTGACGGGTCCTGCGCGGCGCTTGGCGGTGGCGCGCCCGGGTAGTGAACGCAACCCGAAAGGATGCGACGCCCCTTCGACGAAGAAGGGCAGGAGTGGCAAGATGCGAATGATTACAGGAACTTCGGCGCTGACATCGACAGTCCCCGCGCGACAGGCGTTCCGCTTCATGGCCCGAAGCGTGTTGGCTCTGAGCCTGGCCTTCACCACGGCGTGCAGCACCGACTCGTCCACGCCCGCCACCGATGGCAGCACCGACGGCACGAGCGCCGGCAACACCGACGCTGACGGTAGTGACAGCAGCGACGCTTCCGACAGCAGTGACGCGCTCGGCTCGAGCGATGGTTCAGACGTGAGCGACACCAGCGACAGCGACAACGAGACGGACGGCGCTGGTCTAACCGACGCGACCGAAGGCGCGACCGCTACTGACGCGACCGACGGCTCGGATGCGACTGACGGCCCGGCTGCGACTGACGGTTCGGATGCGACTGACGGTTCGGATGCGACTGTCGGTTCGGATGCGACTGTCGCCTCGGATGGCACCGACGGGACTGACCCGGCCGATAGCGGCGCCGATGGTGACGACGCAGGTGTCCCCGACGCCGAGCTGCTCGTGAAGATCTACGGCACCGCCAGCGACGCCGCCGGACGCTACTCGATCGTGTCGCCGGGCTCGACCATTCAGCTCGGGGGACTCGTCCTCGGTAACCCAGACACGGTCGTGTGGCAGAACACCACGACCGGCCAGACCGGCGAAGCCATCGGCGCGCCGTTCTGGTCCGCCGATCTCGTCACCGTGGTGCAAGGCCCGAACTTCTTCACCGTGACCGCGACGCGCGGCGACGTCAGCCGAACCGACAGCGTCCTCGTGATCCACAACCCGTCGGTGAGCTTCGAACAGCGCCCAACCATATCGCCGGACCAGGCTTTCGTGGGCGAGTCAGAGACGCTCATCGTCGCCGCGCCCATGCGTTTTCCGACTACGGATGTCCCGGGGCCGGTCGAGCTTTGGCGCGTGAACGACCTGGGCGTCAAGCAGGGTGCAACGCCGGTCGAGGACCTCCTCGACAACGGCAAATTGAGCAACTGCGACGAGATCCAAGGCGACGGCGTCTTCAGCGCATGCGTGAAGAGCTTCAAGTGCACTGACGAGGTAGACGCCTACTTCGCAGTGACCACGGACGTCACGATCGGCACTGGTGCCAACGAGAAGACCTTCGAGGCCATGTCGCAGCTCCTCCGGGTCGAGTGCGGCAAGCGCATCGATGTGGACGACTGCGGCGATGGCAAGATCCTGCTCAAGAAGGCCAAAGAGCTTTGGAAGACCGAGTCGGAGAAGGCCGGTGCGGAACCCCCGATACCCGGCTCCGCCGAAGCCGCTGCTATTCGCGACATCGTGCTCGACTGGGTGAGTGTACAGCCAGAGGTCGCGTCCGCAGGCGCCGCCATGGGCAACGGCTCCGGCCTGTGGGTCGAGTTCAAGGGCGGCTTTCTTGGCGCGGTGACTCTGGCCGACGCGGGCTACCGCGGCGGCGCCAGCGTTGCAGCCGCGCAGGCCGTCGCATCGATGTCAGGCACAGACAGCCCCTTCGCGGTCGAGAACATCCTGTCGAAGAAGGCGCTGGTGCTCGCTCCTTTCAATAGCGAGTTCTCTTCGAACGGCGGCGACGAAGCCGAGGAGATCGCGTCATGGCTGGGCGAGAGCACGTGCCCGACGAATTCGGTCGACGGAGCCATCCTCACGAGCGAAGCGGACCTCCGCTACTACCGCAACCAGTACCTCTACGGCATGATCGCGACCACGACGCACGGCGAGGCCTTCTTCGGCGACATGGCCCCTGAGGTCATCGCGAAGTGGGATTGGGACCACCAGGGTGGCCAAGAGGTGCTCTGGACGGGCGAGGACGTCGCTTGCGGCAGCTTCAACGGCAGCGGCGGGTCGTGCTCAGCCGACAGTGACTGCGATAACGGCGGCGAGTGCATCGTGACTAGTACGACGGGCGGACGCTGCATCGACCGCACTCAGATGGACTTGCGCAAAGGTCGGGTCATCCTGACTGACGACCAGTGGGCCTTCTCGGCGTCCTTCGTGAGCCGACACGCTCGCCTCAAGCTCCCGAAATCACTCGTGTACCTCGGTGGCTGCCGCACGATCTTCAATGGCACCCTCGCGGCCGAGTACCTCGCGGGCGGCGCGCTCGCCGTGTTCGGCTACAGCGACTATGTGACCTCGAAGTTCGCGTACGAGACCGGCAAAGCGATCTTCGAGCTCATGGTCAAGGAGCAGCAGCTCTCGGGTGAAGCCTTCGTTCAGGTCCCCCACAAAGACCCAGATACCGGCGCGCATGCACGCCTCTTCGGGGCGACATCCCTCAGCATCAGCGACGCGTCGATCATCAACGCGGGCTGGGAGTCGAGCGACCTGACCGGCTGGAACCGCAGCGGTGATGGTCGTGTCATCAACCGGCTGGGGGCCGATGATCCGGTCGCAGGAAAGTACATGGCCATCATCTCCACGGGCCTCGGCTTCACGGACCTGACTGGTGAGATCAACCAGAGCTTCTGCATCCCGACCGGCAAGACCACCATGACCTTCTATTGGAAGTACTACTCCGAGGAGTTCAAAGAGTTCTGCGGCTCACAGTTCCAGGACGGGTTCGAAGCGAGCCTCGAAGCTGACCTCGGCGTGCTCGAGCTCGAGAACCTGCGAGTCGACGACCTCTGCTACTACGAAGACGGCTCCTGCGGTACTTGCGCGAACCCGGAGTCGGGCAACTGCAAGTGTGGCAGCGACTACGTCGGGCTAACGGCGGCTGACGTGCAGTTCGACCAGGGCGGCGTCTTCATGACGCAGTGGCAGACGCACAAGCACGACATCACCGCCTTTGCGGGAGCGGGCCCCGTTCAGCTCCGTTTCTTCACGACGGACACCGGTGACTCCATCTACGACACCGCCGTCCTCATCGACGACGTGAAGTTCGACTGATCGCGGCGGCTCCGGAGGTGTCGTCGAGACGGCGCCTCGCCTTCGTCGTCGTCGCCACCGTCACCTTCGTCGCGCTCACGCGTGGCCTCTGGGCGGGTGAGCTCCTCTTCTTTCACGACGCCGCGACTATCGCCCGACCTCTGATGAGCGCCGGAGCAGAAGCACTCGCCCGTGGCGAGCTCCCTCTTTGGGACTCCACCGTCGGGATGGGCACGCCGCATCTCCAAAACCCCATTTTCGCGACCTTCTACCCGCTGCTTTGGCCACTCACTGCGTCGCCGCAGTCCGCCTTGCTATTCAACTTCCTCGTGGCCCTACACATGGTGCTGGCTGGCTCGGGCATGATGCGACTGTGTCGGGCGCTCGGCCTCGGTGACGCTGCGAGCGCGCTCGGGGCCGTCACCCTAGCCTTCTCCGGCGCATTGCTCACGTCTACGAACTACGTCTACCTCCTCTTTGGCTGGACTTGGGTCCCATGGGCGCTAGCTGGCTTCGTGCGGATCGAGGTCTCACCGCCGCGACGGGCGTTCGCCATCGCCTTGCCCGTCGCGCTGGTGCTCCTCGCTGGCTGTCCGGATGCGGCGGTGGCGGTCGGCGCGCTTGGCCTCGCGCTGCTCGTAGCCAACCGAAAGACCCACACCCGCGCGGAGCTACGATGGTCCGCCCTCGGGCTCGCCATCGGCGGCGCCATTGCGCTTCTCCAATGGGCACCAACCCTGGCGTATTGGCCAGAGTCCGAAAGAGCGAGCGGCGCAAGCGGAGCCAGCGAGGGGCTCTGGTCGCTACACCCCGCGCGGCTGGTACAGCTCGTGCTCCCCGGCTTCTTTGGTCATCTGACGCCGGTCAACGGCTATTGGGGGCAAGCGTTCACGGATACGCTCTCCGACGGGACCTTCTTCTTCCCAGAGCTCTATCTCGGTGGCGCCGCCCTCAGCTTGGCCCCACTGGCGGTGACCGGCGAGAGAGGCCGGCTCGGACGATGGATCGGGGCGGCGACGGCTCTCTTCCTCCTCATGTCTCTTGGCCGGCACGGTCTCGTCGACGTCGTACCCCGGATCTTCCGGTATCCAGAACGCTGGATGTTCGGCGCCACCGTCGGACTCGCGGCGCTGTCGGCGTTGGGGCTCCACGCCCTGCCCTCCGCCACCCGCGCCGCACGAGCCGCCGCCGGTGCCATCACAGCAGGAGCCGCCGCCGCCGGGCTCTGGGTGCTTCTCGCTGACGAGAGCTTGTCCGACCTCATCGCACGGACGTCGATGGTCCCAAACGTGGACGCCGCCCGTGCCGACCAGCGACTAGGCGGCTGGATAGCCCTCGTTGGCGCCGTGCTGCTCGGGCTCTCGCTAGCCCGCCCCCGTTGGCAAGCCGTCGCGCTAATGACAACGGTCCTGCAGCTCGCGATGGCCCACTGGCACACGGTCTGGACCGCTCCTGACACGCTCGGCACGTCAGCGGCGACAGTCGCAGAGCGCCTCGGAACACCGCCGTTGCGGTTCGCTCGACACCCGCAGCTCGATCGAGTGCAGCTCCACGCCGATGCGGCCGGCCTTTGGGCCAATTGGGAGCGGCACGGGGCGACCTTCCGTGGGAACCTCGGCCGTGAGTATGGCCTGTCAGCTCTCCACGATGAGACCCCTGCCCGGCTCGCGCATCCACTCGCGCCAGAGACGGCCTTCTGGACCGATCCGGCCGAGTTCAGTCGCGTCTTCGGAGTACAACGGATCCTAGTGAGCGCGACGGACGCGCCCGTTGCGGTGGCTCGCGCGCTCGGCCGCGAGCTCGTCCCAGCCTTTGGCATTCGCCGCCTCGATCTCGGCGTCGCGAGCCCCAAGGCCCCACCGTTCCCCGGCGCGTTCTGTATTGGCAACTATGAACGCGTAACGACTGCCGCGCTCCGGGCCGGAGTCGCTCGGCCACTGACGCGCGCCCCCGTCGAGAGCGATGACGAGCTTCCCGCAAGTCCAGGAGGTGCCGCGATCGCGTGCACGACCGTCAGGGACCCATCCGAATCGACGCGAGTGGCCGAAGTGACGACTCCGACCTCGACCCTTCTCGTCTTTCAGACCGCGTTCGCGCGCGGCTGGACCGCGACCATCGACGGCCTGGATTCATCGGTCGTGCGTGCCTACGGCAGCCTCGCGTCAGTGGTGGTCCCACCGGGGACGCACACCATCGAGCTTCGCTACGACGCGCGTGGCCTTCTCATCGGCCAGATCTCGGCGGGGATCGGGCTCCTAGCGCTGCTCACGCTCCTTGCGCTCAACCGCCGAGGAGCGCGTGTCGAGCCATCTTGACGCCCAGCCGCGCGTGCGACAGCAGAGACGCGACGTTTCGATGTGACCCAAGCCGCCCGCGGATGTAGCGCGGTCTGAGATAGAACTCGCGGTAGAAGCGCCGAGCCTCCTCAGGGAGCTGGGCGGCACCCAGTTCACGTGTCTCGGAAGTGCGGGCTCCGGACCACCGGAAGTGGTCTGGGTCGGCGTTGAGCCCCGCTTTGTCTTGCCGCTTCCGAAACGCCGTGGTCGGCATGGGCGCGGCGACGTTGACCTGGACGTAGTCGAGCTCATTGTCGATCGCAAAAGCGATGGACTTGTCGATGGACTGCCGGTTGTCACCCTCGAGTCCAACGATGAAGGTACCGCTGACCTCGAGCCCGGCCGCGCGCGCCCACGCGGTCGCCTGGTGGCCCTGAGCTACTGTCGTGCCCTTGCCCGTCTTCGAGAGGACGGCGTCGTCACCGGATTCGAAGCCGAAACACACCTGAGTGCACCCGGCCGCCGCCATGAGCTGCAGCAGGTCTTCGGTCACGGTGGACGCGGTCGCGAAGCAGCGCCACGTCAGATCATGGCCCGCGGCGAGGATACCCTCCGAGATGGCGGCTACGCGCTCGTGGCTCCACGTGAAGGTATCGTCCCGGAAGTTCAGCTCGCGAATGCGGTAACGGGTGACCAGCTCGCCAATTTCGGTCAGCACCAGGTCTACTGGGCGAGGGCGCACCTCACGCTTGTTCCAGATTTGGGTCGGGCAGAACGTGCAGTGGTGAGGACAGCCGCGAACCGTCGCGATGGTGGTACATGGGAGGCGCCGGCTGAAAGGGATGGTGTAGCGCGATAGGTCTAGGAGGTCGCGCGCGGGCAGCGGGTAGCTCGCCCAACCCGGCGGCGGGCGCCTCTCGGTCGTCACCATCTCGCCGCCTTCGAGGAAGGCGAGGTTCGGGATCGTCGAGAAGCGATCGCCGCGCGCCATGAGGAGCACGGCCTCTTCTGGCTCACCGAGGATGACGGCATCGAGCGGACACGCTCGCAGGACTCGCTCCGGGGTCGCTGTGACGTTGGGGCCCGCGATGGCGAGGATCGTCCTCGGCAGGGCGTCGCGCAGCAACCTCATGAGCGCAAAATCGTCGTCGATGCTGCCCCAAGCAGACTGAAACATCACGAGTCGGGGCGGTGACTTACGCAAGCGCTCGACGACGACCGGGTGCGGGAGGTCGAGCACGTTGGCAGCGATGAGCTCGACCGGGATCCCGTCTCGCCGGAGTACTGCCGCCGTGAACGCGAGCTCGAGCGGTGGATACGGGCACGAGAGCGGGACCTCGCCACCGAAGTTGTCTCTGAGAAAGAGGGCCTTGCGACCGTCGATGATCGCCAAGGGGTCGATGAGTACGACGCGGTCATCCACGATGCGGTCCACTCCATTCGGGCGATCCCTGAGACCAATTTGGTCCCATCGGGCCACGCCGTCGGCCGGTTCACGCTGGAACGATATCAGCGCCACCTACCCCGCGCGACCGAATTCCCCTGGGGCGGCGCAGGCGACAGCCCTTTGGCGCAAAGGGTCCAACTTCCTGTTGACCTGCCCCCCCTCCTGAAGTAGTTTCCCCGCCCCAGCGAAGTGCATCTTCGCGGGGCGGACGTGTTGCGTCCATGCAATCGAGAGAACCAGAGGTCTGTCATGCCGAAGTGCGAACTCACCGGAAAGAAGCGGTACGCTGCCAACAACGTCTCGCACGCGAACAACAAGACCCGCAAGTTCCAGTACCCGAACGTTCAGGCCAAGCGCCTGTGGGTCCCGGAAGAAGAGAAGTTCGTGCAGGTGACCCTGTCCACGCGCGCTCTCCGCTCGGTCACGCGAACGGGCCTCTATTCATTCATCCGGAAGAATGGCCTCTCCTTCAAGCAGTTCGGTCTCTCCGGCCAGGGCAGCTGAGCTTAGGGCCTCGCGTCGTCGCGCCGGCTGCTCTTCTTTGGGCAGTGATGGTCGACGGTGACGCCAGCAAAGGCACTCCAAAACGGGCTCTGGCCATCTGGCCAGCCGCGCTCAGCGCCGTCGTCACGAGCTGCATCGTCACCCTGTTGGCCGCAGGTTGTGCTGCGCAACGCGCGCTTACGACCGGCCTCCGCCTCCCAGCCGACTACCAAGCACGCGTACGCCTGCAGCCGTCGGTCTCCCGCGAGCTCGTAGAGAGCATCGCGGGCGGCGTCTGGACGGAACGACTCGACGCGAACGTAACCGACGTCATCATCGACGCATCTGGGGCTTGGCGAATCGGCCTTCAGCCGGAAGGCGTGCAGAGCGACGAAGCGCGCTGGTGGCTCGTCGTCGAAGGCGCGAACAGCTCCGCAGCCACGGGGGGCTGGACCATCGAGGCCATCGGCGAGGGCCCACCGCAC
This sequence comes from Pseudomonadota bacterium, assembly GCA_947498315.1. Classification (GTDB taxonomy): domain Bacteria; phylum Myxococcota_A; class UBA9042; genus SXOO01. Next base: position 3,007 of record CANMLD010000179.1, on the reverse strand, counting down.
GATCCAGCCGTCTCACGTGGGAACGCCGGCCGACTCGATCCGCCGTTTAGTGAGCGAGACCCGGTTACGCTGGTTCGCTACGCCCGATGGGATCCTCAGGCAGATCGCATCCGCGAGAGCGTGCTCGTGACGCGGCGAACGATGGCAGGTCCCAGCGACTCCGATCCTGATTTCGTTGGCGTCGATCCTTCGGAGCTGTTGGCCACTGCTGAACCCGGCGACGACGTATTGCTGGCCTTCGGCGAAGCGCCAGCCCCCGCCCCTCTCCTCGCGGCGTTGACCCCAGAGGCCCAGGTCAGCCCCAGCACGGAGCTCGTCTACCTCGAGGCTCGTCGGGACTCACGGTCCTGCCTTCGCCTGACGGAGCACTTTCGCTTCCTACTCGGACCGCCCCCAACGTCGCCTTTGGGCCTTCCCATCCCCAAGGGGCTGACAGCATCCGCGCCGCAGACAGCATCCGCGCCGCAGTCGTTGGCCGCTGCCCCCGTGGACGCCGCACCACAACGTCCCGTCGCACCAGGAGAGTCTGCGGAGGTCCGATCCAGCCGACATCGTTGGGTTTTTCGTGCCATCGAGTTCTCGAGCCCGGCCGAAGAGGACTCGTGCAAACCACCCGCAGGCCGGCGCGCCTTCTGGCTCCTCGTCCTCGTCGGGGCCGCAACGCCGAGCGACGCCACGAAGTAGCCCGTGTTTGTTAGAGCTCGGCGGGCGGGACGACTTCTAGGAAGACGTCCTCGAGCGAGCGCCCCGCCGCGCGGAGGCCGCTTAGCGCGGGCGCGTCGAGGTCGCGCGCGACGACGCCCTTCTCGATGAGGACGACGCGGGTACAGAGCTTCTCCAAGGTCTCGAGGAAGTGCCCTGTGAGGAGGATGGCGGCGCCTTCTCGAGCTCGACGTGCCAGTGTGTCGCGAACGAGGTGAACTCCACGAGGATCGAGACCATTGAGCGGCTCGTCGAGCACGAACGCCGGTGGCTCTCCGACGAGGGACGCGGCGAGCGCCAAGCGACGCGCCATGCCTTCGCTGTATTCCCGGGTCAGGCGATGCCGGGCTTCATGGAGCCCGAAGGTTCGGAGCAGGCCCTCCACGACAGCCTCGCCGCCCGTCACGCCACGAACCTCGGCGCAGAAGCGAAGGACCTCTTCACCGGTGAGGAAAGGCTCAACCTCGCCGTCTTGGGGCACATATCCCAGCAACCGACGGGCCGCCAGCGGTGCCGTCTGAACGTCGTGTCCACCGATGGTCGCGGTCCCGCCGTCCGGGACGAGCTGGCCGGTGAGAACCCGGAGCGCCGTCGACTTACCTGCACCATTACGACCGATGAGCCCCACGATCTCCCCAGGACCGACGCGCAGCGACAGGTCATCGAGGACCACGCGCCCGTGGAAGCGCTTCACGACCGATGCCAGTTCAATCACGACGTAACCTCATGGGCTCGAGGCGCCCGAGAGCAGTTGGCTGGCGGCGAACAAGGCGGCCAGCAAGAGGCGTCCCGCCCACGCGCCGATGGCGGGAGCGGCCGGGCGGCGCAGCGCGACCTCCACGGAAGCCCCGACCGCGAGGACGAGCCCGAGCAGTGTGGCCGCGATCCCCAGCGGCACGGTCGTCCCGGCGGAAGGCCAGGCGCCGACGATGGGCGCAAGGAGGGCTGTCAGCGTCACGGGGAGGAGCTCCGTGGCGGCGATGGTCCAGAGCGCCAATCGCGTCGGACCGGGAGCGACCGGCAATCCGCGGGCGAGTAGCGGTAGCCCGACCTCACGCCCGAGGGTGCGCTCGGTCGAGAGCAACATGGCGAAGGCCAGGAGCGCCATGTCGGAGGGTGCCATCCCAAATCGGCTCGCCGTGATGGCGAGCGCAGGCAACGTGACGACGAGGATCGGGACGATGCGATAGCGACGACGACTCGACAGGAGGAGGCGACGGAACGCCGACGCCGCATCGGCCGGCAACCATGCCCCGGCGCGTTCACCGTAGACTCGGCGCGGTAGGCCGTTCTCGCGGAAGGGCGGCAGGACCTCGGCCTCGCGAAAGCGAGCGAACATCGTGAGGACCTGATCGTTGGCGTTCGCCATGGTTCGCCGTAGCGACATCAGCATGACGAAAGCGATGACGAGCAGTCCGGTGAAGCCCCCACCCTGCCCTCTCTCCAGCAGTACGCGGACCGCGAGCTCCCCGCCGACGGCGAGCACGAGCCCAACGACCAGCGCGGCGGCAGGCCCGTAGAAGAGGAGGGCCGCCTCGGGCGGACCGAGACCTTGAGCGAGGTACGCCTTGAGCGGCGACTGGCCGGCGATGAGCGACCTCGCTGTCGCGATGTGAATGGCGAGTGCAGCGGCGAAGGAGGCCAGGAGGACCAGCGCGCTCGCGCCGATGCCGAGCCCGTAGGCGAGTCCGTGCCCGTCGCGCAGCAGCGGCAGCCCAGTCAGAGCAGGCACGAGCAAGACGGGAAGGTGCAGGAGCGCGGTCAGGAGCACTCGACTACGAAGCTGCGCGTCGGGTGGGATCGGCCAGTGCTCGAAGCGTGGCAACCCCGCGCGACGCATGAGGACATCGAAGGTAGAGTAACAACCGACGAAGAGCGATGGGACGAGGCTCCAGAACACCCAGGCGCCGGCGCGTGCCGGCACCGGCCCCTTTGGCGACTCGGAGAGCCACAGGAGCGCGGCGACTCCAAGGGCCACGGCGACCCCAATGACGACACCGATGGGCGAACCGGCCCGTCGGCGTTCACTGAGCAAGCTGAGGCGGAGGAGTTCGCGGGTCATGAGAGGGCGGCACTATGGCGCACACCGTCCCTGCTTTCCAGCATGACCCGGCCTCGGAGAGTGCGGATGCCCGAATCTGAAGGATTGGGCCGGCTCGCTGCCCGCCACTATCGCGCAGCACCGGAGTCCGAGCGACCCGGTCCAATCCTCGATTGAACGAAGCGCACCACAATTTGCGAGCGAGCGCGCCTTCGGCGGGAGACTACCGGGCCGAAACCCCGCGCCGACTTAGCTCAAGACGCG
>CANMLD010000178.1 GCA_947498315.1 Pseudomonadota bacterium | reverse complement strand
AGGCCAACTGGTGAAGGCGATTGCCGCTTTGACGTTGGCTTCGGCTTGTGCGGCACCAATGCAAGCGGCCAAACCTACGCAGGCGCTGAACATGGCCGTACGCGTCGAAGCGGACGCCAACAGCGGGTATCCGGTGGGCGTCTCCGTCGTCCTCGTCTACGGGCAGATGGCGCTGACCAAGGTCAAGGCCATGCCCGCCCGGCAATGGTTCGACGAACGCAAGCAGTTGAAGCGTGACTTCCCGGAATGTTTCGGCTTCGTCGCTTACGACTGGGAGTGGGTTCCAGGCAGCTACGTCAGCCCCATCACGGTCATGGTCCCGCCTGAAGTGCTCGAAGTCTTCGTATTTTCGAACTTCCTTGCCAAGGGTGACCACCGGGTCAGCGTAAACGTCGCCAAGGGTGTGAACTTGAAGCTGACCAAGGAAGAAGCCGAAGCGGCACCGCTCGTCGACCAGCTACTTCGCCAACACACAACCGACCCGACTCGGCGAGTCTATGCACTCAAGTGCGACGAACCGGAAGACGCCGACCCCACTCGGCCCATCGGACAGACCACGGAAGGCGCGAGCAAGTGACTCAGTTTCAGCATCCACGGCTCAACTTCCCCCTCGACGCCCTCGAATGGAAGGAGGGGATGCTCCTTGCCCCTCAGCACTTCCAGCAGGATTCGCTTCGAACGTCGATGCTCGCGGCTTGGCATGCTCAGGTTGCATCGCCATTCCACTTCGGGGTCACCGCCATCGACATCGATGAGCACCGGCTCGGGTCGGGCATCTTCCGTCTAGCGAGCGCTGAAGGCGTCATGCCGGACGGACTCCCGTTCCGGCACGACCCGTCTCAAGGCGAGCTCGTCTTCGACTTGAAGCCGCACTCGAACAAACTCACGAACTCGCCTGCGTTCATGTTCCTGTCGGTGCTCCGCTTCGTGGACGGTCGGCCCATCTCGGGAACTGGCGGCACCCGGTACGCGCTCTACGAAGCAGCGAATGTTCGCGATCTCTCATCGGCGGGTGTCGAGCTCTCGCTCGGGCGGCTGCGACCGGCTCTCGCGCTCCACCTCGGAGAGGCTCCAGAGAGCTACGTGTCCATACCCATCGCGCGGGTACAGGTCCGTAACGAGGCGTACACGCTCACGGAGTACCTACCTCCGATGCTGCGTGTGCCCGACACTTCGCCCGTGCTTCGTTTGACGAAGGAGCTGTGCGGCACGCTGCGGCGCAAGGCCCAGGTCCTCGATGATCGGCAGCAGCAGCTTCAGCTCACGGACGATCCCGAGGGCGCGGCCAAGCTTTGCCGCCAGATCGAAGTCCTGGTGACTCCTCTCCCGCCAATCGAGGCCGTGGCGAACGCGAAGGCGATCCAGCCGTTCCCGCTGTATTGCTCGCTCACCGGCCTCCTGGGTCCGCTCTCCGCGCTCGTGCCCGGACAGGTCCCTCCCGAGCTCCCCGCCTACAACCACTGGGATCCGCGGGCGAGCTTTGGCGAGGTCTTTGACGCCTTGCGCCGTCTGCTGGAGAAGGGAACCAAGGAGAACTTCTCTGGGTTCCGGTTCAAACCGGAGCCGAACGCCTTCGCGCTCTCGTTCCGTCAAGAGTGGTTCGACAGCCCCTTGGTCATCTCGGTGCAGCGCCGCCGCGGCGTCACGGACGAGGCCCTCGCCGAGTGGATGAAATCGTCCGTCGTCGCCTCGCGCAGCCGCGTTGAGGAGCTTCGGACGCGCCGTATTCCGGGTCTCGCGCGGGAGTGGGTCGATCGCTTCGAGGAGCTCATCCCGACGCGCGACACGCTCCTCTTCCAGGTCACCCCGGATCGGAACTTCCTGCGTGACGGCGAGGACCTCGTCATCTTCAATCGCGAGGATGGTGACGCCAGTCCTAGGCCCTCCGAGATTCTCCTCTACGTGAGGCGCGTCCAGCAATGACCGCATCGCCCACGAGTCTGCCTGATGAGCTCGGCTTCATTCGGATCTTCGACGCCTACTGGCAAGAGGTTCACTCGCTTCGCGAGCGGATACAGACGCGCCGGGGCGACGACCCGACGCTCAGCCCCGAGGCAGTCCGGCTGCGAATTCAGCGGTTCTTGGAAGAGAAGTCCTCCGAGTTCGGCCGACACACCGAGTCGCACGAGTACCAGCAATTCCGTCAAGTTCTCTACCTCATGGCGGCGCTCGCGGACGAGACGTTCCTGAGCTTCGACTGGCCCGGACGACTCGAGTGGTCCGAGAGCCTCATCGAGAAGGCCCTCTTCGACTCCCATGACGCCGGCGTTCGCCTCTTTGATCTGCTCGAAGACCTGCTCGAGGCGCGTGACTCATCTCAACGAAGTGTCGCCGTGATCTATCTGCTCGCGCTCGCGCTCGGCTTCAAAGGAAAGTTCTACGGGACCGACCGTTGCGACGAGAACCTCGCAGCTTATCGGGCTCGGACTTACAACTTCATCTACGGTTCCCGGCCAGGGCGTCGCGTAGAGGGCGTTCCGCTTTGCCCTCAGACCGCGTGGTACAATGCTTCTGGCCAGGCCGAGAAGTTCCCATCGATGGCCCGTTGGTTCCTGATCGGCTCCCTCATCATTGTCGCCGTGATGCTCGCGAGCCACGGTGCTTGGCTGCTCGGGACCAGTGACATCCATTCGGCTCTCACCGAGCCCGGAAGCGCCCCCTGATGGTCGTCCTACCCATCGCCATGGCTTGGTACACTTACGTCGCCGGCGGCGTGAGCTTCGCCACCCTCATCCTCTTAGGGGTGCTCGGTTACAAGTATTGGGAAAAGACCCGCAAAGAGCAGAACACCAAAGCCGCAACGGCCCCCGCCGAGGACAGACCTGAGGCGCCGAGTGTGCCCGCCCCGATCCGGACGCTCGAACCGGCCCAACTCAAGCCCGTCTTTCGTCGCGGCGTTCGCAACCTGAAGCGCAAGAGCACGACCAGCGACCCGATCTACGACATTCCGTGGTTGCTCATGGTCGGGCCACCCGCATCGGGCAAGAGCAGCATCCTCGCCGCCGTCGAAAGCGAAGGGATGAAGGCCGACCCGGCCTTCAAGAAGCTCAGCGGTCGTGCCGGTTGCGACTGGGCGTTCCTCAGTGGTGGCGTCGTAATCGAGGTCGCAGGCGACTACCTCTACGAAGACGGCGATCCCACCTCGTCGCGCACAGGTTGGGGCAAGCTCCTGGGGCTCCTTCGCAGCTTCCGTAAGGCCCGCCCCATCGACGGCATCGTGCTGACCTTCTCAGCCGCCGAGCTGCTGAAGCGTGGCGCGCAAGCCGAAGTGGAGCGCGAGCTCGTTGCGCGGCGACTCCTTGATGCCCTGCAGGCGCTCCAACGCCGTCTCGGCGTCCGCTGCCCCGTCTACATCATAGTGTCTCGCTGCGATCAAATGGACGGTTTCGGCTCCTTCGTGAAGCAGCTTCCGGATTCGGCCGGACCGGAAGTCCTCGGCTGGTCGAACCCTTACAGCCTCGAAGCCACCTTCCGAGACGAGTGGCTCACAGAGGCCTACGCCTCGGTCGAGTCCTCCGTCGCCGAACTTCAGCTCGCGCTTCTTTCGGCCGCCGGTCCGGCTCTCCCGGAGGCTGGCGAGCTGTACTTGTTCCGCCACCAGCTCACGAGCACGCGCGACAGCTTGACCAAGGTCGTCTCGAGCCTGTTCAAGAGCACAGTCTACCTTGAGCCCTTCATGCTCCGCGGCGTGTATTTCTGCGGCGACCCGGCGATGTCGGCGTCCGATGAAGGGCCCGAAGGAACTACAATCCTCACCCCGCCGACGACCGACCGCGCTCAACCGCTCTTCGTCAGCAAGCTGTTCGCCACGAAGATTCTATCCGAGACTGGTCTCACGAAGCTCGGCTCTCGCGCGTTCGCCGCCCGACTCCGCGGCGTCCGGACGGTTCAGTTTCTGTTTGGCGCCATCATCGTGACGCTGGCGACGGGCATCGCGCTCGCCACCCAACGGCTCATGAAGGCCTCCTCCGTTCTGAAGCCGGTCCTGAACAGCATGCGAGGCGGCGACGCTACCGAAGTCGCTGATGCTGGGGGGTCCAAGCCAGTCGACCGCGCTGACAAGTACTCGCGTTCGTTCACGGTTAGGCTCCTCGGCGACACGGGGGAGCTCGCATACGGTCGGCTTCGTTCTTTGTTCGTCCCCAGCTCCTACGTCTCCGACCTCGACCAGCAGATTCAGTCTGCGGTCACTCACGGTTACGAGACGGTGATCTTACCGTCTTTCGTGGCTGAGCTGAAGCTACGAGCCGAGGAGCAGTTCACGCCCGTCGCTCAGTCGGAGACCCGCCAAATTCCGGGCGCAGCGCTCGAGCAGACCCCAGCGTTCGGTGAACTGAGACAGCGAGTGGACGCGCTTCAAGCGCTCGAAGCCACAGCCGCGCAGTACCGCGACTTCGTGGCCGCTGGCAAGTCAGATAAGGATAAGGCCAATGCCGCGCCAGCCCCCACAGGCGGGAAAGATGCTGCCGGGAAAGATGCTGCCGGGAAAGATGCCGCCGCTCCAGTCGCTGCTGCTGCCGCTCCCCCTCCCGCCGGCGGCGCGGCCGAAGCAATCCCAACTGGGCCGGTCAAGTCGATCGCTGAGCTCGGTGCGCTCACCGAGAAGTTGCTCGACACTGCGCTCCCTGCTGGCTTCTACGCGAACTTCGAATACCACCAGATGGCACTCCGGAAAGCGGTCGGTCCCGACTTCGACCCGACCGGCTTTCAGGAGATCGCCGCCGAGCGGGCGCGACACCTCGTTGGAGCCATCTACGATTCGATCTTCAACACTGCCGAGCTCACCGACGCGCTCCGAAAAGTAGAGGACGAGCTCGATCGCTTCTCGCGGCTCCAACTCACGCCCCAGCCGTCGGCCCTCACTGTCCAGGTGATGCGAAACCTCGCCGAGGCGATCTCGGATGCTGAGAGCCAAGCGCGACGGAGCCGTCTCCCGATGCTGCTCGGTAGTCAATGGGAACCCGGCGAGCAATTCAAGGACCTGTTGGACGACATCGAAGCGTCGCCCTTCTTCCCGCGCACGCTCGCTGAGGAGCTACGCGACCTGGGTCAGAGCCGCTTTGCAGAGGCCTTTGACCGACTCTACAAGACGCGCGTGAAGCAGTTCGATTCGCTCCTCGAGCAACGCCTCTGGAGTTCGAGCTTCGGAATCAACGCGCGCGTCCTGATGCTCCGTGACGCGCTCGAAGCGCTCGTCAACGCCGACTACCTCGACGTCCTCCCGACCGCCAAATTGAACGAGGTCGACGACGAGAGCCTGACGCTCATTTGGGACGTCGATCTGCTCGAGAACGCCCGTCGCATCGCCCAAAACTATGACGCCGTGCGCTCAAGCGGGTTCAACAGCGTCGGCCCCGAGTTCGCCGATAAGCTGAGCCAGATCGCCGAGATCCATGCGCTCGATTTCTTGACGGCCACTACCGCGCGATCGCAGCGAGTCGAGGAAGTCAAAGAAGACGAGTCCGAAGAGCAGGCCGAGGGCCTCGCTGAGTGGCAGGAACGCGAGCTAGCCAACTTCAAACGCGCTGAGCCGGTCCTGACCGGGCTCATCGACCAGCTCGCGAAGAGCGGCTTCATCGACCTCTCACGAGACCTCCGCCGCGTCGTGTTTCGGCAGGCCGGGACGTTGCTCGGGTTCGCCGACGTCGCGCTCTCCAACTCCCGGCCGTACAAGGCCGCACAAGCGACCTTCGACTGGTGGGACGGCCGCACACCGCCGGTGGCGGAGGCTTATGGGCTCTCGGATGTGCTCGAGCTCAAGTCCTTCGTTTCCGCTCAGCGTCAGGTCGTCAAGCGGTTGGCCCGTGATCGCGCCCAGCCTCTCGTCAGCCTCTTGAACGACAAGGATCTCACCGACATCCTTGGCAACCCAGACGAGGCTGGCCAGATCGACCAATCGCTCCAGCAGTGGAAGAGCATCATCGAGTCTCTCAAGCAACAGGAGGCGAAACAGCCAGGTAACCCCATCGACTCTCTCGAGTCGTTCATTCTCAACGACATGTCGAAGGTCACGCTCGAGATCTGCACCGATCCCGCGCTTCTGCGAGACGTTCCGCGCGATGCGGGCGAGTACTTCGGTGACCAACGCGCGTGGCTTCGGTCCTCGATTCTCCAGCGTTGTGGTGACCTCGCGGCGGGTCAGGCCAGCCTGCTCTGGGACGAAGTTCGCCTTGAGTTCGAGCCGCTCATGGACAAGTTCCCGTTCAAAAGCGACAGCCCATTCGACTCGGATCCGGTCAAGGTCAAGCGCGCTCTCGATCTCGCGATGGACTTCATCAAGAAGCACGAGTCCACCATCGCCAACAACAACAAGTTCCTTGGTACTCGTCGCGAGCTGCAGGCCTTTATTCGCTACATCAAGTCGGTCTCCGACTTCTTCGCGACCACCCTGACCGTGGACGGACAAGTTCCGGGGCTCTCGTTCGATGTGGGCATCAAGTTCCGCATCAATCAGAAGCTCGAAGTCGGCGCCTCGCAAGTCATCGATTGGCGGATGCGACTCGCTCGGTTCGAAGCGGACCTGCGCGTGAAGGAGGAGGACCGCTTCCGATGGGGCCTCTCGGACCGCGTGGAGCTCTCGTTCCGATGGGCCACCCAAGCCCCGGACCAGCCGACCAAAGAGAAGCTTCCGGAATCGGCGCGTCTCGAGTCGGGGACCGTGTCCTACGTGTACGCTGGACCGTGGGCTCTGCTCCGCCTCCTCTCGGCCCATGGCGCGATTGACGACATGATGGAGAACCGCCAGGAGCCTCTCCATCCACTCGTTTTTCAGGTCGAGACGGCACGAAGCAACGTCCCCAAGGACGATCCCGATTACGGGCAGGTGCGCATGGCGCGCCTCTTCGTCCGCATCGAGCTCTTCTCGCCGGTTTCCAAGGCTCGGCTCAATCTGCCCATGTTCCCGAGCTGCACACCCGATCTCGAGCGTCGTCAGATGTGCGAGGGGCGCCTTTGATGCAGCGAGGACCGTGCCCCCATCAGTCGGCCACGGGAGCGGACGTGGTTCGGGGGAAGACCCATTGAGCGCTGCCGTGACCTATCCGCCGTCCCCGGTGCCAGTCGAGCTCGAGTCGTTGCTCCACCCGATCTCGGACGACCGGCCCTGCGGTGAATCGCTTCGTTACGCTGGAACCTACGACCTCATCCAGACAGCACGACGATCCGAGCGCGCTGATCTCCCACAGGGGGTCTGGAAGACCGACATCAAGACCGCGGATTGGGATGAAGTCGAGTCGCTCTGCGTCGACGCGCTCATCGGCTCGACCAAGGACATTCAGATCGCGCTCTGGCTCACCGAGTCGTGGATGGCGCGTTACGGCCTAGGTGGGTTTCGCCACGGGCTCGAGCTGATTGGTGGCCTATGTGAGCGCTTCTGGGCCGACCTGCACCCCGAGATCCGGGATGGCGACGTCGAGTACAGGGTGGCTCCTTTCGTGTGGCTCGCCGAGAACCTCTCGGGCTCCATCATCCATGTGCCGCTCGGAGCGCCTCGGAGTCGCGACGACCATCCGCCGTGCAGTCTGGTCGATTGGCAGACCGCCATGCGGCTCGAGACGATGCAGGTTCAGGCTCCCGACAGCTACGAGCACGAGGTTGAGGAAGGCAAGGTTACTCGCGAGCGCTTCGAAGCGGGCGCCGCCGATTCGCCGTTACCCATCGTCGTGGACCGGTTTTGGCAGGTACGTGCTGCCTCTGACGCGCTGAGCGCCATCGACGACATCCTCGATCGCGAGTGTAGTAAGGAGGCGCCGAGCCTCCGACGCCTAAAGAACCTGCTGCGGGATATCAACTCGGTCTTCGAGATGGTGCTCCTCCCTGCGGTGGGGACGTCCACCAAGGCGCTTTTGAAGAAGCCGACTCCCGCGGTCGCCGCGATGGCCAGTCCGCAGCGCGAGACGGAGCCTCTGATGACTGAATCCGAACCAATGCCTTTCCCGGACCATGAGCCAGAGTCCGACATAGCGACCTTCGCATCTGGCGTCGTCTCGGGTCGCGCGCAGGCTTACCGTTTGCTCGCCGAGGTGGCTGACTACCTCGCGCGGACGGAGCCACATAGTCCGACACCCTACGTCTTGAGGCGACTGGTCGGCTGGGAGAACAAGCCGATGTTCGAGCTCATGCGCGAGCTCGTACAGAGCCCCGAAGCGCTGGTAGGGCTTCACGAGGTGCTCGGAATTCCGTTCAGTCCGTATGGCAAGTGACCGATGCCGCCTCGTCGCCGGCGATACTCCGTCACAAGCGTGCCCAAAGCGTTCTCGAGAGGCCAAAATGCCCGGTTCGAGGACAAGAAACACGGTGCTGATAGGAACCAACCACCAGCGCCCAAAAATTCATTGGGGCCAGTTGCAACCCCAATCACGATGCACTAGGGTCCCGTCCGACACGCAGGGCCTGTGTCAGCAAGACCGCAGGGGGGGCGTACCCCCCAGCGTGGATTGACCGAGAAGACCCACGCCGCGGAGCGGCTGGGTGAAGCGAGAGGAAGAGAGCATGTCGAATAGCACGCAGCACAAGCTAAGTCGAATCCGCCCGCCGCGGGTTCAGATCACTTACGATGTCGAAACTGGTGGAGCAATCGAGAAGAAAGAACTTCCGATGGTCGTCGGCATCCTCGCCGACCTCTCGGGCCACCGTGAGGAGGCGCTCCCGAAGATGAAGGAGCGAAAGTTCACTCAGATCGATCGGGACAACTTCAACGACGTGATGAAGTCGACGACCCCTCGCCTCAAGGTTACGGTCGACAACAAGATCGCGAAGGAAGGCGGCCGCCTCCCTGCCGAGCTGAAGTTCCAGAGCATCGACGACTTCCATCCGGTCAACGTCGCCAAGCAGGTCGAGCCGCTCAACAAGCTGCTCTCTGCCCGCCAGCGCCTGGTCGACCTCGTCGCCAAGCTCGACGGAAACGACGCGCTCGCTGATGAGCTGCGCGCCGCTGCGTCACCGGACATGATCGCCAAGCTTCGCGAAGAAGCACTCAAGAACTAAGGTCGAGGAGTTACACAACCATGTCTGCTACCGAGACCGCAACTGAGGGTGGCGCCACCGTAACTGGTGGAGGCCTTCTCGATCAAATTATCGCCAAGGGCAAGATGGTTCGCGAAGCGTCCCAGACTGCTCACGCCAAGGACCTCATCTCCGAGTTCGCGTCCCAGGTCATCGACCAGGGCCTCGCGCTCGGCAACGACCTCGTCGCGACGCTGAGCCAGCGTATCGCCGAGATCGATTCGCTCCTGTCGGCCCAGCTCAACGAGATCCTTCACAACCCCGAGTTCCAGAAGCTCGAGGCCACGTGGCGCGGTATGCACTACCTCGTCATGAACTCGGAGACGGGCAGCCGCCTCAAGCTCCGTGTTCTCAACGCGTCGAAGAAGGAACTTCTCGAGGACGCTGAGAAGGCGACCGAGTTCGACCAGAGCGCGCTGTTCAAGAAGGTCTACGAAGAGGAGTACGGCACCTTCGGTGGTCACCCGTACGGCCTCATCGTCGGCGACTACGAGTTCGGGCGTCATCCGCAGGACATTGGGCTTCTCGAGAAGCTCGCCGGTGTCGCTTCCGCTGCTCACGCGCCGTTCATCTCGGCCGCGTCGTCGAACATGTTCGACCTCGCCAGCTTCACCGACCTCGGCGTCCCGCGCGACCTTGGGAAGATCTTCGAGAGCTCGGAGCTCATCAAGTGGCGGTCCTTCCGTCAGCAAGATGACTCCCGCTACGTCGGCCTCTGTCTCCCGCATGTGCTGCTTCGTCTGCCCTACGGTCCTAAGACCGTGCCGGTCGAGCAGTTCAACTACGTCGAGGACGTAGACGGCACCGACCACAGCAAGTACCTGTGGGGCAATGCCGCCTGGACGCTCGGAACCCGTATCACCAGCGCCTTCTCCAGCTTCGGCTGGTGCGCCGCCATCCGTGGCGTCGAGGGCGGCGGTCTGGTCCAGGGTCTCCCGGTTCACACGATCGAGACGCCGGAAGGCGACATCGGCGTGAAGCCCCCGACCGAGGTGGCCATCACCGACCGTCGCGAGAAGGAGCTATCAGACCTCGGCTTCATCCCGCTCTGCTACTCGAAGGACACGGACTTCGCCGCGTACTTCGCCACCCAGACGGCGAACGAGCCCAAGAAGTACGACACGCCCCAGGCCACGGCGAACGCCAACCTGTCGTCGCAGCTTCAGTACATTCTCGCGGCGTCGCGGTTCGCGCATTACCTCAAGGTGATCATGCGCGACAAGGTCGGCTCGTTCATGAGCCGCGAGGACGTCGAAGTCTATCTCAATCGCTGGATCTCTCAGTACGTTCTACTGAGCGACACCGCGTCGCAGACCGTCAAGGCCTCGTACCCGCTTCGTGAAGGACGCGTGGACGTGACCGAGATCCCGGGTAAGCCGGGCGCCTACTCGGCGGTGGTCTTCCTGCGACCGCACTTCCAGCTCAACGAACTCACGGCCTCGATCCGTTTGGTGGCGGAACTCCCGCCGCCGGCAGGTTGATGTCGTGACTTAACAACCGCCTAGCTCGCCGTTGGGACATCCCTGGCGTCGAGCGTAGTCGGTAAACCAGTGAAGGAAGAGTGACATGGAAAACGTACTCATCGAAATCGACGCGATGCCTGGCGAAACGACCCTCGCTATGTCCAAGACGGGCATCGAGCTGTTCTCGTTCTCGCACGGCGTTGCCATGGGCATCTCGTCGAGCAACTCGGGCGTCGGCCGTACCTTCGGTCGCTGCATGCATCAGGACATCACCATCTCGAAGCGCCTCGACAAGACGTCGCCGACGCTCAACTTCTACTGCTCCGCCGGCAAGACCATCAAGTCCGCCGTCATCCGCGTCTTCGCCGCGGCTGATGACGGCAAGCCGGTCGAGTACTACAACATCAAGCTGTCGGACCTGATCGTCACCAGCATCTCCATCGGCGGTGGTGGGTCGGATCGTCCGACCGAGTCGATCTCGTTCAACTACAACGATATCACCTGGACGTACATCGCTCACGACCACGACAAGGGCGCCGCCGCTGGCAACGTAGCCACGTCGTGGAATATGCAGACGAACGCGTCCAAGTAAGGTAGGGCTGCACGCGGGTAACGCTGCGTCACAGTCGGCCCCGGGGAGCAATCCCCGGGGTCCTTCCCGAGCAGGGTGCCGGCGTCGCTGGCGCCCTGTTTGCATTTCTGGGGTACCGCGTCATACGGGATGCGGACAGTGTGGAGGACAGAGTGCAAAGGCCCGTGCGCGTCGCCCCGACTCCGCTGTTCGACCGCCTCGTGTCCTCCGAGGACCTGACAGTGCCGG
>CANMLD010000177.1 GCA_947498315.1 Pseudomonadota bacterium | reverse complement strand
GGCGAGTGCGGCGGAAGTCCACCAACGTCGGGGATCGGACGCTGGCCGTCTTCACAACAGGCCGCGCGCTGGACACGGCCGAGCACGACCGCACGCTGCCCACTCGAGGGCTGGCTCAGCCACGCCCTCCTGATAGATGCGGGGCATCTAGCTCTGCCCCGGCGTCAGAGACGTCCGTGGCTGTAACGACACCTCCCCAGGAAACGGCGTCCGAGACATCCGCCACGGCTACGCCATCCGCGGCCGGCTCCGTTGAGTCAGTGGCCGAGGACGTCGGCGCCGGTGCGCATGAGAGCAGCGCGGCCAGCGCGAGTGAGCCTCGCAGCACGATTCTCGAAGTCGTCGGATTTGTTGCTCCCTGCATGATCTCGCTCCCGCCGCGCCAATCAACTCGGTACACGACAGGCTCATCGCGTTGCTTCGGCTGCTAGTTCGCTTGCGCTTCACACCAGGCCTTCTCCGACTCGGAGAGGGAGGGGTGTTCGCAAGGGCAAAAAGTGGCGTCCCAGTAGCCGCCGGGTCCACCTAGGGTTCGGTTCTTGGGTGAACACCAACCGAGTCTGTATGTGTAAGAGCTAGTTTCTGGGTCACAACCATGGTGAGCAATCGCGCGGTAGCAAATGACGACCAAGACGCAGTACTGTGACGGATCGCAACCGAACTCGCTCGGAATATCCGACTCCGGGTCGAAGCACTCTCGTTAGCAGACTCCCTGTGTCACGTTCTCTACTTCGGCGTAATCTAAAGTGCATTTTTCACCGTCGGCACAGGGTAGTTCAGCAGTGCACACTGCCATTGACGACGGCGGCTGTGGCGGCTATCCGAAGTCCGGCTCATCGAGCGGAATCCAGGCGGGACAACCGTCGTCTCCAACTTCCTGTGCATCGGCGGAGAGCCCATCCGGCGCGAGGGCAACGTCTACTGTCGACGTGGCGTCAATCTCGACGCCCGCATCCGCAGGCTCGTCCACGTCCGTATCACTCGGCAGCACGTCCAGAACCAGGGCAGACGAATCCGCCGACGCGGCGTCGTCCGAAGTCGAGAGCTCGTCGCTCCGTGAGCCCTGTGATGGATTCGAGTCGGTGGCGCTGCAGGCCCAAAGGAGCAGGCTGAAGGCGATGACCCGACCCGAATTCAAAGTCACGGCTGCACGTCCAGGATGGCGAAAGCGCATGGAGACCAGATTTCCATTCGTTCGGCATCGATTCGGTAGCCTGCAGCTTCCTTTCAGGTGCGTCAAACGGGACGAGACACAGGGGCCCTGTGGCGCGTCACCCAGCGCTTGGGCGTACCGCTCTCGCTCGGGTCGCCGTCAGCCCCAGTGCAAACCGAGCCGCCGCAGCGCCGCGGCGAGCGACGCTGCGTCCGTGGCCGCAGCGAGGCGCAGCCCCTCGTATTCCCGAGGGAATCTCGCCCGCGCCTGCTCGTCCGACACGCCAAACCACACCACGCTCATATCGGCACCGAGGGCCCCGACGACGTCGGCCGCGACCGAGTCCCCGACGTGCACCACGGCCGTGAGAGGTGCCCCGAGCCGCTCCGCCGTCCACTCGAAGATGGCGCGGCCCGGCTTCTCCATGCCGAGTCGGCCGGAGTCGGCGATGGCGACGAAGTCATCGAGCCAGCCGAGCTCATCGGCCAGCTCGGCCAGCCGGCCCTCGGAGTTCGAGAGCACTGCGACCGGGACGCCGGCGCGGCGTAGCTCGCGCACGAGCTCGATCATGCCGGGGACCGGACGGCGCCAGAGGTTACTGATGGGCTGCTGGTCCCACAGGAAGTCGACGAGATCGCGGATGACCTCGTCGCTCTGCGCCATGCCAGCGCGCCGGAGCAGCGTCGTCATGAGCAGCTTCCACGGGTGACCCGAGATCCCGGCCGTGACCGCCTCGTTGTAGGCGACCCACGCCGTGGGCACCGCTGCTTCGAGCGCTTCGGCCGACGCGGAGATGCCGCGGGTCCCGATGCGACGCGCGAGCAGGGCGGTGTCGAGCTCGGCGAGGGTCTGGCCGAAGTCGAAGCTGACCGCGAGCAGCGTCGGAGGCGTCACGGCTGCGCGGCCCGGTAGTCCGCGTAGGCCTTCATGAGCGCCTTGTAGAGCATCGCGCCGATGACGCGGTCGCCGGCCGGCGTGAGGTGCATGTAGTCGCCCCATGCGAGGCGCGGCTTGGAGTTG
The DNA here is from genome assembly GCA_947498315.1 of Pseudomonadota bacterium. Lineage (GTDB taxonomy): Bacteria > Myxococcota_A > UBA9042 > SXOO01. The sequence continues at coordinate 9,146 of CANMLD010000177.1, read as the reverse complement.
TACCAGCGCCCCATCGTGCCCTCGCCGCCCATCGCCGCGAGCGTGTCGTAGAACGCGCAGCCGGCCTTCTCGGCGATGCGCCGTTGGATGGGGATGAGCTTCAGGAGCAGCGGGACCGTGCGAACGCGCCCGCGCTCCACTTCGCCGTGGTCCTGTGGGGCCATGACGATGCAGGCGCCTTCGAGCGCGCCGGCCCGCATGCGACGGATGACCTTCTCGTACTTCTCTTCATAAGGCCCGAGCGCCATGTCGCGGTCCACGAGCTCGTTGCCGCCGTACAGGATGACCTGCAGGTCTGGCTTGCGGAGCTCGGTCTGGCGCTTCAGATGCTCTTCGTTGAAGTTCAGGTAGCGGCTCGCGCGCGTCCCGATGAGCTGAATGCAGTCGTAGACGACGCCCGGGCCGTCGGTCTCGAGGGTCACGCCGTAGACGTGCGCGGTCCCGCCGCCCTTCGACTTCACGACGAAGGTGTTCTCGGCGCCGGGCGTGCCGCGGAAGACCTTGGTGAGGTCGGTCTCGGCGTCGGCCTTGGTCGAGAAGATCTCCTCCGGGCCGCCGTTGACGGAGACGGCGACGTCGCCGCCCTTGGGATAACCCAGGTAGAAGAGCTCGAGCCGGTCGGCCCAGACCTTGTAGCTCGCCTCCGCGCCGCCGCCCCAGCCGAGCCCCGCGACGCCGCCGAAGCCGTAGCGCGCTTTGCCCCACTTGCCGTTCAGGTCGTTGCTGGTGACCGTGCGCGACGACCATCCACGGGTTTTGTAGACGACGTCTTTATGCTTGTACCACTGCCAGCCGGGGGCCACGTTGACCCAGCCTTTGCCGGCCGAGCCGAAGTAGGCCTGTAGCTTGCGGCGGACGACGCTGGTGATGCCATCGGCGCCAATCTCGGATGCGCCGTAGTGCGTGATTCGCGTGACGGCGCCGGCTTCCCGTCGCGCGGTCTGGTCGAGCGCCGCGAAGAAGGGCTTCAGGTTGCCGGTCAGCTCGAGCTCGCCGGTGATGCCCTTGTACTCGGCGGCGAGCGCATCGGGGCTCACGTTTACGGCCTCACCCACGGGGAGGGGCTTCGGTGCCGACGCGGGCTCAGGCTTGGGCGCTGGTTCGCCCGGTTCAGGGACGGGCGCGGGCTCAGGCGGGACGGGTGCGCTGGGCTCACCCGGTTCGGGCTTGCCCGGCGTCGGCGGGTCAGAAGGCTCTCCGGCGGGTTCATCCCCCGGCTCCTCGGCGGGTTCGTCGCCCGGCGGCCCGTCGGACGGGAGCGGTTCGTCTTCCATCGGCGGTGCGTCCCCCATCGGCGGCCCGTCGCTCTCGCCGTCGTCACCGGACGGGTCTTCGGCTGCGGCGGCGGCAGCTTCGGCGAGGAGCTCGTCCGAGATGCCCGCTTGAGCGGCGGCTTCGAGAGGCTTCTGGCTGAAGAATGCGGCGAAGGGCACGGGATCGCCTTTGATCCAGGGCCGGTACTCGGCGAGCTGCGGGATGGCGTAGGTCACCGACAGGGCGACCACCATCGCGCCGCCGATAGTCCACAGAACCTTCAGCGCGCGTTTGGTCTCGGGATCCGGTTCTCCGGGCCTCGCCAGCTCGGGTCGTGAGATTGGTTCCATGGTCCCCGCTCAGAACTGGAAGTAGATGAAAGGTACGGGTTGGGTGTTCGACAGATGGACCATCCAGCCGCAAATGATCGCGAGCACGACGCCTTTTCCGACCGGTGGCATGTCCCGGAAGAGCACTTGGGCGCGCTCGACGTACGACTTCGGCGCGAAGTGGATGGCGTAGCTGACACCGAGCACCCAGAAGATCGAGCTGTGGAGCTGATGGACGGTCCAGTTGGAGCCCATGAGCTGCTTGGTAACGGCCCACGCCTGCGCAAGGTTCTCAGCCCTGAAGAGGATTCGGGCGAGGGTCACGAACGCGAAGGTGAGCGCGACGCGCCACACGATCCCGACGAGGTTGTGGGCCTCTTCCTCCTTCAGCCCCTCCTTCTTCCGCTTCTGATTGAGGTAGCGGTTGATGCCGACCGCACAGCCATGGATGAGTCCGTACCAGACGAAGGTCCAGTTGGCGCCGTGCCAGACGCCCATGATGACGAGCGAGGCCATGAGGTTGAAGTAGGTGCGCGCGGTGCTGCCCCGGGTGCCGCCGAGCGGGAAATAAATGTACGAGCGTACCCAGCGCGACAGGCTCATGTGCCAGCGGCGCCAGAAGGACGCTACGGTCGTTGCTTGATAGGGTCGGTCGAAGTTCTGCGGCAGCTCGTAACCGAAGAGCTTGCCCGAACCGATCGCCATGTCGGAGTAACCGGAGAAGTCGCCGTATATCTGCATCGAGTAGCCCACGAGCGCGACCAGCACCTCCGCGGACGTGAAGAGCGACGGGTTGTCGTAGAGGCGGTCGACGAGGTTCAGGCCGAGCCAGTCTGCGATCGCGACCTTCTTGATGAGGCCCTTCATGATGAGGAAGACGCCATCGGAGATCTGCTCGCGCGTGACCCTCGGGCGGCCGCGCATCTGCGGCTCGAGTTCTTGGGCGAGCGTGATCGGGCCGGCGATGAGCTGCGGGAAGAAGGTCACGAAGCCCGCGAAGTGCAGGAAGCTCGTGATCGGCTTCTGGTGGCCGCGGTAGACGTCGATGGAGTAGGCCATGGTCTGAAACGTGTAGAACGAGATGCCGACCGGCAGAACTGCGTTGAGGAAGGGCATGGCCGTGTTCGGGTCCATGAGCCCAACGGCGGAGAGCCCCGTGCGGATGCTCTCGAGGAAGAAGTCGTAGTACTTGAAGGTGCCGAGCAGCCCTAGGTTCACGGTCAAGCTGCCGGCGAGGTAGAGCTTGCGGCGCTTCGGGTCGTCGGTCGTGCCCATCAGGCGGCCCATGCTGTAGTCGGCGACCATCGACGTGATCAGCAGGAGCACCCACCAGGGCCGCGAGCACATGTAAAAGAAGAGCGATGCCACGACCAGGAAGGCGAGCCGCAGCGAGTTGTGCCGCTGCAGTCCCCACGCCACCATGAGGGCGACGACGAGGAAGAGGGCGTAGCTGAGGGTGTTGAAGGCCATTGAGCGGGCCCCTTGGGCGCAGGTGCGGCGTGCACGGGGCACTCCGGGCCGGGGCGTGCACTCTCACGAACGCGGGCGACTATCGGAGCGCGTTCAGGAGAGGCCGGACCTAACACGCGCGGGGCGGGGGGTCCAATTCCGAAATGGCGTGGCTTTTCTCAGACGGGGCACGCGAGAAGAGTGAGCTAGAGCGACGTGGTCTCCGTCGAGCCGCCCGCGTCGAGGCCGGCCATCGCCGAGGCCTTCATCTTCTTTCGTTCGGCCTTCGCCGCCTTGGTGATGGCGTCGCACTGGTTCATGTAGGCGGCCTTGGGCGCGTCCTTGGCGCTCGGGCTGCACCAGTGGTACCACAGGCTCTGGCACTCGACCGGTGCGGGGCCGCTCGCGAGGGTCTCCTCCTTCATGTAGAGCAGATGGAAGCTCTTGACGGTGACTCCCTTTGGCAGCTCGAGCGCTTGGAGCTCTCGGTCCCAAAGCCGGCACATATAGCGACCGTAATGGCGGCGATGCTTCTTGAAGTTCTTCATCCAGAGGTTCATCAGGTACTTACGCCAGCGCTGGCTCTTGTACATTCTCGACTCGGACTCGGGCTTCTCCCAAGCGACCTGGGCGCCGTCCTGAAAGAGGTCGATGACGCGGCCGTCGGAGAGGGTGGCCGGCATCACGAACCAGCCGTCGCCCTTCATGGGCCGCGGCGCGAACATGTTCCAAGTCTGGTCGAGACGCAGCGTGTAGCCGAGGGTTTGGAGATCCTTGTTCATCTTGACGGGGTGGAGCGAGAGCTCCGTGCCGCCGAGGCTCATTTTGGTCGGGTTCTGCAAGGTCCCGACATTCCCGAAGAACACGTAGGTCAGCAGGCCGAACACGACGACCTGTAAGGCTGGATGGAAACGAGTGCTGATGTTGGGCTGCCGAGCGCGAGACAGGCGCCGGGCGGCCCAGCCGCGGGTCGCGCTGTGGTGCATGAGGCGGGCGATCGGGGCGAGGACGGGAGCCAAAAGCGACACCCAGCGCGTGAGGGGGCTAGCGCGGAGCACCGCGCGGAGAGCGTCGGTCTCGGTCAGAGGACCGCTCTCGCCAACGAGGCTAAACGCCGGCTCGGTACCCGGCTCGAGCGCGATTCGAACGCGGCGCAGGAGCAGTCCGGTCTTCAGCAGGCGAGCCCACCGTTCGCTCGCCAGGCCGGTAACCACGAAGGTCATGGCGTCCCGAGTTCGGTCGATGCGAGCTTCGAGCTTGTCCCAGAGCCAACCGGGGATCATGACGAGCCAGGAGAGCGAGCTGCTGTAGGGGAAGAGCCCGATCTTCAGTGCGCTCCAAAACATGGCGTGCAGACCGACCATCGTGATGACGGCGAGTAGCCGGAAGATCGGGTAGCGCCCGCCGATGATGGCCATGAGCGGCACCAAGATCTCGATCCAAGCGGTGGAGATCGTGAGCGCCTTCATCATCGTGGGGAAGGTGCGAAGCCACTCCGCGATCGGCGTGGCGAAGTGGTCGAGGTGGAGCGCGTAGTGGACGGCGCTGAAGTCCTTCCACCACTCGTCGCCCGTCTTCAGCGCCATCGTGAACCAGTAGACGAAGCAGGTCTGAGCAATGATGGCGATGGTGGGGACGCCCGCGATCCGGTGCGGCTTGTCGGGGTTCGGCTGCGCCGTGACGCTCTGCGCGAGCGCGGCGTCGACCGACCAGCGCGCCCCGAGAGGAAGGAACATGGCCCAGAAGTAGAGCATGCGGAACAGCACGTCGCCGCCCTGCAGGACGTACGGGTTGCGCCCATGGAGCGACATCAAGAACACCCACCCGAGGATGGTCATGAGCCGCGTGCGCCAGCCGATGAGGAGCGCGGTCGCCACGATGGCGTGGAGGGCGAAGAGGAGCGCCACTGAGAAGGTCGTGCCGCCAAAGAGCTGGAAAGACAGGAGGTTCTGGTTCGCGAACTCCGTGATGAAGGTTGCGCGCGGGAGCACCCCGAAGTCGGTATAGAACGCCTCGATGTCGGGCAGACGGTTCCAGAGGTCGGCGAGAGTGAGCGACGCGAGCAGCACGCGGAAGAGCGCCAGCGTGCGTAGGTCGAGCCCGCAGACGTCCGCACACCAATCCCGGAAGCGGCCGAAGCGCCTCTGCTTTTCGGGTGGGAGTGGGTGAACGTCGGGGTTCGGACCCGGGGTGAGGTCGGGAGTGGTTGCAGGCGTCTCTTGCATGACGCCGGGGCGTCTGCAAGGGGTTTGCCAGGATGAAACGCCCCGTGCTTGCGGGGCGCCTTGCCCGATCTGTAGCGATTGTTCCCAATTGGCTTCGTCGGATTGCAGCGCGCGAGGTGATGAGGCGGAGCTTCGGGACGTCTTGCCCCGACGCGGTGATCATGCCGGCGAGAGTTCCTGAAGCCGCGTCAGCACCGCTTCGGCGAGGATCTCGCCCAAGGAGCTGACCGTTGCGCGGCCTTCCTCGGCGCTGGCGGCGGCAGGCGCGCCGAAGTAGGCGTCGGGGCCACCGGCCTCTTCGAAGCTCTGCTTACCGCTCCGTATGGCGACCGAGAGCGACGCGGCGTTGTCGGGCAAGCCGGTACGGATCGCCTCCCTGACGAGATCAGGGCGCTCCGCTAGGACTACCGACCCTTCGAAGCAGCCCGCGTGGCAGGCCCCGCTCATGAACTCAGCGCCGAGCCGATGTGCCCAGGGTCGGCGGGTGATGTTCGGGAAGATGACTATGAGGCCGTGCTCACTCTCGAGTCGCGTCGCGGCGCTCGCGAGGGCGGCGAGATGGCCGGGGTCGAGGTGAGCGTTGGCAATGGCCAAAGTTCGGAAGCCGTGGCGGACGAGTGAACGGCCGATGTCGATGATGAGCGCGGTCTCGGTATCGGGGGAGAGCGAGATCGTGCCGGCGAACCCAGCGGCGAAGTTGGCGGCTGTATAGGGCAAGGCCGGCAAGAGGATGACCTCGTAGCCGGCTAGGGCGAGCCGCTCGGCGCCGTCACGTGCCATGGCGTCCGCGATGATGACGTCCGTCGCTAGGGGCAGGTGGGGGCCGTGGGCTTCGGTCGCGCCAGTGGGCAGGATCGCGACCGTTCGACGCGCGTCGAGGGCGGCGACGTCGCGCCAGGTGGACTCGGCGAAGGAGTGGATGCGGGGCAGGTCGGACATGGGGCCTCGTGAGTAGCGAGAACGGAACCCGAGCATCGCCCGTGGCCGGTCTCGTCCACAAGTGACGCTGACCAGCTCGACGATGCCCTACCTCATCCCGAGCAGCTCGAGACGAGCCTCGGTCGTTGAAAGTGCGACCGACGATGTGTCAGCCTAGAACGATGCTCGCGACCTGCTCGACATTTTTCGCTCCAAGGACGTCTCTCGAGGGGGCGCGGATGACGTCTCGATTGCATGCGCTCCTCGTCGCCAGTGTGGTGGCCCTGTCGGCCGCATGCAGCGACGAGCCGGCCGAGGCGGTCGCGGGGAGCGACGACACGTTCGTGGAGACGGATGTAGAAGTGGCACCGGCAGCGCTGCCCTCGGAGAACGTCCCTGAGTGGCCTGCATGTGAGGGCGAGGCGTGTTGTCTCGCTCGCGGCCTGGGCTGTAAGGCGGAGCCCGGTTTCGCGTGCGTCACGTCGGATGGTCGCGCGTTCTGCCGCCACGAGACCTCGGGAGAGGTGCTGGTCCCCGAATCTCCGTTTTGGCGGGGCTGCCGCGGAGTCGCTCGAGAGGGCGGAGAGGACGTCGCCGAGCCTTGCCACGCGGACGAGCGCCCTGCCCACATGGTCATACTGAGCGCATTCGCCATCGATGAGCTGGAGGTCACCGCGGAGCAGTACCGCGCTTGCGTCGCGGCCGGAGCATGTACGAAGCCGATCAACACGTCGGGGACCCTCGGGACCTACGATCCGCCCGAGAAGCGACAGCGGCCGATCAACTTCATCACCCCTGCTCAAGCGGAGGAGTGGTGCCGGTGGGACCCCAAGGGGCCGAGTCCAAAGCGACTTTGTACGGAGGCAGAGTGGGAAAAGGCGGCCCGTGGCGGGTGCAGTACGCTCGGTTGTGAGCAGGGCGACCGAGAGTGTTGTGAACGGCGCAGCCCACCCTACCCGTGGGGCTGGGACCGTGACGCTGCGAGCGAACACGCCCACATCTACGGCGAAGGCCCGACCGAGGTCGGTCGTTTCCCGTCAGGACGTTCAACCTACGGAGCGCTCGACCTCGCCGGAAACGTCGAAGAGTGGGTCGCAGACGACTATGCCGGAGACACCTACTGCGCTGGCCCCACGGCCAATTGCTCTGACGTTTGCGCGCGTTGCGAGGCCGCGCCGGCTTACGCCGACCCGTGGCAGGACCCCGTGCCGCTCGACGTGGGCGCCCCGTCACGCGTACTCCGAGGAGGCGGCTTCGATGTCGGGAAGAGCGTCGACACCTTTCCACCGGAGCCGAACGAGGACACCGTGCGGCTCAGCTTTCGGAACTGGGCGCTGAACGACGCGTGGGGCAGCCGGATCAGCGTACGGTGCTGCCGAAGCCTCTCGCCCTGAACATTGGCCCCAAAGTGCGCGATGGACTGAAAAAGCGGCGGTGCTCTCCTTGCGCAGAGGCCTTCCGTGCGCCAACCTCCGCCGGGCTCGAGGGCCGGCGCAAGACTCGAACCAGCCAGCCTCGAACCGCACGACTCATGACTGATGGGAGACTTCCAGTGAGACACGTTCAGCGTTTGGCGCTCCTCGCGGGCTCTTTCGGAGCCACCCTCGTCCTCGGCTGCAGCCAGACCAAACCGGCGGCACCCGCCGCCAATGCCCCATCCCCTGCCGTGCCAGCACCGGCGGCCGATCCGGTCGCCCCAGGAGCCGCCCCGGCGGCGCCTGCGGCTCCCGCGGTCGCCCCAGCTGCAGCTCTTGCCCCAACACCGGCACCTGCTCCCGCGACGTCGAAGTCGGAAGTGGTCTTCGACCCCATGAACCCACCCGCGGGCTGGGTGAACTGCCACCGCGACCACTGCCACAAAGTCGGCGGCGGTGTCGGGTCGTATCAGCAAGTCATGCAGGAGATGGGTGCCACCCGCATGGCGGATCAGCCCGCCGCGCCGGCCATGCCAGCCGCACCTTCCGACGTGGCAGCCCCGCCCGCCGACGCCGCCAAGACCCCAACAGGTCTGGCGTCGAAGGTCCTGACGCCGGGAGGCGGGGGAGCGAACCCCGGCCCGACCAGCACGGTCACGGTGCACTACACGGGCTGGACCACAGACGGGAAGGCCTTCGATAGCTCAGTATCGCGCGGCCGTCCTGCCACTTTCCCGCTCAACCGCGTCATCGCGGGCTGGACGGAGGGCGTTCAGCTCATGACGGTCGGCGAAGAGCGCCGCTTCTGGATACCGGAGAACCTGGCCTACCAGGGCCGCCCGGGCAAGCCGCAGGGCATGCTCGTGTTCGATGTGGAGCTGCTGTCAATCCAGTGACGCATCGAGTCTCGCGAACACTCCCTTCGCAAGACTGGACTGTAGCCTGGTCCGGCTAGACGACTCCATGTTGCTCGGTGGCGTCGCTCTCCCCCGAAGACCCCACGATATCAATGAAATTTCGTTTCGACTTTGGGCGATGGCGAAGGCAACAGCTCGGCACCGTTTTCCGAGATGTTCGATGCGAATCCGCTTCCCAACGAGGCGTTCGCCGGGAAGGAGGACGTCGCAGGGACAGGAACCTCGGCCAAAAGGAGGCCGGAGACAACAGATGGAGAAGGACCAACCAGTCAGGTCGCCGAGGATCGCGTAGGGACGGACCCTACTACGGTTGGTCCATCTCCACGCGGCGAGAGTCCGGAAGGTTGGCCGAGGTTCCTGTGGGATCGTCGACGGGAGCACCGAGTCCTGCATCGTCCGCAAGCTCGCCTCGACCGCCGACCTGAAGACGCTCGACGACACCGTGCGCCTGAACCGCCTCGCCGCTGAGGCCATCTTCCACGTGGCACGCGGCAACGATGGGGAGCTCGCGACGGAAGATGACGGCTGGTCAGATTGACGGGGCCAGTAGCTATCGAGTTGCGACGCTTCGAGTGCCCCGCCCGAGTCCCCCGCCCGAGTCCCCCGCCCGAGTCCCCCGCCCGAGTCCCCCGCCCGAGT
>CANMLD010000176.1 GCA_947498315.1 Pseudomonadota bacterium | reverse complement strand
CACGCCGGGTGGGTGGGTCGTGGCGGATCGCGGGGGCGGCAGGAGCGGCCGACGCCAACGCGGGTCGGAGGGCTCTGGCGCCGGCTGGGCGATTGGGGCGGCGCCGTAACGACCGGCCTCCGCGTTCGTCGCCTCAACGACGCTGAGGTCGAGTTGTGATGGCGGCGGGGGCGGCAGCGCCTCCGTGGGCGTCCGTTCCTGGCGCAGCGCATCAACGTAGATCTGCAGCTCCCACCGCTTCAGCCCGGGCGCGTCGGCGAGGATGCGCGGGAGCGTCTCGTCGTTCGTGATGGGCGCGAGCATGCAGACGCCGGAGAGGTGAAGCCCGCCGTCCGCGATGACGCCAAGCAACACCGGGAATCGGACGCAGAGTCGAGCCGCCTGGATGCGCTCGCCTGGGTACAGCTCCACGACGACGCCTCGGACCAGCCGAAGTGGTGGACCGCGTACGCCATAGTCGATGTGAAGCCCGCGATGTGAAGCCCGCGATGTGAAGCCCGCGATGTGAAGCCCGCGATGTGAAGCCCGCGATGTGAAGCCCGCGATGTGAAGCCCGCGGCCGCATAGACCTTCCGTTCGTCGAACTGACCGAGGTAGCCGAGGAGCGCCCCGAGGGCCGCGCGCTCACGACGGGCCGAAACGGCGAGCTCGCCCGAGAGCTCCGAATCCGAGAGGCGCTTGCGAAGGTGAACGCGGGTGAAGGTGGGGGCTGTGACACTCATCTGGGACCTCCTGGGGGCTTATTGGATGAGTGTAACACACCGATTTTCAGCGCATTTTCGCCCAAAGCGACATGTCGGCACCCGGACATCCGAGACGGCCACTCCGGCCGCCCACAAGGCCCCTTCGCGACCCATTCCGCCGTTTTCATCGCCTCGACCTCGTTTAGAGGCGTCTGGGGGCATCCGTGGAGGTTCGAAATCCCGTCAAGCCCACGCTGTCGATTTCGTGACGAATTCGCCATCCCGGTCCGGGCCCTCCCTCCCATGAGCCGGAACATGCTGGGCCTCCAAGCACATATCGCCATCTGGCGAGCGCAGGGATCGTCAAGTGTCAGCCGGAGCCCCCCGGAGGCGGGCAAGTCGCGTGGAGCTAGGAGGGTGTCGAGAGACGCCCAGAGGGTACCCACTAGGTACGTGAGGACGTATCGCAGACACCTGACGCCGCTCCCGTGCGGCAGCGCGAAGGCCGGCGACGGGAGAAAGTCAGCACCCTCCTAGCAGCAGGCAGTGACCGTTACAGGTCCAACGTGCCGGGAGGTCTGCCGCCCACGGGGAGGTCCGCTTGCTCAGGCTCGGCGACCGCCGTGAAGACCTGCGTGGCGATGATCTCCCCCTTTTCATTTTGGGCGGCGCCGACACCGATGAGGAAGACGTTGCGATCCAGGATGTTCTTTTGGTGACCGGGGCTCTTCATCCACATGTCGACGAGCTCGCGAGCGGCCGATTGGGCATCGAAGGTCCCCATGGCGATGTTCTCGGACGCACGTTGGTAGCCCGTGACCCCCTCTTGGCGAAGGCGGTCCACGGTCCCAGAGCGGCCCTTCGCCGGCGACTCGTGCGAGAAGTACCCTAGCTGGCCCATCTCTTCAGAGTGGCGACGCGCCGTCTCCATGAGTCGGGACTCCGTCGTGACCGGGACCAAGCCGGCGCGAGCACGCTCCGCGTTGGTCAGTAAAACGATCTCGCCCTCGATCTGGTCGAGCGTCACCTCACCGGACTCGCTTGCCGGCGGCGCCGCCGGAGCCGCTTCTCGTGGCGCTTGAGCGCGCGGCGGTTGTCCGGCTTCCCATTGGCGCGTGATCTCGGGCCGCCCAGATGGCGTGGGCTGTCCCCGATGCTCGGGCTCAGCCTGGTCATCCGTGTCGTAGTCGCCGCTCTCTTCTCCGTCGTTGGGGCCGTATGGCTGACCGTCCAATTCATCGTCCCCCTGGCCAACCTCATACCCATCCTCGTTTTCGTACCCTGAGCCTGGCGGGGCGGATGCGTCATCGGGCTGCTCGCAAGCGACCGGCGGTGCCGCCTCGTAAGGTGCCGCCTCTTCCATACGGTACTGCGGCGGTGCGGTCTCGAAGACGACCACCGGCCCTGGCTGCACCACGTACACGGGCGGGCTCGGACGCCAGTAGGGACCTGGGGCACCGTAGATGACGCGAGGACGATATGCTGGGGCGTAGCGATAGCCATAGCTGCGGGGCACGTATCGCGGCGCATAGCGCGGCGGCGCGTAGCGTCGAGGCGCGCTGTAATAGCGACCTCTGGGGACCACCTGACGCCTGGGCGCATACCCGCCATTTGGAGGCCGCTCTGAACGGCCTGCCGCCTCCGATGAAGACGCTTCAGGAGGCGCAGCGGACGCTGAATTGGTACTCCCCACCGCGGTAGCTAGGACCAGAGCGCAGACGGCGGCGAAGCCCTTGTGAGAGGCATATGAGCGGGTCATTGAGGTCGAGATTGGCATGTGGCTGGGACGCATCCGATCCGCATGTATTCACATCGATAGCGAGAAGCTGGGTCGGGACTTGTCGCTAGAGCGTAAACCCGTCTATCCTCCCGCCATGCGTCTGCCCGTCCGTTCTCTGGTCTTCGTCGCCGTCTCTGCTGCACTCGTCACGACGTCCGCGACCGCCGAAAAGACGCCGGCCTTGGCCGGCCTGCTCCGGCACGCGAACGAGGACTTCGGCCGCAGCGCCGAGTCGGCCTCCATCTTTCAGAACACGTTCATCAAGATGGCGGGCGATATCGCGTCCATCCTCGGCCCACGGAAGCTCGGCCCGTCGACCACGTCCGGTTCACTCGGCTTCGATCTCGGCGTCGACATCGCGCTCTCCACGGTCGATGAAGGCTCCGCACACTGGGCCAACGCGCTGCCGGGTGACGACGGGCTCATGAACACCGTCGCGCTTCAGTTCCGAAAGGGGTTGCCGTTTGGCTTCGAGCTCGGCGGGGACGTCGCTCACCTAGCGGACAGCGACCTCTGGGCTCTGGGCCTCAACCTCAAGTACACGTTCCTCGAGGGTTACAGCTATCTGCCCGAGGCGGCGCTGCGGGTGGGTTTCTGGGGCGTCGCGGGCTCACGAGAGCTCGACCTCGTCATCATCAGCACCGACCTCGCCGTCTCGAAGGAGTTCGGCCTCGGCGGCGTCGTGGCGATAGCGCCTTACTTCACCTATGGCCTCCTGGTCGCGATGGCCAGCACCAACGTCGTTGGCTACTTCCCTGCCGGGGAGGCCCTTCCCGTCAACGGCGTCGTCCCGACCCAGACCATCACGGTCAACCGCGGCGGGCTAGGCTTTCGCCTGCTCTTCCCCTACTCGGCGCTGAGCGTCGAAGCGGTCTTCAGCCCGGGAGTGCAGACGTACACGACGTCGGTCAGCCTAGTGCTGTGAGCGGAGTGATCGTAGCTAAGGGACGGCGTCCCTGACGAAGGCTCCCGTTTAAGGCCGCTTTGGGTCTTCGACACGGAGAGCGAGCCGCCCTCGAGTGGGTCTCGAGGCGAGCCTGAGGGTGACGCACGAGGCGCCGAACCCGGGGGGCATTACCCCCGCGTTCGACGCCCGCGCCGTGCCTGATTACTCGACTGACTCGGGACCGAAGGGCAGGAGGCGGTACTCTTCGAACGCGTACTCGATGGCGCCGGTGGCCTTCGTGATGGTGTCGCCCACCTTCACGCTCCACGTCACCCCGAAGTCGCTACCGGCGAGTATGAGACCACCTTCGACCTTGATCTGATTGAACTTCTCGATGTCGGCGATGTCCGAGACCACCAGGTTCGAGACGGTGACGTAGACGCCTTCGTACGACTCCGCGTTCGCGCCGGTGAGGTCCGCGACCGTGACCTCGACCGGTGCTGGAGCCGTGCCAGCGCCAATGACCTGAAGCGCCGTCGCCTGAATCTGGGTGTTGCAGTAGAACTCTTTCACGTCGCCATCGACCGCGACGGAATCACCCACGTTGGCCGTGATGCCGTCGTCCTTGCCGAAGATGACCGGAAGGCCGGAGTTCGGACCCGGCGTCTCAGTGCTGATGTAGAGGCCGTTCAGGTTGGCGCTGACCTCGTAGACGGGCGACACGACGACGCCGGTCACTCGGATCTTCTTCTGCGTCGCGGCGGCATTGCCGGTCGGATTCGTACACTTGGCCGATGCGTCCCCCGACTGGATGTCCGAGATCGCGACGTCGGTGGACGGCGCCACCTTGCCGATGTCGAGGTCGTCTTTCGACCGAGGCTGGATCTTGTAGTTGCCGTAGCTGAAGTCGACGATGCCGGTGATCGAATTGAGCTCATCGCCCGGCGCGGCGAAGTAGCCCGGGCGGTAGAGGCCGCCCGAGACGCGCGCGCCGCCCGTGACGATGAAGTCGAACTGGTCGAGTGACTCGACCTTCACGTTCTCGATCTTCACCAAGGTGCCTTCGAGGGTCTCAGCCTTGGCGAGGTCCGTCAGGTCGGCTCCAGTGATGACGGTCGGCGCTGGCACCGCGGCCGTGCCCACGGGGTCGACGCGCGACGCCTTGAGCTGGCTCGAACAGTAGAACTCGAGGTACTCGCCGTAGACGTCGACGGCGTCGCCCGGGAGGAGCGCGAGCCCGAGCTTGGCTGGGACCGTGATCTGGATGCCCTTGTTCGCGCCGCCAGCGACGTCCGAGATGAAGTAGCCGTCGAGTGGCTCCGCGTCGCTGCCATCGTCCGGTTCGAACGCGATGAAGCGTCCGCCGGTTACGACGGCGCCCTTCACGGCGATGTCGCTCATGATGTTCGTGATCTTCGACGGATCGCACGCGGTCGAGCCCGTCGAGGTCTGGAGGGCTTCGATGGTCTGGGTGGTGCCCGTCCCGCCGTCGGCCCCATCCGTGCCACCATCGACGCTGTCGTTCCCATCGGTCGCGCCATCGGTCGAATCAGTGGCGCCGTCGGCGCCGTCCGCGCCATCAGTGGACCCGTCCGCCGTGCCGTCGGTGCTGCCGTCCGTCCCAGAGTTCTTGCTACTCGACGTGTCGGCGCAGCCAAGTGCACTCGTAACCGCCAACCCCACCACCAGCCGTGTTCTGAGCTTCATGTATCCTCCGGGAAAGTACGACCACGGCGCTGCGCGAGGGCCCCCCACGGGTATCCCGCCCGGCGCACCGAAGCGGCCGGAGTATTCCAGATTGTGACGTCTCTTGCCCGCGTTTTTGCGCAGTCGGAGGTGACAAACGCGTTTCGGTACGGTGACTAGCCAACGTGGCGCCGCAGTAGAACGCAGCGCCGCACTCAATCGAGCGCTTTCGTCACAGTGGTCGTGGACGGAACAAACTCGATGAGTCGGTTGAGCCCCGGGTCGACGAGGTAAGCGAGGCCGGTGCTGTCGTCCGTTGCGATCCCGCGCGGGAGGCCAAGGCCATAGAAGGCGCCGCTGTCGGTCGAGAGGCCGTCGACGATACGGCCTGATCGGGTCGCGATCTCCCATCGCGTCTGCCACGTCGACGCAACGAGCCGGATGTCGCCGGTCTCCAGGTCGCGTTCGCAGCCGGGCATGAGCTCGAATCCGATCGAGTGGTTCTGAAAGCGATCCCCTTCGAAGAACGCGGATCTCTGCTCGTCCGAGGGCGGGCAGCGAGTGAGCTCTGCGCCCGCCTTCAGAGTGAGCTCACGCGCGCGGCTCACGTAGGTGTCGTCGTCGCCGAGGATGCAGGTGTCAGTGACCGGATCGACGACCCACGGGTGCAACGCGCCACTCACGACGCCACGGACGAGCCACGAGCCCGGCCCCGTGATGACCGAGTACCGAAGCGCCTGCTCGGCTGCGCACGCGTCGGGGGTCGGCGCCGAGTCGAGCGACCCGAGTGATACGGAGACGATGTCGCCCCGATCATCGAGGACCAGCGCGTCGAAGAGCCTCCCCTTCGCGCCATCGACGGCGAGCGCGTTCGCCTTTACGCCGGTCACCGGCCACGCCACGGCGTCGCCGCAAGAGGTTCCATAGACGACGAGCCAGTCGCCGACTTCGACGCCAGCCTCGCAGAAAGGACGGTCGAGGGCGACGAAGCGTCCCCCATCGAGGGCGAGCGTCTGCGTCTCGGTGCGGCTGATGACCGATCCATTAGAGGTCACGGTCCAGGTCTCGTTCGGGAGCAACAGGTCACGCTCGGACGAGAGCGTGATCCCGTACCAGCTCACGATGGCGCCACTTTCGTCGCGGCCGAACTCGAACTCGCCGAAGTTGGCATACTCAGGGCGGCGGTCTCCGCCGAGCGACAGGGACTCCCTGTAACTATTCGGGTTCTCGAGCTCCAGCGCCGAAGGTTCCCGGCCCGCACCCGCGATGCCGACCGTGGTGAGGGCAGGGCTGAGCACGCCCCGTGTATCAGTGGACTCGCTCTCGGCGGCCGCGCGCAGGCGATGGCTGACCTCACCGTCTTCCGTGGTCGCGTCGACGAAGAAGACGTTGCCATTGGGGCTGCTGACGATGGCGATCTGCGCGTCGCTCCCTTCACGACTGGCGAACGCGATGTCGGTCGGGACTCCGGGGAGGACGACGCCCTCGCGATGGAGACGGCGATACAGTGCGTTCGCGCCGGGCGCGCCTTCGGCGTTCACGTCCACGCGGGACGCGGTAACGGCGTCGACGACCTCCACGGTTCTTTCGCGCGCGTTCGTGGCGTACAAGAAGGCGCCATCCGGCGAGAGGGCGATCGCCGAGAGCACCGGGACGGTCGAACGCGTCTCGCTATCCTGCGCGGCGGAGAGGCAGTCCGGGTCGGCTGGATAGTCCGTCGCACCGTCTCCGTCGTCATCGACCTCGTCGAAGCACGCAGGGCGCCATCCGTCGGGCCAGGTGGTGGGCGTGGCCGATGCGGCGACGGCGTCCTCGGGACCGTGCGGGTTCAGTCGGCAGCCGCCGTCGGCGCTGTCCATAAGCCCATCGTCATTGTCATCGAGGTCGTTTCGGCACTCGGGACCGATCGCGACGCGGCGCACTTCGGCTGAAGTTTCCAGGTCGACGAGCGAGACCCAGGCAACGTCGATGTGGGAGACCCAAAGTTCGGTCTCATCGTCGCTCAGGGCCAGATCGTAAGGGCTGCCGCCCGTTATGGCGATGGCGTCGAGCGATGTGAGCGCGCCGAACGTGTCCGTGGGGATCACAGCGACGACCTCGCGATCCGGGAAGGCAACGTAGACGGCCGTAGTGCCAACGACGAGGCCTGCGGGCAGACTGCCGAGCGCCTGACGACGGACCTCTCGCGTACCGACGTCGATTCGGATGACCTCCTGAGACAACAGATCGACGGCGTAGAGCGCCGACCCGTCTGGCGACGCGACGAGGGACTCCGGTGTGCCGCCGATGGGCGTGGCCGACTCACCTGGGATGAACGCATCGGCGTCAATGACCTTGAAGTCGGACACGCGGACACGCGTGACCGAGGCCCCGTCGCTGTTCAGGACCCAGCCGATGAGCGTGTTGCCGGGCGTCTTCTCGCAATCAGCGAGGGGAACGCCGCCGTTTTGCCCTTCACAGACGAGCGCCACTGAGTTTGGACGAGCGAGTCGACCGACGGGGACGCTGGACTCTTCGGCGCAGCCGAACACGCTGGCTAATAGGAGTGTGCTGATTTCCGGACCGAGCCGGCCGAAGCGATGTCGTACGGGCGCAAGGAAGGTGTCGAGAAACGCCCGGAGCGTACCCCTGGGTGCGGGATTGCGTATCGTAGACACCTGACGCCTATCCCGTGCGGTAGCGCGAAGGCATGCGACGGGAGAAAAACAGCAGCCTCCCAGGGCGACGAGCGCCGCCTGTGCGGGCGCGACGTGGCGACTCGTCGACGTCATGATGCGGTGCTTCATCGGATACGTCGCAGCTCGGTGGCGAAAGAAGTGCTAGTGGGGTCCACATCGATGACGGAGAGGGCACCTTCGTTGAACAAGCCTACCACAGCGACGGGCGCGTCGGGATCGCTGCTTTTAGTGCCGGCCTTGGTGATCGCCACGTCGAAGGGGCCATCCCCCACATCGACGAGCGCGAGTAAGTCCAAGGAATGGCCGTCGACGATGGCGACTTCGTCCCGGCTGAAGAGGCTGACGGCGACCAAGAGCCGCCCCTGGTGTTCGATGACCCCGACGCCAGTGGGGCCTTCCGGTAGTCCGGCGACGCCAATAACCACGTTTCGGCTCGTGCCGTCGGGGAGCACCCGCGTATCGAGCGCGACCAGCCCGGCGGGTGGGCCGCGGTAAGCCAGGAAGGCCACGTCGCCGGATGGCGCGAAGGCGAGGCTACGGCCGAACTCACGGCCGGTGACGGGGCTCGAGACGATGGCCGCTTCGCGGACCAAAAGCGAGGCGTCAGGCGAGCCGTCGTCGTAGGCCAGCACTTCCTGAAGCGTGTTCGTGAACTTGGACGACGTGAACGCCACTCCGCGGACCGGGTGGCTCGCGAGGCCATAGGTCCCCGAGTTGCCGTAAGCAAAGGCGATGTGTTCTGGGGCGCCTGCCTCATCGAGGCGAAACAGGTTCAGCTCGCCGCCGAACGCGCTCGTGATGAGGTGAGTCGAGTCGCCGCGCTTCAGCACTTCCACGCCGAAGGGGTCGGCGCCGAGGTCTTGATTAGCCCCCGCGCCACCGAAGAGGAACCGGCCTTCGCATTCATGAAACGAAGTTCCACCGACGGCGGCGCCGTCCGAACAGCGCAGCGTCGGCGTGACGCCGGTGCCGACTTCGACCCACGTGAGCGCGCTCCCCTCTCGAGAGGTGAGGTAGAGGCGGTCGATGCGCCCGGCGTCGTTCGTTCTGGCAGCGAAGTCGCTGCCGTAAGAATAGGTCCCGACCGACGCGCCACTCGAGACGCGCCCCGTTTGGAGGTCGACGGCGGTGATCGTCCCGCCGGCGTAACGGCTGTCGAAGTTCGTGTTCGCGACGTAGGCGAAGTCCCCCGAGGGGTCGACCACGAGTGCGCTGGGGTAGCGGATTACCCCTGGCGGGTGGGCCTCCGGACCGATGGGTTCACAGCCGAGGCTACCCGTCATGGTAAAGATGAGTGCTGCGGTCCCGAGGCGGTGGGCATTCATGATGCTGCCTGCTTCCCGCGATTTGCGGAAGAGCGGTCCTGAATCACCGTGAAGTCGGCGAGACCGCGGAAGAGATCGGCGAGGCGGCAAAGCAGCGATACACGCTCGGCGCGCAGAGATAGGTCGTCCGCCATGACCATGACGCCGTCGAAGAAGGCGTCGACCACCGGGCGGAGCTCGGCCATGCGAGCTGCGACTCGGTCGAAGTCGCCGTCTGCAGACGCAGCCTCGATCTCGGCGGCCTTGAGCCGGAACGCCGCGGTGAGCGCTAGGTCACCCGGAGCCGCTTCGGGGAGCGATTCGGTCGTGGCTGACTGGCCACGCGTGATGTTCGCCACGCGGCGGAAGGTCGTGAGGATGGGTTCGAGCTCGCCTGATTTTAGGAGGCCGGAGAGCGCCTCAATCTTCGCGAGAACGTGCTTTGGTTCTGTCGCTCCAACCGCCACCACGGCGTCGACGACGTCCGTCGGGAGCGACTCACGGTGTAGGAAGCGTGTCCGCTCGGCGAAGAACTCGACGATCTTGGGCTTGCAGGCCGACGACACCGGAGCACCGGCCTCGATGTACGTCTCGAGCGCCGCGTCTATCCAGGCCGAGATGTCGGTCGGGATCGCGTGCTTTGACGCCGTGAGCACGTTGATGATGGCGATGGCTTGTCGACGCAACGCGTAGGGATCTTTCGAACCGGTCGGCTCGAGGCCGATCCCGAAGCAGCCAACGATGCTGTCGAAGCGATCAGCGAGGCCGACGAGCGTCCCTTCCACGCCGGCCGGCAGAGCGTCACCCGCACTCTTCGGGAGGTAGCACTCGTAGAGGGCCTCTGCGACCTCGGGTGCCTCACCGTGACGAGTCGCATAGACGCGGCCCATCTCGCCTTGGAGCTCGGGGAACTCGCCGACCATCTGGGTCGCGAGGTCGGCCTTGCAGATGGCAGCGGCGCGAAGTGACGAGGGGCCGCCGCCGAGGCGCCGCACCAGCTCCGTGATGCGCGCGACCTTCTGCCGAACGGAGCCGAGCTTCGCGAGCCAGATCCGGGTGTCGAGCTGTGGCAGATAGGCGTCCAACGGCTTCTTCAAGTCGGACTCGAAGAAGAAGCGGGCGTCTGCGAGGCGGGCGCGGAGAACCCGGGCCATGCCATGAGCGACGACGCCGATCGCCTTCGTGTCCGTTCCGGCGATGGCTACGAAGCCCGGCAGGAGCGCGCCGTTCGCGTCCTCGACGGGGAAGTAGCGCTGGTGGACGCGCATGGGCGTGACGATGGCCTGACGCGGCAGGTCGAGGAGCTCGGGTTCGAAGCGGCCGAGGACGCCGATGGGCCACTCGGCGAGATAGGTGACCTCGTCGACGAGGCCAGTATCGACGACGGCGCGGCCACCGAGATTGGCGGCCAGCCCTTCCACCTGCTTCACGATCGAGGCGCGGCGGTCTTCGGACCGAAGCATCACCTTGCCGGCTTCGAGACCCGTCATCAGCTCCGAGAGCGTCGTCGCTCGGAAACGCTCAGGGGCGTGGAAGCGGTGGCCCTGCGACGAGAGCCCCGACCTCACTCCCGCGAACTCGAGCGGCACCACGCGACCCGCGAGCGCGCACAGGATCCACTGAATGGGGCGAACAAACGCTTGCGGCTCGTTGCCCCAGCGCATCGACTTCGGAAAATGGAGCTTCTCGAGGGCGCGTGGGATCGCGTGCGACAGGATCTCCACGGTCTGACGGCCAGCCGCGAGACGCTTCGCCATCACGTACTCGACCTTGCCGATGAGCTCCCGGTAAACGGTGTTGGCCGGGTCCAGCTTCGCGAGGAAGGCTTCGCCGGCCCGGGTCGGCGTACCGTCGGGCCCAAACGCCACGTGGGCGGGAGGGCCTTTCACGATCTCTTCACGGTCGCTCTCGGCGAGACCCAGCGAGTCGATGGCCACGACCAAGCGTCGCGGCGTCGCGTCAACGAAGAGACCTGATGGCTCGAGGCCGGCAGCGTTGAGGTCGGCCACGATGAGATCGTGCAGTTGGCGTGCAGCGCCCGGCGCGAGGCGAGCTGGGATCTCTTCGACGCCGATCTCGAGCAAGAAGGAGCCCCGCGCCGCGCCTTCATCGAGTGCGACCGCCGGCAGGGACGGGAGGGTCTGGACCGGCTCTGCTGCCGCCGCGGGCTCCGGTAGCGCCCGCGCGGTGAGCGGGAAGCCCATCTTCTCGCGCAGTGCCATCCAGGCTTCGGCGCAGGCCTTCGCGAGCTCGCGGACGCGAAGGATGTAGGCCTGACGCTCGGTCACGCCGATGGCACCGCGCGCATCGAGGATGTTGAAGACGTGACTGCAGCG
>CANMLD010000175.1 GCA_947498315.1 Pseudomonadota bacterium | reverse complement strand
GCTACATTCGCACCGATGTCAGCAGTGAAGCAGACGTCGTCGCCGCCGTGGCGCTGGCCAAAGAGACCTGGGGGCGGCTCGACGTCGCGATCTCGTGTGCCGGGATCGGCACAGTCGGCAAGACGTTATCGAAGAGGGGGCCACACCCTCTCGACCTCTTCCAGAAGACCATCAACGTGAACCTCGTCGGCAGCGTGAATCTCTGCCGTCTCTCTGCGGCAGCGATGGCCGAGAACACACCGAACGCAGCTGGCGAGCGAGGCGTGCTCATAATGACGGCCTCGGTCGCTGCCTTCGACGGGCAGGTTGGTCAACTCGCGTACGCCGCCTCAAAGGGCGGCATCGTCGGGATGACCTTGCCGATGGCCCGTGACCTATCCGAGTTCGGCATCCGCGTCGTGACTGTCGCACCTGGCCTCTTCGACACGCCACTCCTCGCCGGGCTCCCAGAAGCCGCGCGCGAGTCTCTCGCCAAGCAGGTCCCCTTCCCGTCGCGCCTCGGCCGCCCAGCGGAACTGGCTCAGCTCGCACGGCACATCATCGAGAACGAGATGCTGAACGGCGAGACCATCCGCCTCGACGGCGCTATCCGCATGGCACCGCGCTGAGTGGTGATAGCTTGACGTACGCGTCGTCGCGGGCGAGCAGCACAGGGAGGGTGAGATGAGCAGTCCGGCACACCTCGAGTTCGTCGACCTCCTGGTCGCGCGGTTCGAGCTCATCCTGGAGACCCTCTACTACGGGCGCTACGGGATCCCCGCCGACAGCGGCGAAGTCACCGACCCAGCCACTCTGATCGAAGCGAGGAAGAAGCAGATAGCACAGGTCGACCGTCGGCTGCTGACGCTTCGCAACGAAGAGCGCACACGTGGAACGCCGCTCCCCTTCGATCAGCTCGTCTCTGCATACCGACTCGAGCCGGTCGATGCCGAGATCCTCGCTTTGGCGGTCGCCCCCATGTTCGACCCGGGCGTGCGCGACCTCATCGCCCGCTTCCGCGACAACATTCTGCTGAACTTCGTCGACGTCGACTTGTGCCTCCGTGTGCAGTTCTCGACGCGCCGCGAACGCCTAGCGGGGCTCGAACACTTCGGAGAGAACGCGCGCTTGGCTCGCCAGCGCCTGATCAAGCTCCGCTCTCACAAAGAAGCGCGCGCCGAACAGCTCCTCGCGTACGAGGTCCAGGTCCCCGGTCGGGTCGTCAACTTCCTGCTCGGTCAGGCCGACCTCGATCCGGCGCTTTCGAACTACGCCCGGCTCGTCAAAGCCTCGGTGCCTTTCCACCACGTCGTGCTCAGCGAGGCCACTCTCGCTGACGTTCGAAATCTGGCCTCGCAGTTCAGTGGTCGACTGCGCAGCGCCGGTGCAGCGCTCGTGACCGAGATGGGGCCGGTGAGCCGGGGCGCGGCGCTGCAGTTCTGTGGCCCGTCGGGCACCGGCAAGACACACCTCGCGCGGGCCGTCGCGACCGAGCTCGGGACCCACACGCTCGAAGTCGACTGCGGTCGGCTCGCAACCGAGGACGGACGCTTCAAGCAGGTCATCGAGGACCTCTTCTGGCAAGCCCGCGTCTCCGGCGCTGTCATCGTCTTCGACCGCTGCGAGGCGATCTTGGGCGAAGCGAGCGCGCGTCTCACCGCCGTCACGAGTGAGCTCGAAGACTTCGAAGGGCTCGCCATCTTCGTGACGCAGGACAAGACCAAGCTCGATCCCGCCATGGAGAGGTGGGTCATCTACCAGGTCGACTTCGAGCCGCCGGACACGGAGGAGCGGGCTCGTCTGTGGGACATTCACCTCCCGAAGTCGCCGGAGTGGGGTCCGGATGTCGACGTCGAGTTCCTGGCGACGCAGTTCGAGCTGACCGGCAATCAGATCCGCAACGCGGCCCTCGTCGGTACGAACATGGCTCTGGCCGAGCCGCTCCCTGATGCGCAAAAGCGAATCACGTCGCGGCACCTGCATCGGGCGGCCCACGCGCAGATGCGCGCGTCGCTGTCGCAGTACGCGAGGCGCAGCAAGATCAAGCTCACGATCGAGGATCTCATTCTCCCTGACGCCGAGAGGAAGGAGATTCAGACCATCATCGACGCGGCGAAGAACCGCGCGTTCGTCATGAGCAAGTGGGGCTTCGGGAGTAAACTCTCCACCGGTAAGGGCGTCGTGGTGCTGTTCTCGGGGGACCCGGGCACCGGCAAGACGCTTTGCGCGGAGATCATGGCTCGTGAGCTCGAGCTGGAGCTCTACCAGATCTCGATCCCGCAGGTGATGAGCAAGTACATTGGCGAGACCGAGAAGAACATTCAGAAGATCTTCGACTCCGCCAAAGCCAACCACGCGATGCTCCTCTTCGACGAGGCTGACTCGCTCTTCACGAGCCGCGTCAAGGTGGAGTCCTCGGTCGACAAGTTCTCGAACATGGAGACGAACCTGCTCCTCCAGGAGATCGAGCGCTTCGACGGTGTCGTCATCTTGACCACCAACCTCGAGAAGTCGATCGACAAGGCCTTCAACCGCCGCATTCAGTTCAAGGTGCACTTCCCGTCGCCGGAGCCGCCCGCACGGTCCGCCATCTGGAGGCTGCTCTTCCCGAAGGCCTGCCCAATCTCGCCGGACATGGACTGGGACCTCGTCGGCAAGTCCTTTGACATCTCAGGCGGTCACATCAAGAACGCGGTGCTTCGGGCGGCCTACCGTGCAGCCATCACCGGCGGCGTCGTCACGATGGAGACCATCCGATTCGCCGCTGAGCAAGAGTGCAAGCAGGCAGGCAAGCTCTTTCGGTCCTTCAAGCTCCCCGGCGAGCCCGGCTACGACGACTGATCGAGCCCTGCGGTTCGACGCAACAGCTTGTGGCGTGCGATCGCGGCGAGCGGCTGCGCCAGCAGTGTCTCCGTCGCTTCTAGTGTCGACAGCGCGTCCGAGTAGAGCGTTCGAAGCTCGGCCAGCTCGGCGTTCTGGGCAGTCACCCTCTCGCGTAGGCTCTCCAGCTCCGCCTCGAGCGCTGGGCGGTACTCCTCGATGCGCTCGCGGTCTACCCGGTACGTGGCCTCAGCCTCTCGCGCGGCGGCGCGCTCCGTTTCGAGTGTAGCAAGGAGGGTCTGTATCTCTCCCAGCAGCGTGTCGAGCGTGCTCGCTGGCGCACTCAGTCGCGATGTCGCCCCCGACGGAAGACCTGGTGCAAAGGGAACACGCCCGCCGATCACCTCGGGAGCTGGCCTTGTCCGATCCCGTGATGGGGTCCCACTCGGGACCCCACCATCAAGTCCCTGTCCGAAGGAGCCGAGGCCCGGGTGAGACGGTTCAGGCGCCGCCCGCGAGAGCTCAGGCACGTCGAGTCTGTTCACCTGAGGGGAGGGAGGCGCGACTCGGTGCGCGTCGGTAGCCGGGACTGTTCGGCCGAGACCGGTCTCCGACCCATGGGGTCGTGCCGGCGGGGGGGGGCTCGCGGATGGCCCACGGCCGCTGAGGGGATGGTCGGTCCCGAGTGCGCCTTCGAGCTGCCAGTCGTCCTCTGCGACGTGCACCTCGTGGTTGAAGTCCCACGCACGTTCGTCTCGCTGTTGCGATACCGAAGCGCTGCGAGATGGCCGGCTCAGCCCCGCGTTGGCATGTGCGCTTCGAGCGTCAGCATGGGATGGCACGGACGAGAAGACGTCCGCACCATGGCCTGAGCCTGAAGACGTGAACATCGGGGAATCGAGGACATCCAATGAGATCTCTTCGAGCTCGCGAGCGAGGGCCGAGGCCGATGGGGGAGGGGGTTCTCGAGCCGGTGGATCAAACGCATCGAGAAGAGACGCTTCGTCGGCAGTGGCAAGCCGGGTAGAGCCGCCGTCTTCGAACGCTGAGAAGTCGTAGTCCGCAATCGTTCTCGCTATCGAAGTTGCCGCTACCGCCTGAACAGATTGTGGGGCAGGGACCGGCGCCGGCTCGGGGTCCGTGACGGGTATCGTCTCTTGAAGCGTGAAGGGGCCGAACTCAACCTCGTCGAGCGGCGCCGAAACAACGGCATCCGGGAGTTGCAGAGCCTCGCGAAGCGCAGCAGGAGCGAACGGGGCGAGGAGGTAGGCGTCCGCACGCGTCGGCAGTTGGGCATGGTTGTGAAACTCCTCCGCTGTCTTGCGGATGGAGGTCAGCACCACACGAACGCTGCCCAAGATGGGGTCCTTCTTGATGCGGCGGCAGAACGCATAACCTCGTTCTAGATCGGCAGACAGCACGATCGCAGCCGGAGGCGAGAGTCGCGCTTGCTCGAGCGCGTGGTCGAACTCGTCAACGCCGGCGAGGTCAAAGCTCACGCCAAGAGTGGCAAGTACATCGGCCACGGAGAGGCTCTCATCGAGGATCAGGACGGGTGCTTTCATGGCGACTCTCCTAAGGGGATCGGTCGGAGATAAGGGACGTGGTTCCCCGTGCCGTGCCCCGCGTGGGCCAAGTGCGAGGTCATGGTCCCCCGAACGTCGAGGAGCATTAGAGAGCCGGGCAGGGATGCGACGCGAGGCGAATCGACCTACCTCTGTTTGACGGAGCCCGAAGCCCGTGGATGTGGGACTGTAGCAGGCCGAGACAGCGAGTTACGGAGCCGGTACCGCTTCTTTCGGTTTCAGGCGGTCGCTGACTTGGGTCGCGAGCAGTACGAGCTTTTGGGCCGTGTCGCAAACCCGACGGTCACAGGTGAGCGCGACCACCGTCGGGCTCCCGTTGTCGCTCGTCATGAAGACCAGGTAGAGAAAATCGTTCCAGAAGCCGAGGAAGGCCTTGCTGCCGATGGCCGTGGTCTCTTCCGCGTTCGGGTAACTGCGAACCATCTGCGAATAGCGGCGCTGCGCTTCGATGGGGAAGCGCGGCTTCCAGATCTGAATACCCACGTGGTACTCCGACCCGTCCGGGCTGCCCCAGTAGATGGCGTCGTAGCGAGTGTCTTCTTCGAGTCCTGGCAGAGCGTGGACATCGACGTTCTTCTTGAAGTCTAGGATCTCGACGAGATCCTGCTTACGGAGGAGCAGCTCGGCGTTGGGCTTCGCTTTCGTCGGCAGCCCGCCTGCTCGCCGCGATGTGGCTTCATCAGCCGTCTCGTCGGGCCCCGGCGCGGCTGGCATGCCGGCGCCCGGGTCGCCTGGCATGTCACCTCGGGCGAAGCCAGGGCCAGGTCGCACGGCCGATGGCTGCCTGACGCCCGACGGGTCCCCTGGAGGAGCAAGGGAGGGATCGCCTGGGGGAGCAAAGGTGGGGTCGCCTGCGGGGTCGCCTGGGGGAGCAAAGGTGGGATCGCCCATACGCGACGGGCGCGAGCGGGCCCGGTCGGCTCGGGTCGGGGCCATGTCCACATCACTGTCAAAAGCAGGGGCGGCCGGGTCGCTTGGAGGGTTGCCAGCCGGCATGCCGCCGATGGCCGGTCGGCCTGTTCCTGGACGACCGGGCGGTGGCCGGCCACCCGCAGGCCGTGTTCCGGGGAGGACGCCGGCGCCCGCCGGGAGGTCTACCTCTGCTAGCGGATCAGCGGCCGGATCTGCGGCCGGAGCTGGATCGGCGGTGGGCGGCACAGCGACCTCGTCAGGCGCGTTCTCGGCAGACGGAGCTTCCGGCGTGGCGCTGTCGCCCCCTGGGGCTTCGGGCAGCGCCGGCCGAGTGGGGACGCGGCGTGCGCGAGCCGTGGGCGGTGGGGTCACGATGCCATCGCGGGTGCGGGGACGTTCAGCGCCGGCACCTTCTTCGGGCGAGTCCTCTCCATTTGCCGCTTCGGACTCGTCGCCCCCAGGCTTACTCTTGTTCGGCTTTCCATTCGCCAGACGGCGGTCTGCCGGTTCATCGGACCCGTCTTTTTCAGCCAAGAGCGACGCTTCGGCAACGGCGGTAGCGGCAGGGGCTTTGGCCGCGGCTTCGGGTTCCGACTTCTTGCAGCCGCTGCTAGCGAGGCTCCAGGCAGCGAGTACGGCCGCGACGCGCGTCGTCGTCGCGCTGGATGCGGTCATCGCCAAAAAGTACTCGCGCATGTTCTTCCCCTGGGTTCGTCGGGCAACAGCGAGAAGCTTGAGCAGACCTCGCCGATGCGGCGGAGCCTAATGCTCGCAGGTGGGGGCGTCAATGAACGGGACACCGCCGCGCTGGTGTTGGCGGCCGAACGCTGGCACGTTTAGGAGCGAGCCGTCGGGGCCGCGAGCCGTCCGGGCCGCGAGCCGTCGGGGTCAGTTGCAAAGGAGATTTCATGAAGCCAACCGGAACTCTCACCTGGCTGCCGGATGGTCAGCAGCAGCCAGCCTACACCGAGTTGACCATGCTTTCGCACGCGATGAACGTCGACCGGGACCACCCGCAGGCATGTGGCGGCCACTCGGAGTGTGGCACTTGTCGGGTTCGCATCGTGAGCGGAGCGGTTTCGCCTGTCTTTCCGGACGAGCGTCTCTTGATGGAGGATTTCCCTGGGTCATTTCGGCCGGGCGAACGGCTGGCGTGCCAGGTGCGGCCGGTGGGAGACGTGGTCGTCGAGGTCTCCATCGATGAGATCCAAGACCTCCGCGATTGAGTGGGTCTTGACCCTTCTTGGAGCACCGGGTAACACCCGACGAGACCCAGATGCTTCGGAGTCTGACATGGTAAGCCGCTTCTTCCCGCGTTCCTTTCACCGTCTCGCTTCGAGGGCCACCCTCGCTGGGGCCGCGCTTTTGTCTCCGCTGGCTTTGCCTTCCGACGCATCGGCCGAGACGATCACGTTCAAGGACCCGAAAGGCGATGACAACGGTCCCGGGACGTATGTCTATCCGTCGAACGCGGCCTACAAGCCGGGCTCATTCGACCTCACTGACGTGACCATCGAATCCGCCGGCAGTGAGATCACGGTGTCCGCGACTCTGGCGGCTCCGATCGAGGATCCGTGGGGCAGCAAGGGATGGGAAGGCAACGGTTTTTCGGTGCAGATGCTCTTCGTCTTCATCGACACCGACGGCAAAGCCGGCAGTGGACATAAGGGCGGCGCGCCGGGACTGAACGTCAAGTTCGCCGAGGACAGCCGCTGGGAGAAGTGCCTCCTCATCAGTCCTCAGGGCAGCCGCCGGCTTCAGACCGAAATCGACAGCAAGGCCAAGTCGATGGCGAAGGACCTCGTCATCCCGAAGCGGGTGCGGGTGCAGGGCCGAAAGCTCGTAGCGACTTACGACGCGGCCGCCATCGGCGCTCCAGCGAAAGGCTGGGGCTTTCAGGTGCTGGTTCAGTCCAATGAAGGCTTCCCCGGCAAGAGCGACCTCCTGACTCGGCCCATCAACGAGATCAAAGGTGAGCACCGCTTCGGCGGGGGCCATGACTTCAACTGCGATCCCCACGTCATCGACATGCTCGCTGGGGGCGCCGTAGGCGACGGCAGCGAGAAGGAGGCTCAGCACAAGGCGCTGAAGGCGTACTCCTGCAACGACGACGATGAAAATGGCGGCAAGCAGGCCGAGATCGGGATGGTACGCCGGTGAGCCGCTTGGGGTTGCGAACCCTGGCTGCTTGCGCTGCGCTGTCGCTGCTTGCCGCTGCGCCTGAGGCGGCCCGGGCCGAGCTCGTCAACTTCGACCTCTCCGGTGGTATCTACACGAAGTGGCTCTATCGCAACAACGACAGTCAGGGCGTGCTGTCCTACGGCAACCCCTTCTGGCCGGACAACCTGTCGGGTGATAACGGTGTCGGCTCGGAGTTCGAGCTCGGTATCAAGGGACGAGTGGGCGAGAACGTCGAAGCTGGAGCGCGCCTTCAGTCGCGCTTCGGCTCGCTCTGGCAGGACTGGTGGGAGAACGGCGACATCTCCTACGACGATGTGAACACGTCGGGCGAGTCGCTCGGAATGAACCACGCCCAGTACATCAAGCTCCGTGGCTATTACATCCGGGCGTCGCTCCCGATCCCGTGGGTGGACTCCATCCTCGTCGGGTCCTCGGACTTCGGAATGTTCAATGAGTGGACCATCGGGAAGGTCCGCTACATCGACCGCGACAACGGTAAGGGCGTCTTCGTCCAGGGATCGCCGCACGCCGACTACTTCCGATATCACACCGCCATCATCGCGCTGCCGAAGCTGTGGGTCGGCCCAGGGTGGAGCACTGGCATCGGCGATCCGAACATCCGCAATCCCTTCTGGGCACGCGACCTCGCCTACGGCCTCCGCTTCGACTCCGATCCCATCGATGGGCTGAGGCTCACCAGTGTCACCACGGTCACCCGCGACTCCGAGATCGATCTCAGCGATCCTGACGCCGTCGGTACGATTTACCCAACCTGCAAGGACGACCTCGGCAACCCGGTCCCGGGCTGCGAGAAAGACGGCGCGGTCGACACCTACACTCGATACTCGAACACGGTCGCCACACTCGAAGCGCAGTACGACGGATGGGACGGCGGGTCGTTCAACGTCATTGGCGGTTACAGCTACTCCACAGTAGATCCCTCGCTTGCCGCCAACGGGGTAGCGCTGAACGAAGGGGTGTTTCCCATCCCCTTCGGTGACTTCCATGGGGGCTTCGTCAAAGCGCGTGCTGAGTTCTTCGACGTTGGAACGTCTGGTCTTGGACTGACCGTCGAGTACTTCAACGTCGGCGAGCACTTCGTCTCGATCTTCGGCGCTCGGAGAGAGGCCGACGTCCTCATCACAGACGGCTTCGTCGGCGGTGGACAGCTGCCTTCGCTCAATCTCGCCAATGAGTTCGTGGACTTCGACGACCTTTGGTACGAGAGCATCGTCGGCTGGCACGGTGCGACGGCGCTTCTCGAGTACCAGGGTTCGGTGCTCGACCTCATGGTCGAGCAGACCGCACTCACCTACAACACGAACGCACAGTACCGCGACGTTGACGAGGTCTACCCGACCTTCCTCCATAGCGACGGGTTCACCGACACCGATCTCTACGACTACGCCAACGTGCTCGACCGCGGACGCGACCCACGTAGCGTGTATCGCCGCCATCAGGACCGCTGGTCGTCCATCACCATGCTCCAGACCGTGTTTCACACGGGCGTAGGGCGTGGCCTCGACATCGGGCTCAAGGCGAAGTTCATCGTGGACTCGGACACGCGCCAGGAGGTTACCGGTGAAGACGACTATCTCGGGCTCATCACTCACGGCAAGCTCTGGTTGAGTTACCCCTTCGTCGACGGACTCTCTTTCGCCATTGGCTCCGTCGTCGACTATTGGCTCGAGGACAATCGGCGAGGCACGCCGGAGCAGGGTTACGGCGACGACACGACGACGAAGGTCAAGCCCTACGTAGACCTCCGCTATGCCTATCAGGGCTTCGAGTTTCGCTACTACCTCGAGTACGTCTACAAAGACGCCGAGCGTGAGCGTGACGACGACCGCAATTTCCACGTGATCCGCTCCAAGGCGGAGCTCAAGGTGGCCTGGTGATGCGTCTGAAGTCCTGGCTCCATGCCGTCTGCTTCTCGATCGTCAGCCTCTGCTGCGGCCTGGAAGAGCTGATCTTCACGGAAGCGACTCGAGGCCAACAGGTCGAGCTCCCCGCCGCTGCCGATAACCTCCTCGAAGGACGCACCGAAGCAGCGCTCTCGGGAGCGAGCGTCGCTGTATTCAGCGGCGCCGGTACTCGGCTTGAAGATCTCGCCGCCACGGCAGGACCGGACGGCGCGTTCACCCTCGAGGCACCGGGCAACACCGGCTTCGTGAACCTAGTCCTGGTCGCGACGCGTGGCGCTCAGAGCCGATGGGGTTTCGTCCCGGAGGTGCCTCGTCAGGTCTCGGTGCTCGATCCACCACGAATCCTCGAACTCTCGACGCTGCAACCCGGGATGGAAGAGCTGAATCGGCAGACGACACTCTCGACCTTGCTACTCCTCGCCAAGGCCCGAGCCGCCGGGCAGACGCTCGGTGTCGTCGCATCCGGGACCGCGAAATCCGCGTTCACTCAGCTCTCATCACTCGTCACGACCGACGCTCGGGTCACGACGCTCGACAAGATGCTGTCCCGCCTCGACGCGTCACCGATGGCGCCGCTGCGAGTGGCGCCGTTGTCCGGAGACTCCTTCCTCGATGCCGCCGCGCTCGGACCCGCGGGGCTCGACTATACCGGCGACGGCGTCGCCGAGCTCACCTCCGAAGCTTTCGACGCGGCGCTCGGGGCCGCCATCGCGGCCTTCGAGTTCAACGCGTGCTACCCGCAGGACCGCCTCCGCCTGGTGCTCATCGTGGACCTCAATTCGGGCGGCCTCGACGGCAACTGTGCTCCAATAGAGCGGTTTCGTTGGGCCAAGGACGAGCCCGGCAAGCAGGTCTTCGTGACGGGCGCGATCCATGAAGACACACCGCGATGTGGCGAAGCGGCCCCGCCGTGCCTCGACGGATCCGTCATCGATGCCGCCAATCAGCTCCTTGGCAACTGGACCCCAAACCTCATCGCGATGCGTGACGACGGCGCGCAAGGCGACGCGGTCGCAGGGGACGGGCTATGGACCCTCACCCTCGACCTCCCCTGGTTTGCGCCACTTGGGGCCGACGCAGCCGCCGTGCGTATCGGTTACAAGTACACCTTTGGCTTCCCGACGAAGGGCTGGACCGGCACCGAAGAGTGGCCCGGGAACAAGCGGGTCCTCGAGCTACGTGACCAGAACGGCGATCGCCTCATCACGCGCTATGACCGGTTCGGAGACGAGACGTCCAACAAGGACAAGTCCAACTTGCTCTCGCCAGCCAAAGGCGGTTGCGGCGTCGTCGTCTTCCCCTCGGAGGGACCGCGGGAAGGCTGTGCGAACGATGTCTTCGAGTCCCTCATCGATACCGACGCTGATTGTGAGAAGGACGCTTGGCCAAGTCCCGGCACGGCGGGACCGTTGACGTCGGAGTGTCCAGAGTCCTGAAGGTCCAGGGACACCTGGCCTCGCCGGACCGACAGTTTCTGTCAGTCGTAAGAAAATAGCCGACTCAAAGTTGTCAGTCTCGGAGTGGTCGTTCTAGGGAAAGCCCGTGCCTAGGGGATCGTTTAGCGCGGCTCGACTATTGCATAGATTCGGAGCCCTGCGGATTCAATCGCACGAGCACCTACGCCAGATGTTCGGCCTTTCTCTCTGCCACATCACTCCTGGAGATCCCCTTGCTCAATCGATTCCGCAACGCCAAAGGCTTCACCCTCATCGAGCTCATGATCGTCGTCGCGATTCTCGCGATCCTCGCGGTCGTCGCAGTTCCGGCCTTCATCAAGTACATGCGCCGTGCGAAGACGACCGAGGCGATCGACCAGATCGACAAGATGTACAAGTCGTCCGCGTCGTACTACTCGGCTCCCCAGGTCAAGCAGGGCGACGGTGGCAAGATCCAGTGCCAGTTCCCGGCTACGCAAGGCATGACGCCGGACGTCACGGGCAAGAAGTGCTGCGCCGGTGCGAACGACGGGGACGGCGATGACCGCTGCGA
>CANMLD010000174.1 GCA_947498315.1 Pseudomonadota bacterium | reverse complement strand
AGGCCTCGCGCGTCCAGGTCGCTTCCGGTGTCTCACCGCCGCAGAATGGCCCGATAGGGCCAATCTGCGACGAGTATTGGCCTACCGGCCAATACTCGGAGAGCCCGCTTTCGCCACCGGAAACGCCCTGGCCATCGCGAGTACAGTGGATTGGCCGTCGAGGCCAATCCGCGGGAGGGCGATTTCGCGGCACCTCCCGCCGACGATTCGGGCATGAGGAGACGCTACGCCTGTGATACAACACGCCTGATGCGGGTCCTCGTCACTGGTGCGGCTGGCTTCATCGGTAGTCATCTCTGCGAACGCCTGCTCTTGGACGGGCACACCGTCGTGGGGGTCGATTCCTTTACGTCCTATTACTCCATTGCCCTGAAGCGCGCCCGTCTTGCCCGCCCAGAGCTCGCCAGGCTCAGCATGATCGAGGGAGACCTCGCGGACGCGGCCTTCTGTGCCCGCCTCTTCTCCGAGGGCGGCTTCGAACGCGTCTACCACCTCGCAGCCCAGGCCGGGGTGCGCTTCAGTCTCGAGTCACCTCAGTCGTACATTCATTCGAACGTGACCGGCTTTCTGAACATTCTCGAGGGGTTGAGGCACAACCCGGTTCAGCACGCCGTCTATGCTTCAAGCTCGTCTGTCTATGGAGACGACTCGCCTCAGCCGTTCTGCGAGGACGCGCCCGCCGACGCCCCAGTGAGCCTCTATGCGGCGACCAAACGCGCCGGTGAGCTGATGGCATCGAGCTACGCCCACCTCTTCGGGACGCCGCTGACGGGAGTCCGCTTCTTCACGGTCTATGGACCGTGGGGACGACCCGACATGGCCTACTTCAAATTCGCGGACGCGATCGTGTCGGGCCGTCCCGTCGACCTCTATGGCGGTGGGCTACTCGCACGCGACTTCACCTCGATTGGCGACGTCGTCGAAGGTCTCATGCGCCTCGGGCCTCTCCCGCCGACTGGCCCTCGCCCACACCGGGTCCTGAACATCGGCGCGGGCCAACCGGTAACGGTCTTGGAGGTGGTCGATGCGCTGGAAGCCGCACTCGGTCGCCCTGCCCTGCGCCGCTCCGCCCCTCTGCAGCCCGGTGACGTCACCGCGACATGGGCTGACACCCGCGCGTTCGAAGCCCTGACGGGATTCAAGCCAGCCGTTTCACTGCAGGAAGGGATCGAACGATTCGCGCGGTGGTTCGAAACGGAGTGGCAATCACCCACCCAGACTGGGACTCAGCACTCGGCGTGAGCATCCATCCAGAGCACGATGACGCTGACCCGGTTGGCAAGTCTATCAGCGCCGTCGGAGGAGCCAGCGCCCCGTGGTCACGGCCGGCGTCTGGTCGCGAAGCCGCTCGCGGGCATGTGAGCGGAGACGCATCGGGGCTGCATGCGCCATCCGACGCGTCAGTCGCCATCCAGATGTCGCCGCCCGTGCCGGATGTGGGCCGCCGGGAGCCAGAACGAAAACGCATTTTGGTGTGGCTCGCCATCGGCCTGTCGGCCGTCTCGCTGTCGACTGGCATCCTCCGTGAGTTGCACCACAGCCGCTCAGGCAACCGGGTGTCGGATGTACTCCCTCCCGAGACCGCCCTCTACTTGCGCCTCGGTGGCCTGGGGCTCATCGAAGAGCAAGTGTTCGGGCTCGACGTTTGGCGCAGCACTCTACCTCTCCGCGGCGTGGTCGCTCGTGAGCAACAGCTCGTCGTGAGCGGCGCACCGTTCGACCTGCCGCTCAGCCAAGCTCTGCTCGATTCACTGAAAAACGGCGTCGGAGCGACGCACGTCGCCGTGGTACCTATCGATGACGGCGGCTTTGAGACGCTGCTAGTCTTGGAGCTGAGCAGTGACGAGGCCACCAAAGCTCTCGACGTGGAGTTGCTCTCGGGGTTTCGAGACATCGGCGAGAGAGCCGGCGTACGTATCGTCCGGAGCGCGAGCCCGAGCCTGCCCGTCCATGCCGCCCGAGTGAGAGACTTGGCTCTGTTGGCCTTCGGCGGCAGCAGCACGCTCGAGGGCGTCCTCGACGGGCTCGCGGACGAGCCCGCATGGTCGCTGAGCGACACGGATGGTTTCAGGAACGCGTTCGACATCGCGACCCGCACCGATCCCGTGTTTCTTTACATACCGCCGGCCTTCCAAGGCACGCTCGGGCGAAGCATCGGCCTCCCCATGGCCGAAGACGTCCCCGGGGCGGCACCTCTCGGCCTCGCCATTCGGTTCGACCGCGGACACGAGCGAGCCGTGATCGGGCTGACGGCGGAAGGCGATGAGTTCGAATCAATAGAGTCCGTCCTCGCCATCACGCGAAAGAGTGCTCTCGACGTCGTCCCGGCGACCGCGTCGGCGGCGGCCGCCTTCAGCTTCCGGGACGGGTCGGGGTTCTGGAGCCTCATCCGCCTTCGACTCCTCGAGGCCATAACCGGTAGCCCCACCGCCGCGGCGGCGGCGCTCAGTAACCTGAACCGGACGCAAGCCGAGACAGGGCTGAGTCTGGCGAGTGACGTGCTGCCACGTCTTTCTGGAGAAGTGGCTATCGCGGTCATTCCGACGGCTAGACGTCCATCGACCGGATCATCTAGCCCTGCCGGATCATCTAGCCCTGCCGGATCATCTAGCCCTGCCGGATCATCTAGCCCTGCCGGATCATCTAGCCCTGCCGGATCGTCTAGCCCTGCCAGTGCCTTGAACGCCGCGCCAAATCAGGTGGGGGAGCGCGAGGTCGAACAAGAGAGTGCGCCCGGCTGGGTCGTTATCGCTCACTCCTTCGATCCAGAGCCCCTCATCGCTGTGGTGTTCGATCTCGCGTCCGCCTGGGAGCTGCCGGGTGGCGTCTTGGGCCACGCCGGCGAGCGAAGCCTCGTTGGGGTCGGTGCCCCGGGGCTCCCGGGCCGCCTCGAACGCCGATTCCGAGCGGGGGTGCATGAACTGGTGCGCGTGAGCGCGGCTTCGGGGGCCCCGGCAGAGGAAGTCCTTTGTGCTACGATCGCCGGAGCGCACCTCGTGTTCGGCGCACCTTGCTCCGTGGTCGAGGCGTCGAGGCGCGCGCACGACACGGGTGACGGGTTCGGCAGGCTCCCGTCGGTTGCAGCGGCGCTGGCTGACCTACCCGAACGCAACACCGCCGTCGCGGTCGGCTGGCTCGCCGAGCTGGCCGCGCTCGTACCGGACTCCTGGCTGGGACCGGCGGGCGAGACCGCCGTCGCAGCGAGTGTTCGGTCGCGGGTCGGCGGCGGTACAGCGACGTCGCCGCGCTCTCGCATCGTCGACTTCGTGAGCGACCGCTTCGTGGTCGCCGCAGCGCTAACGGTCAGTCGGGAGCTCGTGCGGCTCGACTTCGACGTCTCGCCAGTATCGATGTCGCTTCTCGCCATGGCCGCCATCCGCGAAGCGGCGCGTCCCGAGAGCTGCGAGCGGCTGCATCGCGAGGCGTGCCCACTAGGTCGGGCGGCATCTGCCGTGAGTGAGTCGTGCGCGAGCTTCGAGGAGACGCTCAGATCGCTGCCGGCCGATGCGTGCGAGCGCGCCCTTCGCGGCCTCTGGGCACTCGAACGCGAGATTCGAAGCTCTGGCATTTAGAGAGACATCGACCGAGATCTACGAGAGTTCTGGCGGACCTCGCCGTTTTGCTGAAACCCCGCCTTGGTGGGTCTTTACAACGTTGGACCACTCCATCTGGCGGTAGCCCGTCAGCGTCGCCGAGGTTCCCGTCAGAGCTGGTGAGTCTGCCGGTCCCCAGGGCGGACCACGAGCCCCAAGAGACGGCGGTCAGCTTCGCCATTGCAGCGAAGGGTGAGGTCGACTTCGCCTTCCGGGACCGCGATGAAGGCTCCAGCGGGCGCTTCTGCGACACCACTCTCTCCGCGCGCTGTCGTCTGACAGCCCAGACGGCTCGTCGTGACCCGAACCCAGCCCGCCTTTACGGGGAGGACGACCTCGGATGACACAGTGCCCCCGCGAGGGACCTCGAGCTCTCGCGAGACCGAGACGTCGACGAGGATCGATGGCCGCCACGAGACGGTGATGGCGTGGCGGCCCGACGGCAGCGGTCCGCCACCAGGGCCGAGCTCATGGCGCTTCCCGTCCTCGTCCCGCGCCCACACCGTCAGTCCATCGACCAGGGCGCCGGTGCCAGCCTGGCCGCTGACGCGTAGCTCCACTCGACCATACGGCGACGCCACGGGGACGGCGAAGCTCGCCGTCTCGCCAAGAGTGATGGTGACCGGCGACTCGGCCACGGGACTCCCCAAACCGCTCGTGGAGACCAGCGACACGCGGTACGTCCCGACGGGCAAATCCATGGCTTCGGCGGCCGGCGCGCGCGCGATGACAGCGCCACCGTCCATCGAACGCACGAGAAGCTCCGTCCCGGATGGTGC
This sequence comes from Pseudomonadota bacterium, assembly GCA_947498315.1. Taxonomy (GTDB): domain Bacteria; phylum Myxococcota_A; class UBA9042; genus SXOO01. Next base: position 7,071 of record CANMLD010000174.1, on the reverse strand, counting down.
GCCTGGCGCGGCGAGCCGTCCGAGTCGGGCTTCGATGGTCACGCTCAGCACCCCACGCTCTCCAGGGCCAATGACGATGGGCGTCGCCTCCCCGGTCAACGAGAGCCGCTCGAACGCGAGTGAGAGCCGGATTCGATAGTGCCCTGGCACCAGCGACAGCAGCTCATTGGGACGTCCAGTAGCGACGGGACGGTCGCCGCTCTGCGGCAACACGGTGATCCAGCCGCTCGTGGCGATGAAGCGCGGATCGGACTCCGCGAGCGGTGTCGTCGCGACGCCCGCCTGGGTTTTGGTCCCCACGAAGACGACCTTCAGCTCTGCCTGATCTCGCGTGAGGTTTACATCCCTAGACACGGCGAGAGACGCCGCAGTGACGGATCCAGTAGCGACGATGGCAGGGAGGACAGAGGCTGGCGAACCGACGTCTGCGGGTGGAGCCGGCTCCGTCGTTGGACGACATGCGACGAAGACGCACAGCAGGAGCATGGCTCGCGCGGCGCTACGCCCGAATCTTCGACGGGCGATGCCAAGCGGCAGCCCACCGAGCCGTGGCCTCGACGGCCAATACGCTGGGGGAAGTCGACGACTCGAACTACGGATCACGGGAAGACTCCGTCAAAGAACGCGTCATCGACGTCGACGCCGAGGCCGGAGATGAGCATGTCGAGCTGAACCGGGATGAGGACTCGACCAGGGGGGACTTCAACGTGGATAGGAACGACGGTGTCGAGCGCGATGATGAGCCAGGCGCCGTTGGCCATCAGCGAGACCGACGAGAGCCTCGCGAGGTCGAGGCGGACTCTCTTGCCGTGATTCAGCTCAGCATCGATGGCCTCCGGCGCGTCGAAGGTGAACGACCGTCGCGTCGACACAGCCTCGAGCCGGACCAGCCCGCCGCCCTCCCCGGTCTCGAGGTGGACGTCGATGCGTTCGTCGCCGAGCCGGAATGACCCCCCGGCAAGGAGCGCCGGAGCGCACTCGCCGAGATCGCATGCGGACTGCGGCTCGACCGGCAAGGACGCTGGAGTGGTGAACCCAGACGCTTCGTATTTCAAGAGGAGTGCTCTTCTTGCACGTCCCAGGTCGACCCGATAGAGCTCGACTTCGCCGCGTTCGACGTACCATAGACGATCAGTCTCGAGCGCCGTCACGGTCTCGATGGGGCGAAAGACGCCGTCAGGTTGTGCTCGGCGTAGCACCCAGCGAACGCGATCGAAGCCACGCGGCCAATCGACCTCTCGCAACTCGACGAGGAGCGCCCCGTTGCGTGCCATCAGCGGGGTCTCGACGACGCGGGCGGACGCGACTGCAGGCGCAATGAGCAACATCAAGGGGGCGAACACGTTCACAAGTGAGCAGGACCGCAGCGGGTCAGTCTGGCAGTCGGTCGGCGTCCGCCCGCCAACGTCGACCATCGAGTGGTCCGCTCTCGGACGTGGGTGATGTGGCTCCGAAGCCGCCAAGACGGCGTAAGCTCCCTCAGCCAAGAGCTCGCTGCGACTAGAGTCGTTGCGGCTCTGGGTGGAGGACAACCCCCGCACCGTCATCGAGCGCTGCGCACGCTCAGCCGCCATCTTGACCGACCTTCGAAGAAACACCCGACTTCAATGTCGGATGGGGGCCCGAGCGTCAAGACGGAAGTGCGCGACTGAGGCGGGCCGACGTCACGGCCACCGCCAAAACGAGGATCGGCCGCTCAGCTGGGGGCGAGGCGCGCTTGACGGCTGGTACGGCGTCGGCGCCACCAGGTGCGAGCCAAGACGAGCGCCATCGTGGGGCCGATGGTCAAGGGGTGGATGTGTGACCGCTCGTCACCATAGATCGGCGTGACGGGCCGTTCGGCGATGCGGAGGCCAGCGGCGAGGAGCCAGCCGAGCAAGTCGTTCGGGTAGCCATAGCGCGGCCACACCTGATCGAGCGGTACGGCGAGTAGCGCGTGACGGGAGATCGCGGTGTAACCGCACTGAGAGTCTCCGAAGTCGCCTCGTCCGAGCGCGAGGCGCGTGAGGCCCGTCAACATGCGGTTCGCGATGAGTCGCGGCCGCGGCATACGACGCTCGACGTCGCGGTGAACGAGCCGGTTGCCCTTGACGTAGTCCGCGGCTCCGATGGCGATGGGTTCGATGAGCCGGTCCATCTCGTTCGGATCCATCTGAGCGTCACCGCCAACAACGACGGCGATGTCGACGCCGAGGCGCAGTGCTTCACGGTATCCGGTCACGATGGCGGCGCCCACGCCCCGGTTCTTGTTGTGCTGAAGGAGCGTCAAGCCGGACCGCCCGGTCGCATGGACGACCGCTGCCGTCCCGTCTCGAGATCCGTCATCGACCACGATGATTTCGTCGACCCAACGCGGGAGGCCAGCTACCGTACGGCCGATCAGCCTCTCTTCGTTGAACGCTGGGACCACTACCGCGACTCGTCGCCTTCCGTACACGGACCTCTTACTCCTCGCCGCGTCTCATCGACGGCTTACCACGGCGTCACCCGAGCGCCGTAGCATCGTTGACATCCTTAGTATCACCCCGCGCCTCTGCGGTGGGTAATGGGGTGGCGCGGGCGGGTCAAGAATCTCGTGGTCTGGTATAAGAAAGCGGCCGTCGTCCGTAGCCAAGGGCGAGCAGGCCCGGGACTGACTGCATGCCAACTCGAGCGCCCGATCTGTCGAAGACGCTGGACGTCGTTGGGGGGATACCTCTGCGGGGAACGGTCGCGCTCCGGGGCGGGAAGAACGCCGCGATCCCGATGGCGATTGCGGCGCTCGTCTCGGAGGCCCCAACGACTCTCACCGCGTGGCCAGACGACCTTGGTGACATCATCGCGCTCGAGAGCATCCTCGAAGGCCTCGGCGTCTCCCTCGTTCGGGCGGATGGGTCACTCACCATCGCGGCGCCAAACAACGCTCCGAACCACGAAGCCGCCGCGTTTCATTCATTGGGGTCGAGGAGCTCCCTGCGTTCCACGCCGCTCCTCTTGACTGCGCTACTCGGTCGTCACGGACGCGGCTGGGTCCCCCTGCCAGGGGGGTGCGCCATCGGCGAGAGGCCCATCGACGTCCATCTCGATTGCCTGAAGAGGCTCGGAGCCAACGTGCGATCGGTCGGCGGCTCACTCGTCGCGACCGCTGCGAGAGGCCTTCGAGGTGCGCTCCTTCCGGTCGCACATGCGTCCACTACGGGCACTCAGGTCGCTGTACTCGGAGCAGTCCTCGCGCAGGGTGACTCGGAGATCACGGGCGCCAACCTCCGCTCCGAGAACTTGGCGTTCTGTCGCCTGCTGAACGCACTGGGCGCGATGATCGATGTCGACCCGTTGACCGCCACCATCCGCGTCAGAGGTGGATTGAGCCATCGTGCCGCGTCCACCACGTCGATGGCGGTACCGCCGAGTCTCGATGAGGCCGCCACCTGGTGGGTCGCCGGCCTCATGACGGGCGGGGCTGTGACGGTGACCCCCGCCACGCACTTCTCCCAGTCTCCCGAAGTAGCGCTGCTGGTGAACGTGGGTGCCCGCGCGGTGGCGCTCAATGACGGGCTCTGCCTCGAGTCGGCGTCGCTCTCAGCCTTCGAGGTCGAGGTCGGTTCACCACCAGCGATCGGGTCAGACCTCCATCCCATCTTGGCGGCGCTCGCCACGCGCGCCTGCGGGACCTCGCTTATCTGCGACCGTCGCTTCAGTCGCCACGCCTACGCACTACAAGCACGGAAGCTCGGCGCGCTCTTCCGTGTGGACGGACCGACCATCGCCATCGACGGACCAGCCTCGCTGTTGCCCGGCGACGTGACAGCCCACGATTTGCGGGGAGGAATGGCGCTCTTGCTCTTGGCCCTGGCCGCGCCGGGTCGCTCGCGCATACGGCGACTCGAACGGATTGAGCGCGGATACGGCGAGCGCCTCGTTGAGACGCTTTCGGGACTGGGCGCCGATGTACGTCGTTCTGACCCGGCCGTTTCGTACGAATGACGAGCCTCCGACTGCAGCCTTTGGCGACACCGGGAACACTTTTCAGTTAGGATCAGGTGCGAACAGGCTGGGGGCGATGGTTGCCTCTGCAGCACTCACTGAGGACCTATCTCGGCACCCCACTACGACGTGGCGGCGATGCAACGCGCACGGAGCAATCATGAGCGACAACGACCCCACACCCACCCTAGCCACCACAGCTCCAGCCGTCGCCGAGCCCGGCCCTGCCAGCGGCAGTGTTGTCCGAGCCCGTCAGGTGGTCACCAAGCCGATGCCTGTGAAGCACGGCAAGGACGCGGACGCGGGCAAGGCGGACGAGGCCACACCCGCGGCGCTTCAGCCGAAGCCACGTAGCGAGTTCCACGTGAACCTTCAGCCGATGAAGCGCCGCCACGACTCTCAGAGTCGAAAGCCGCCGGCCTTCATGTCCGACGTCAAGCTCTGACCACCTGCTCGCCTTTCAAGAGCCCTCTTTCGGAGTACCTATGCACCACCAGCCAACGTGCGTGACCGCGGTCTCGGCCGCCCCGGGTCATGACGGCCCACCTACCCCAATCGTTCGAGCGCTTCGGACCTTAACGGAGAGCCTGCTGATCGCGCTCGTCGTGATGGGGCTCGGGTGCGAAGATGAGGCTAGCAGCACGCGCGCGGACGGCGACGTGACCACGGTCGACCCGAGTGACGTTGTAGCCATAGACGGCGCCGTCAAGCCTGACGGGCCGCCGCCGCTGCCCGATCTCCCGATCGTCGATGAATGCGTGACCCACGGGGATTGCGACGATGAACTGTTCTGCAACGGCGTCGAGACGTGTAACCCGACCGCGATCGGCGCTGGCCAGAACGGCTGCCTCTCGGGTGAAGCGCCCGTGATGACGGACGAAGACCCCCGCGACTGCGAGATCCCGGCGACGTGCGACGAGGAGACGGACTCGTTCCCGTCGCGGTCCCTCGAAGCGGGCGACGCCTGTGATGACGCCATCGCCTGCACGAGCGACGACGTGTGTACCAATGAGGGCGTCTGCACCGGCGTACGCCGCAACGACCTCTGTAGCGACGGCCTCTTCTGCAACGGCGTCGAGAGCTGTAACAGCGACATCGGATGCGTCCCAGGCGCCTCACCCGTCGGTAGTGACCCTGCCGCAGGCGACTGTCTCGTCCCCGGACCGTGCGAAGAGTCGACGAACTCCTTCCCCCTCATCCCTGCACCCCTCGACACGCCATGTGATGACGCGGTCGCATGCACCAAGAGTGACGGGTGTACGAGCTCGGGGAGCTGCGCGGGGACCACTACCGATGCGGCCTGTAGCGATGGTGACTTCTGCAACGGCAAGGAGGTCTGCACGGCAGCCGGCTGTGTCGCTGGGTCGGACGCACCTCCCGAGGATCCGACGCCGAACGACTGCGAGACCTGGGGCACCTGTGACGAAGAGACGGACTCGTGGACCGTGGTGCCGCGCCCTGTGGACAGCCCGTGCGATGACGGGATCGCGTGCACGACGTCCGACTTCTGTCAGAACTTGGACGGCACCCTCTCTTGCACCGGGACCGAAGATGCCACCCTTTGCGACAATGGCGCCTTCTGCGACGGGCAGGAGCTATGCACCAGCAAAGGGTGCATTTCAGGGACGCCGCCTGAAGCCCCCGGCGACGAACCGACCAATGGCTGTACGGCATGGGGCTCCTGCGACGACGAGCTCGGCGCCTTCTCGGTGGTGAACAAACCCAATGGGACCCCATGTGACGACGGCGCGTCGTGTACGTCGGTCGATCTCTGCAACTCGGAGGGGAGCTGCTCTGGTACGCCCGACCACGCTGCCTGCGACGACACCATCTATTGTAATGGGGTCGAGGTTTGCAGCTCGGAGGGATGCGGCTCTGGCCCACCTCCGCCGCCCCCAGAAGACACCGATCCGAACGACTGCGTTGGTCCGGGCAACTGTAACGAACAGAGCAAGAGTTACCCGTTGGTCCCTAAGCCGGGAACCCCATGCAGCGATGGTGCCGACTGTACGCTCGACGACGCCTGCGATTCGCAGGGGAGCTGCGTCGGTGCCCCCGACCACGACGCCTGCGACGACGGGGCCTTCTGTAACGGCGAAGAGCAGTGCACCTCCGACGGATGCACCGATGGGGTAGCCCCAACGCCTCCAGCCGACGCCAACACGGCCGACTGCCTCGTGCCGGGCCCTTGCGAAGAAGCGACCAAGACCTTCCCCACGGTGACCGCGACGGCAGGGACGAGCTGTAACGACGGCGTCGACTGCACCGTGGATGACATCTGTAGCGGGCTCACGTGCTCGGGCACGCCGAGCGACGCCGAATGTGCCGACGACGACGCCTGTGATGGCGCGGAGCGTTGCACGGTGACCGGCTGTGAGGAGGGGACGCCCTTGACCGCGCCCATAGACCCAAATCCGAACGACTGCCAAGCTCGGGCCGCTTGCGATCCCGTCACTGGCGAGTTCGCGTTGGTCTCGGCCGAGCTGGGCTCACCTTGCGACGACGCTGTGGACTGCACTACGGACGACGCGTGTGAGGAAGGTGATGGAGGCGTGGTCTCGTGTCGGGGCGTTGTCGATGACTCTCTCTGTGACGACCAGGCTTTCTGCAATGGCGAGGAGACCTGCTCTGCGGCCGGTTGCTCGAGCGGCACGCCACCGTCGCCACCGGAGGACTTGAACGGATTCGATTGCTTGACCATCGACCCTGTCTGCGATCCCGTCTCCAATAGCTTCCCCGTGAAACCCGTCGCGGCAGGGACCACCTGCATCGACGACGATGACTGCACGTCAGTCACCACGTGCAATGCGGACGGCGTCTGCGTCGGCGCGCCTGACAACTCGAGCTGCGACGACGGCAACCCGTGTAACGGCGCTGAGACGTGTGTCGATAGCGGCTGCGTGATGGGCGTACCCCCTATCCCTTCTGACCCGAACCCGAACGACTGCCTGGTCCCGAACGTGTGCGACCCCGTCAGCGGCGAGTACTCCCTCGGACCAGCCCCAACCGGCTCGTCGTGCGACGACGGGCTCCAATGCACCACCACTGACCGTTGTGACGCCGCAGGCGCATGCACTTTGAACACGCCATCGAACGCCGCGTGTGCCG
>CANMLD010000173.1 GCA_947498315.1 Pseudomonadota bacterium | reverse complement strand
GTCGTCGCTCGTGAAGGTGCAGCGGCCGCCGTCGCGGACGAAGACCTCGTTTCGGACGACGACGGGCACGGCCCTCCGCTCGCTTCGAGCCTTCGGGGTGGAGCCTCCCGCCCGGGAGCGCGACGACTTGGAGCCAAAGCGCCGCCGTTCCTCAGTTTCGATGAGCAGGTCGAGGGCGCGCTTCAGCAGGACGGCGTCGTCCCGACCCGCGTGGGTGTGAGCGAGAAGCGCGCGGGCGCGGGCGAGAGTGCCCTCGAAGGCGGCGTCGACCTTCACGCCGAGTGGGTGGGTCGTGGCGGATCGCGGGGGCGGCAGGCGCGGCCGACGCCAACGCGGGTCGGGGGGCTCGGGCGCCGGCTGGGCGATTGGGGCGGCGCCGTAACGACCGGCCTCCGCGTTCGTCGCCTCAACGACGCTGAGGTCGATTGGACGAAGCCGCTCCGCGGCAGGCTTCCGCCCGACCATCGCTTCCCCACTCGAAGGCCCTGAGCTATCGTGCCTCCAGGGCTGAGGCCATGGACGCCAAATTGCCGAAATGCGGGGGTGCTTTCCTTAAACCCCATAGCAGTCTTTATGTTCGAAACTCGCATGATTCCAGCGTCTTGAGCTAAGTCGGCGCGGGGTTTCGGCCCGGTAGTCTCCCGCCGAAGGCGCGCTCGCTCGCAAATTGTGGTGCGCTTCGTTCAATCGAGGAGTGGACCGGGACGCTCGGACTCCGGTGCTGCGCGATAGTGGCGGGCAGCGACCCGGACCAATCCTTCAGATTTGGGAGAAGCGCACGGCCGGGATGTCGAGGCCGCCGCAGGACGCGACCAAGAGCGGGGTCAACGGAACGAGGCCGATGCAAGCCGCCGCAAACGCCGCTGGAATGCGACGGATACCGATGAGAAGGTCGTTCATCAGAACCTCCAGAAGAGGTCGAGGGTGGGCAGCGGCTAAGCGATGCGTTTGTCGAGGTAGCGCAGGTACTGGACGATCCCGACGCGGAGGTGCGCCGCGCCCCAGCGCATCTCGGTCTGCAGGCAGAAGGTGTTGAGGCCGCGCACGTCGAGCTTCTCGTAAGCACGTGCCGTCGCGCCGACGTAGACGCCCGGCTCCGCTTCGTACTCGCCCCCGGTGTAGACACGCCGACTTCGAGCGCGAGGCCGAAGTGGCTGAGATCGAGGGCCGTCCACTTGGCGTTCAGGTTCAGCAAGGTGCCGATGTCGCGCGCGAGGTTCGTCCCAAGCTGCACGTTGCCTGGCAGGCCGACCTCGAGGTGGATGTTCGCTCCGACGTCCTAGAGCGCGGTCCCGACGAGCCCGAGCCCAGTCCTCATCTTCCACGTCTCGGGCGAGTACGCGGTCAGGTCGGTCACTCGGCCGGCCTTGGACTGAAAGTCGGTCGTGGTGAGGCAGCCCGGCCCCGTCAACACGAGTTCGGAGAACGCGAGTAGGCCGAAGGCGCGAGTGCGGTGGTGCATGTGCTCATAGTCTCCGCGACGTCGCGCTTGTGGACTAGGTCCCCCGTCGTGACGGATGACCACATCTTCTGCCAATTTTACCCGCGGGTCGCTCGGCGGCCGCTCGCGCCCGACACATCGTCGTTGCGAGCGGCTTTACGAGTTGCCTTGTGGTCACCTGTTGGGCAGGCGGACGAATTCGCTTGAACTTCCGGCGGCCGAAACGGAGATTCGAGGGATGATCTCGCTAAGGCTGGCGAGAGACCCGCGAGCCCGGCAGCTTCCGGCGGCCCAACGCGGGCAGCCTGTCTGACGGTTCGGTGATTTAGTGGCGGTGCGGTTCGATTCGTAGCGGCGGGCGATGCGTGCCCGACGCGTGTGGTGGAGGGTGCTCTTGAACGGTCGACGGTTTTTCCTTGGTCTCGCCATTATGGCTAGTATGTTCGTGCTCTCGTGTGGAACGGAGAAGAGCAGCGGCGGCGTGAAGGGCGATGGCGATCCCTGTACGACAGACGAGTCATGCGGTCGTGGCGCCGTCTGCCTCGGTGGCGCTTGTGGCGTGGCCGAGTGCGCGTCTATCGACGATTGCGAGAACGGTCAGGTCTGCATCACCGATCCAGGTGGCGCCGGCATCGATGTGTGCACCGCCATCGAGTGCGAGACGACCGCCGAGTGCACGAACGGCGGCACCTGCGCCAACGGCATCTGCGAAGGTGGCTCCGTGATCGGCGGTCAGTGCTCGGACACGAACCCGTGCAACTCGACCCAGACCTGCAACGCCGCCACCGGCAAGTGCGAGACCGGCGGCACGCCGGGCCCAGGCAATCAATGCGGCACCTGCACCGCGGACGCCGAGTGCGGCGCCGGCGGCGCCTGTATCCAACTCGGCGCCGACAAGGTGTGCGCTTCTACGTGCGAGAACAACGGCGCCTGCGACGCCGGCTTTCAGTGCGTGGCTTTCGGCTCCGTGAAGGCGTGCGTCCCGGGCAAGTTCGAGTGTGGCGGCTGCCTCACGAGCGACGCCTGCCCCGAAGGCCAACACTGCAACGGCGACAAGCTCGAGTGTGCCACGACGCCGGACCAGTGCGGCTCCTGCCTCACGGACGGCGACTGCGGGAGCGGCAAGCGCTGCTACGGCAAAGCGGCCTCCAAGTTCTGCGTGCCCGAATGCACCGACACCTGCCCGGCAAACGGCACCTGCACCGACCTCGGAGACGGCGTCAAGGGCTGCGTGTGGAGCTCTGAAGGTCCCTGCTGTCTCGGCGACGGCTGCGGCGACTCGCCTTGTGCCAACTGCGGCGGCGCTACGCCCTTCTGCAAGGACGCGCTCTTCTGCGTGGCTTGCACCGACAACTCGCACTGCACCGCCGATCCCTCCAAGCCGGTCTGCGACAACAACGTCTGTGTCGACCAGTCGGTGGCGCAGTGCACGGACGCCGCCAAGCCGCACAAAAACGAGGTGACCGGCGCGTGCTGTCAGTGCCTCAACTCCTCGCATTGCCAGGGTAAACCGTGCGACGCCGCGACCTGCACCTGTAAGGTCACCGACCCGACTGACGTCTGCTCAACCTGCACGGCCCCGTACCCCGGGTGCGCCGAGTACAACGGCCAGAAGGTCTGCGTGCAGTGCTCAGAGAACGCGCAGTGCCCGTCGGACCAGTGCAACACCAGCAGCTATACCTGTGAGGGCACCGTCATCCCCATCACGGGCGACTGCAAAGAGAAGGGGTGCAACGATCCCGCGCTCTCGTGCGACAGCAAGACGGGCCTCTGCTACGACCCGGCAGGCAACTGTGATGACGTCACGCAGTTCTGCATCAACGGAGGCCAGTGCATCTCGCTTCTCGAGCAATTTGGCGCCATCGGGGGAGGTGGTGGTGGTCTCCCGCTCCCGGACCTCGGCGCGGGCGGTGCCCTCCCCGGCAACTGCGAGTGCACCCCTGGCCCGCTCGCCGGCTTCGACCAGGGCAATTGCCCCGATGGCCTCACGTGCAATCAGGGCTTCTTCGCGATCCTCGCTCTGGTCGACCCGATGTTCAAGGCGCCCTACACGTGCAGCGCCGGGCTCGGTCTCCCCTTCCCGTGACGCGCACCGGGGAGGTACGCTCCTCGAGCGAGAGAGGCTGAGCGTGCGTGGTCGGTGTGAGCATCTCTGCGAGGCGTTTCAAGCGGCGATGGACGTACTGTCCCGCCCCTGGAGCGGGCTGCTGATCGCGACACTCGAAGAAGGACCGCTCCGGTTCACTGAGCTCTCTGATCGTGTTCAGGGAATTGGCGACCGCATGTTGTCGCTGCGCCTCAAGGAGTTGGAGGCACAAGGCGTGCTGGTTCGTACTGCTGTTGTGGGGCCACCCTCGAGAGTCGAGTACGCGCTGACGCCGGCCGGGCACGGCTTTCGTCCGGTCATGGCGGCGGTCGCGTCATGGGGCGCCGCGCTCCGGGCGGCCGAACCGGGCGGGGCCGACACCGCGTTGAGCTACCCGTCCGAGTCCGCACGCGCTGTCGGGTCTCACTCAGTCGACTAGTACCCCCCTCTCGAGCCAGCTTGTGCATAAGTCCCGTGCGCCTGCTGCAGCGGAGCCCGCGACGGCGCGTCATTCCGCTTGACGGAAGACTGCCCCTGACTATGCTGCCACGCTCGCGTCCGTCGCGCCTGAACCCTGAACCGGAATTCGCATGTTCAACTACCACATCGACCGCATACCGAGCATCGGCATCGCTGTAGACAGCGAACTTCCGAGCGACAAGGTTGCGTTCCTTCTCGGTGAGTTCTTGCGCCCCGGTGACAAGCCCACTCGCATCCGATTCGAGGTCCAGAAGCGCGGCACCAATCTCCTCGTCGACGGCGAACTGTCGCTCGACTACCAGTTCGACTGCGGTCGTTGCGCCGAGTCGTTCGGCCGCCACGCAATCGTGCCGATCCAGATCGTCTTCATGTTCGGGGTCGAAGAGCCCTCCGCAGATGACGAAGGCGAAGACTACGACGTCTCCGGGCTCGAAGCGGCGAACGCGGCGTCAGCCGTCGAGGGGCGCGAAGTGGTCTTCTACCAGGGCCAACACATCGACCTCGAAGCGCCGATCTCCGAGCAGATCGTCCTGGCGCTTCCCGAGTGGCCCATCTGCCGGGAAGACTGCCGCGGCCTCTGCGTCGATTGCGGCCAGAACTTGAACCTGATCACGGAAGCGACGTGCCCGTGCGGCGGCCCGAAGCCGGAGCCGGAGCGTCCTCCCACTAAGCTCGCCGTGGCGCTCGCCGCGGCCCTCGGCAACGGCGCGGTCCCACCCGCCCGCCGCCAATGAACCCTCTCCGGGGTGAACTCGCTTCACCCCTGTCTCACCTCCTCTAGTTGGAGCCTTAGCGATGCCGGTACCCAAGAAGAAGCATTCCCGATCGCGCAAGATGTCGCGCCGTAGCCAGAACGAACGCCTGACCGCGCCGAGCCTGACTTCGTGCGCCAACTGCAAGACCGCCAAGATGCCGCACCGCGTCTGTGGCTCCTGCGGTTTCTATCGCGGCCGACAGGTCATCGAGGTCCCGCCGCTCGAGTGATGCGCGTCGCAATAGCTTCTGATCACGGCGGCTTCGACCTCGCTCGTTCGCTCGCGACCTGGCTGACTGGCCACGGACACCTCGTGTCCGACTTCGGTCCGAATCCGGTCATATCCGTCGACTACCCCGACTACGCGCAGCGTGTCGCGGAAGCCATCGCCACTGGCGCGGCCGACGCGGGCATCCTTGTGTGTGGCAGCGGGATCGGCATGTCCATCGCGGCCAACAAGGTCCCGGGCATCCGTGCTGCAGTCGTTCAGGACGTGGAACACGCCCGTCTTGCCAGAGCCCACAACGACGCCAACGTGCTCTGCTTAGGCGGACGCTTCACGAGCGACGACGACGGTCGTGCCATTGTCGCTGCTTGGCTTGGCGCGATCTACGAAGGCGGTCGCCACGACCTTCGTCTCCAAAAGATCCGCTTGCTCGAGCAGCACGCGAGCGCCGGCGACGCGGAAGGCTAACCGATGCGATGCCCCTTTTGCGGCTGCCAGGACGACCGGGTCGTTGACTCCCGCGGCGTCCGCGATGGTGCCGTGATCCGGCGGCGGCGCGTCTGCGAGAAGTGCGACCGACGCTTCACGACCTACGAGTCCATCGAAGAGAGCACCCCCATCATCGTGAAGAAGGACGGGCGCCGCCAATCTTATGAGCGGCAGAAGTTCCTTCGCGGCATCTTCACGGCGTGTCAAAAGCGCCCCGTCTCTCGTGCTGTGATCGAATCCGGCGTCGACGCCATCGAAGCGACGCTCTTCGAGGGCCTCTCGCCCGAGGTGGCCTCTACCGAGCTCGGCGAAGCCGCGTCCGAGTTCCTCCGCCGGACCGACCCGGTCGCCTACGTGCGCTTCGCGAGCGTGTACCGCAGCTTCACGGACGTGGGCCAATTCGCTCGCGAAGTCCAGGAGTTCCGGGGCGACACGCCAGTCACGCCTCCGCCCATCGGCGAGGGCTGAGGCCCGTGAACGTCGAGCGTGCCATGCGGCTCGCCCTCGACGCTGCTTCCGTCGCGCTCGGGCGCACGGCGCCGAACCCCGCCGTAGGGTGCGTCATCCTCGACGCTCAGGGTCAGCTCGTCTCCGTCGGTCATCATGCTCGTGCGGGCACTGCGCACGCCGAAGTTCATGCGCTCGCGCAGGCGGGAGGGCGAGTCCCCGGTGGGACCGCCGTCGTCACCCTCGAGCCTTGTAACCACACCGGGCGTACAGGGCCGTGCACGGAAGCGCTGCTCTCGGCCGGGATCACCCAAGTCGTCTACGGTATGGTCGATCCCAACCCCATCGTCGCCGGTCGAGGACTCGCCAGGCTCCGCGGCGCCGGCGTGCAAATCGTTGGCCCGGTCCTCGAGGGCGACTGCCAGCGCCTCATCGCCGGTTTTCGGAGCTGGGTGCTCACTCGGCGGCCACGCGTCACCGTAAAGCTCGCGGCCAGCCTCGACGGACGCATCGCGACGGCATCCGGCGAGAGCCAGTGGATCACGGGCGCCGCGGCGCGCGCCGACGTCCACGCGTTTCGAGATCGCCATGACGCGATCCTCGCGGGCGCTGAGACCGTCAGACGAGACGATCCCGCCCTGACAGCACGGCTCCCCAATCCGCGTGACGCCCATCAGCCGCGGCGGTTCGTGATCACCACGAGACCAACGACGCTCTCTTCATCGCTTCAGCTGTTCGGGCCCGCGCTCGCCGCTGGGACTACCGTCGTCGTCCCGGAAGGGACGGATGCGAACCACCTCGCCAGTGGCGGCGCGAGCGTCTGGTCCCTCCCCACGGACGCTCAGGGGGTCTCGCTCGCGGCTCTACTCGACCGGGCCGGTGCCGAGGGGCTCACGTCGCTCTGGGTCGAAGGGGGGGGCCGGCTGGTCGCGTCGTTGCTCTCGCGCGGGCTGGCCGACGCTGTGGTCTGGTACGTCGCGCCACGTTTCATCGGTGGTGACGGCCTACCGGCGCTCGGCCCCCTCGCGCTCGGGGCGCTCTCCGAATCACCCCGTCTGACGGGGGTGCGCGTCACCTCGATCGGCGACGACGTGAGAATCGAAGGCGACGTGGTCCACGCCGCCACCCCCAAAGTGGCTGCGAACTACCCGAAAGCACAGGAGTAAGGCCATGTTCACCGGTATCATTGAGGGTCTCGGCCGCGTCGTGGAGCTACGCGCCACCTTGGGCGGCGCTCGCCTCACCGTCGACACGACGCTCGACTACAGCGACGTCGCCCTGGGCGACTCCATCGCCGTCAACGGGTGCTGTCTCACGGCGGTCGACATCGGCAGCCACCAGTTCGTCGCCGAGCTCAGCCATGAGACGCTGGCTCGGACGACCTCGGGTGAGCTCCGGCCGGGCGCTCGGGTGAACCTCGAGCGCGCGCTTCGCGTCGGTGACCGCCTGGGCGGCCACATGGTTCAGGGGCACGTGGACGGCGTCGGCCATGTCGCCGACATCGTGCCGCAGGGGAACGCCGTCGACTGGCACTTCGATTATCCCGTTGAACTGCACCCCTTCTTCGTCGCCAAGGGTTCGGTGGCCATCGACGGGATCTCACTGACGGTGAACTCGGTCTCACCGGGGCGTCTGTCGGTCACCATCATCCCGCACACGGCGGCCGTCACGGCGCTGCAATATCGCCGCGTCGGTGATCGTGTGAACCTCGAGACCGACATCGTCGGCAAGTACATCGTCGCCCAGCTCGAGCGCACCATCGCAAGCGGCACCGCAGCGAGCGAGGGAGGCCGGGATGCGCGCTTGTTGTCGCTCCTCGAGCAGAGCGGCTTCCGGACTTAGAGGGGACCTCGTCTTCACGCGAACGCACCGACCACTTTCGCGCCGTGTCGTCTTTCCCGGGGTTCCGCCGTAGCGCCGCTGGGAGTACACTCCGTCACGCAGCCTGCGGTGGCCAAGACCGTTGTGGGCACGTCGCCCAAGAGAGCCCGAGCGGGCTCGTTACCCGCTCAGGGAACGCCATGGCCAGCCGTCGTTTACAACTCATCGTCTCTCTCGCGGTCGCCGTCGGCGTTACATCGTGCACTTCCGCACGGCGCGGTTCCAAGTCGAAGGACGACGCGTCGTTCAGCGACGGTGTCGACAGGTCGGCCTCGACTGATGACGTTGGCCAAGGCGACGATACGTCTGTCTCCGACACCGTCGACGCGACGGACCTGACGGATGCGGACGTGACGGATGGCACGGACGCGACCGCCGATGGTGTGGACGCGACGGACTTGACTGATGTAGCCGACGCGACGGACGGTCAGGACGCGCTCGACACGATGGACGGTCAAGATGCGGCAGATGCTTCGGACGGCACCGACGCGCAGGACGGCACCGACGCGCAGGACGGCACCGACGGGACCCTCGAGCCGGTCCTCATGACCATCACCGAGCTGCAGTCGTCGTCGACGTCCACCGAGTGCACGAGCGAATCGGCGCTCGTCGTGTCGCCGAGCATTCGGATCGACGGCGCGGTCGTCGTCGGGCCGAAGTTCCAGCTCTACGCGGGCAACCCCGCGGATCCCCAGAGCGCGCCGATCGATGGCTACTATCTGTCGCAAGGGGGCGCTGGCGCGAATCACGGTCTCCTGCTCGCGGTGCCCACGGCCATGGGCGTCTCGCTCGCTGTCGGGCAGTCCGTCATGGTGGAAGGCGAGTACGTTGAGTACTACTGCCTCTCCGAGGTCCGAGCGACGAAGGTCACGCCGACCGGAAACGGCGTCGTCCCGAAGGCGCTGCTCGTCGTCCCCGTCACGCTGTCGCAGTCGCCCGAACCTTACGAGGGTTCGCTCCTGCGGATCGAAGACCTCACGGTCACGAGCGTCACCGCTACCGAGGTTCAGCTCTCCAGTGGCATCCGGGTGCAGTGGAAGCACGATCCCTTCGTGTGGCAGGCGACCGTCGGGCAGAGCGTCGAGTCGGTAGTGGGCTTCCTCGATTACCAGTACGGCGAGTATCTGCTTCAGCCACGCGGGCTTACCGACATCGTCCTCGGCGAGGTCAGTGGCCCGACGCTCAAGACCATCTGCAGATTCAGAACGATAAGAGCTCGCTTACGTGTGACAAGCCGAACGGGCCGCTCGTGACACAGCCCGGTGTCAAGGCGAAGGGCGTCGTCATCTCGCCGCTCCACGAAGCCAGCAAGACTCTCGATGCGGTGTGGCTCAGCGATGAGCTCGCAAACCAGAACGTCGGGCTCTACGTCGTCTTTGCCAAGACGCTCGGGCTCACGCCCAAGGTCGGTGATATCGCCACCTTCGAAGGGGCCGTCAGAGAGTTTTACTGCCTCACGCAGCTCGAAGCGACCAGCATGAACGTGACCGGTACGGGCGCCCTCCCGAGCCCTGGCTTCGCGAGCCTCTCCGACATCGTGGGTTTTGGCAGCGAGTCTTGGGAGGGGCGCTACGTCTCGCTGTCGGGCCTTGATGTGGTCACGCTGTCGGGCCTTGATGTGGTCACGAACGACAAGTACGCACAGTACGGTGAGATCGAGGTCGGTAGTGGCCTGCTCATCGACGGGTCGGACTTCGACGTCCCGCTGCCTTTCGTTCCGGGCGACTCTCTGTCCGTCCAAGACGTGGTAACCTATGCCTTCTCGGCTTGGCGAGTGGTCCCGCTGTCCGCTTCCGACGTCGTCTTGGAGTAATCACCGTGAACCTCTCTAGCAAGTCCTCTCTCGCCCTCGCGTTTAGCCTGAAAGTGGCGTTTGCGTTCACGATAGCCGGATGCGGCAGCGATGGCGGCAGCACCGGCACGGGCGGTGCTGATGGGGCCGATGGGGCCGATGGCAAGGTCGTCCCCGATGCCGAGGCGGTCAGTCAGGTCCATCTCTCGAGCACCGATTTCGACGCCGCCCTCGCCGCCAACGCCGCGCTCGCCGCCGTGATGGATCAGCTCGAAGGCGACGGCTTCACGACCGCGATGGGCGCGGGCCGCACCGAGAGCTCGGACGGCAAAGTCCTAACGTGGGCCGAAGTCGAAAACGCCAGCGGCCAGGCGCGTGCCGCCATCGGCGTCTGCTACGCGGGTGGCTCCGGCGACTGTTCGGCGCTGATCGGTCGAGTCGAGAGCGGCCAAGCCGTCTTCACCGACATGGCGGGGGCCAGCGCATCGGTTCCCGCTCGGGTGGCACCCGTGTTCAGCAAGGACCTCGACGGTCCTGACCACGACGGCCCAACCGAGATCACGGGTCCTCTGACCGTCGAGTCCGACCCCGGCATCGACCTCGGCAAGCGCACCCTCACCATCGCCAGCGCTTACGGCGACATCCACGGCGTCGACCTCTCCACCATCGAAGCGGCAGCGAAGGCCTCGGGCGGGTTCACGGACGTCGTGGTTCGGCCCTACGCGCGGGCTGAAGTCATCGACGAGGTTTTTGCCCGCGGTTCGCCAGCCGACGTCCTCATCTGGATCGGGGCCGCCGTCCGAGAGCCGCTGGGAGATGCCCGCAAGACCATCGGCATGACGGTCAACCGGGGCCTCTATGGCGACGCCACGTACAAGGCCAGCACCATCGAGACGTTCCTCGAGGCGCACCCCTTTGCCGGGCCGGGTCTCGTCGTGCTCATCGGCGAAGACACCCGCGGCGACGGCTCAGGTCAAGACGATTCGAAGCTCAGCCTCTTCGCAGAGTTGTCCGACACCGCTGGCCACCGCACCGTGGTCGCCGTACGTGGTCGCGCGGCTCCCGCGGAGGTCCTCGCTGCCGGCGACCGCTTCGCCGAATCCTTCTTCGGTGGTCAGGACCTCGCCGCCGCGCTCGACGCCGGAACGGCTGCCTTCACCGGCGACACGGCCCTCGTGACCGACCGCAACTCGCCGAAAGAGATCGTGTTCGTGCGCGACCTGGGCGGCTTTTGGGGTGCGTCGCCTCCAGTGGGCGGCACCTCGACGCACATCTTGGTCCTCTCCGCCGTGTGCGTAGACAAGGGCGGCGCCGGCAAGACCGAAGAGGCCAACCTCAACGTATTTTCTGAGGTCACCTTCGACGGGCCCTTCTTCTCCGGCAGCCGGCAGTTCGAGAACGGCGGCGCTTCCCTCTCACTAAGCGTCTCCGGTGTCCTGCTCGGCAAGGAGCCTGGCGACGGGCTCTTCGTGAAGTTCAGCGGCGACCTCGCTGCCGACATTTCGGGGCTAACGCTCTACGGGACGGGTGAGGTCTCGGGCAAGAAGGACGACGAGAAGCCCAATCGTATTTACTATGACGGGACGGCCAGCACCTCCACCTATCAAAACGCCGCGGGCGACACGTGCACCGTAAAGACGCCCAACCTCTCGGGTAAGACGAACGAACAAGCCAGCTGGCTCGAGCCCAAGTTCTGATACGATGACTCGCACGCCGGACCATGTCACCACAAGCGCAGGGGAGACACCCCTCGGGGACCCGTTGGAGGTTGCCCTCCAGGCTGGCCCACCCACGCCGCTCGCCGCGACTGACCGCGTTCGAACAGCGCCGTCCGCAGCCCCTCCCCCGCCGGCCTTTCCCCCGCCGGCCTTTCCCCCGCCGGCCTTTCCCC
>CANMLD010000172.1 GCA_947498315.1 Pseudomonadota bacterium | reverse complement strand
AGTTGGGAAGTGCGCGGTGAAGTGACCTGGAACTTCCCCGAGCTCGTCTTCAACGCCGAAGAGCTCGACGCCGCCGGGCTCGTGACGTTGCAGGAGGCGCGCCTCCGCGAAGTGACCCGCGTCTACTTCGAGCGACGTCGTGCGATCTTGGCGCTCGCGACGGCGATGGACCCGAACACGCGGGCTCTGGAAGAGCTCCGCGTGGAAGAGCTCGGTGCCCACTTGGACGCGCTCACCGGCGGCTGGTTTACCCAGGAGTCTCTCCGGCGTCAGGGCCGCGCGTTGCGGCTGAAACAGGCGGCACCGGGTCCCGTAGCGACACCGCAGAGCGCGCCAGCGCCCACCCGAATCGAGGTCGTGCGGTGACGGACGTGAAGACTCGCCTCGTCGTCTACGACCTCGACGGTACGCTGGTCGACTCCGCGGGCCACATCGCCAACGTCGTCAACAAGACCCGTCGCCACTACGGGCTGTCGCCACTCTCCGTCGACGAGGTCCGCCCCTGCATAGGCGACGGGGCCCAAACGCTCGTCGAGAAGTCGCTCTTTGGGCTCGCCGGGGCACCACCACCGTCATTCGGCGTGCTCTCGCGTGCGGCGCACCCGCTGCCTGGGGTCTTCTTGACCTTCATGGACATCTACTCGGCCGACACGTCGTCGGGAATCGGTGTCGTGGACGGCGTCATGGAGACCCTCGAGCGGCTCGGCAAGCTCGGCATCGCGCAAGCGGTCCTCACCAACAAGCCACACGCCGCCGCGCTCGAAGTCATTGAAGCCATGGGCCTTTCGCCCTTCATCTTCATGACGATCGGCCCCGGGGCACGCGTGCCGGGCGTCTCGGGGCCCATGCCTGCGAAGCCCGACCCCACCGGCCTTCGTCACCTCATGCTGCTCGCGGGAGCGTCGCCCGAGGAGACCATCATGGTCGGCGACGGGATTCAGGATGTGCGCGTCGCCGCCGCGGCTGGCGCTCGGTGTATCGCCATCGCATCCGAGGACTTCCTGGTCCCCATGTTCGTCGCCACTGGGCTCTCTCGCTCGCGAGTCGTGGGCTCGTTCGCTGATGCTGCTGCGCTCATCGACTGACCCATGGCGACTGACAACGCAAGTGAGCCCTCGAGGGTACTGACCTCACCCGAGCGCGCTCTCCGCAGGACCGCCCTGACGACCGGCTACGCCGGCGCCGGCGAAAGCTCGCCGTACTCTCCGTCGTCGCAATCGCGCTCAGCGCCGGCCTCTACTTCTGGCTATGCCCTAGCCGGATTGCACGCGACACCCTCCTGGGCTCCCAAAGGGCCTCATGATGGCTGTGTCCATCGACGTGCAGCGCCTCCTCGACGTCGAGTTGCTCGCCGCCCCTCTCGGCACCACCGAAGGCCAAGCGGCCATCGAACAGGCCCGCACGCGCTTCGGACTCGACCCGCGTGAGCTCGAGGTCCTTGCCGCGGGGCTCGACGTCGCGGGTGGTGAGGTCGGCTTCATCTCCATCCTACGCGGCCGTTACGACGTGCCCAAGCTGAGGGCCGTGCTCGCGCAGATCCCGCAGGCCGAAGCCACCACGTTCGGCGACGGCCCGGCCACGTTGCTACGCTTCGGGGTGCCGCTCACGCAGGCTCTGCCGACGCTAAGGCGTGTGAGGCCCTCAGGCCGAAGGCGCTGTGGGTCGGGGCCGCTGTGAGCGTCATCGGCCGGAAGGGACCCGAGGTGCGCAAGCTCGGGACGTGCCGGGTGAACGTCATCGGGGGCCTCACCGTCGAAGCTCGCCTCGAACTTCAAGGGCCGCCTCTCCCTGCCGTGGGTCTCGCGGTCCTTGCAGGGACCGTCCCCGATGGCGCACGGCTCTTCGAGACGACGGCTCTCGTGCCCAAGGCCGAAACCACGCGCAAGATCGCGGACTTCTTACGGCAGTCCCGCCGCGAGCACGGTGAGCTGCCGACGCTACCGATGTATCTGCCCGGGCAGATCCGGCTCCATCCGGCAGTCGCTCCGGGCCTAGTCGCTCCGGGCCTAGTCGCTCGGGGCCTAGTCGCTGTCGCCGAGGTCTGCATCGGTGAAGCCGCCGGACCTCGTGGCGGCGAGCCGTGGTGTCAGGGCGTCCTCTTGCTCGCGCTCGACGCTGCCGGCGCCCCAGTCGGGTGGATCGACTTGCCCTTCGACAGTGGCGCCGAGACGATCAAGGCGCTCCCGAAGCAGCCCGGCGAGGCGGCCGAATACGGTATCTCCCCCGCGGCCCAGGTCGTCTTTGGCGACCAGCACGGGGTGGTCGTTCAGCTCGACGGCGTGGGGCATCAGCTCGTCGACGTCATTGTCTTCAACAAAAGCGCGATCGTCCGCGAACGGCTCTTCGGGTTCGTCGTGCAATGTCGACCCGGTAGCCACTTGCGCCTAGCGGAGTGGTAAAATCGGCACAAAACCGTGAGGATGCCCGCGGGGTACTTAAATTGGAGGTCAGCGTGCGTCGACTCTTACTCGTTGTTGCCGTCTTCTCGTGCCACGAAGGCGATGATCGCACTGGCGCCACCGTCGACGGGCAGTCGCTCGTGACCGACGCGACGCTGGGCGACGTGGCCGTCGGCGATACGGCCACCGCCGATGATGCACAAAGCGACTCCGATCCGGTGTTCCCCGAGCTCCCGAACGTCGATGAAGACGGCCAACTCACGGACGGCGATGGCGTGAACATCTCCGAGGAGATCGCGTCGGTCTGCCCAGGCGGCTTCGAGTGTCCTTGCGACGGCAACTCGGACTGCGACTCGGGCTTCTGCGTGCAGGGCCCGTTTGGATCCATTTGCACCATCGGCTGCGTTGACGAGTGCCCCACTGGCTACTCCTGCAAGGCCGGGGGCGGTGGTGCCGACGTCAACTTCGTTTGCGTGCCGAACCTCGAGACGCTCTGCCGCGCATGCGCCTCGGATCAGGACTGCGGTCTCGAAGGCTTCTGTGCCACCGACGCTTCCGGACAAGGCCGCTGCACCCGGCTCTGCGACGCGAACACGCCGTGCCCCCAGGGCTTCGGCTGCGAAGAGACCGACGGCGTCGCGTCGTGTATCCCCGATGGCGGTACGTGCCCTTGCGGCGAGCCGCTGCTCGGTGCCATCGAAGCCTGTCAGACCGTGAGCGAGCTCGGAGAGTGCGCCGGATCCAGGACCTGTACTCCTGAAGGGTGGACCTCGTGTCAGGGCCCAGTCGCATCCGCTGAGCTGTGCAACGGCCTCGATGACAACTGCGATAGCCTCGTTGACGAGGACTATCCGGACCAAGGCGCGCTTTGTGACGGCGACGACGCCGACGAGTGCGCCCGTGGCGTCTTGACGTGCTCGGCCGACGGGTCGGGGCTCTCGTGCGTCTCAGACGACCCGATCGAGGAGCTCTGCAATGGCCTAGACGATGATTGCGATGGTCTCATCGACGAAGGCGCTCCCGACCAGGATGGCGACCTCGTGGCGGATTGCGTCGACCCGGACGTTGATGGCGACGGCGCCGACAGCGCGACCGACTGCGCGCCGCTCGACGCGCTCATCTACCCGGGCGCGCTCGAGGTCTGCGACGGCGTCGACACGGACTGCGATGGGGCCGCCGACGAGGACTTCCAGGATACCGACAGTGACGGGACCGCCGACTGCGTGGACGGCGACGATGACGGCGATGGCGTCCTCGATGGCACGGACAACTGCCCCGGCATCGCCAACTCGAACCAGTCGAACCTCGACAGTGACCTGCAGGGCGACGTCTGCGACCCTGACGACGATGCCGACCTGATCCCCGACGAGACCGACATCTGTCCTGCGGTCCCGAACCCCGACCAGTCCGACTTCGATGGGGACGGGCTTGGCGACGTCTGCGATTCCGATGATGACGGGGATGGCGAGAAGGACCTCACCGACTGCAAGCCCTTCGATCCGGCGGTCGCCCAAGGCGCCCCGGAAGTATGCAACGGCTTCGACGACTCCTGTAACGGGCTCATCGACGAGGGCTACCCCGATCTCGATGGCGATCAGCTCAAGAACTGTGTCGACCCCGATGACGACGGCGACGGAGATCCGGACGAGACGGACTGCGCACCGTCGGACCCGAAGACGTCGAGCAGCGCGACCGAGGTGTGTGACGGCGTCGACAACGACTGCGACGGCACTGTTGACGGTAACTTCGGAGACACGGATGACGACGGCGTGCCCGACTGCCTCGACCTCGACGATGACGGTGACAACGTGTCGGACCTGTTCGACAACTGCCCGCTCGTGCCGAACCCAACCCAGAAGACGTCCGATGGCGACGCGATCGGCGACGCTTGTGACCCAGACGATGACAACGACGGCGCGCTCGACGCCGTCGACTGTGCCCCGCTAAACCCCGCGGTCTACCCTGGCGCGCCGGAAGTCTGTGATGGCGACGATGATAACTGCGACGACGTCCCCGACAATGGGTTCGCCGACACGGACGGCGACAGCCTCGCCAACTGTGTCGACGGTGACGACGACGGCGATGGTGTGCCCGACCTCTCGGACCTCTGTCCTCTCGTGGCTGACCCTGACCAGAAGAACAGCGACACGGACCTCCTGGGCGACGAGTGCGACACCGACGACGACAACGATGGCGCACCCGACGCGCTCGACTGTGTCCCGACGGTCGCCACCTTCTATCCGGGCGCTCCCGAGCTCTGCGATGCACGCGACAACGACTGTGACGGCCTGATCGACGAGGGCTTCGTCGACACCGACAGCAACGGCGAGCCCGACTGCTTGTCGGAGGATGACGACGGCGACGGCGTCGCCGACGCGGCGGACAACTGCGCGATGGTCCCGAACACCGACCAGGCGAACCTCGACGGGGACGTGGCGGGTGACGCGTGCGATGTGGACGACGACGGCGACGGGTCGCCCGATGCCCTCGACTGCGAGCCTCGGAACGGCGCGATCAAGCCGGGCGCGACCGAGGCGTGTAACGGTCTAGACGACGACTGCGATGGCACCGTAGACGAGAGCTTTCCAGACGCGAACGGGACCGGCGGCGCCGACTGCATCGACCCCGATGACGACGGCGACGGCGTGCTCGATCTCGCGGACCTGTGCCCCTTCGTCGCCAACCCAGGGCAGGAGAACAGTGACACGGACATCCTGGGCGACGCGTGCGACCCCGATGACGACAACGACGGGGCGCTCGACGCCGCCGACTGCGCTCCGATGAACCCGCTGGTGTCGCCGAACGCCACAGAGGCCTGTGACGGGATCGACAACGATTGTGACGGCGTCGTCGATGACGGGTTCCCCAACACGGACGTCGACGATCTCGCCGACTGTGTCGATTCCGACGACGATGACGACGGGCTCGGCGACGCGCAAGACAACTGCTCGACGGTCGCCAACCCAGGCCAGGAGAACAACGACTCCGACCTGAACGGGAACGCCTGCGATCCCGACGACGACGGCGACGGCGCGCCCGACGGTGACGACTGTGCGCCGCTCAACCCAGCGATCGGTCCCGCGGCGCTCGAGTCCTGCAACGGCCTCGACGATGACTGCGACAAGATCGTGGACGAAGGATCGGCCGACCTCGACGACGACGGCAGCGCCGACTGCGTCGACCCAGACGACGATGGGGACGAGGTCGACGACGTGCTCGACGTCTGCCCGACGGTCCCCGATCCAGCGCAACTGAACACCGACGGCGATCTGAAAGGCGACGCATGCGATAGTGACGACGACAACGACGGCGACTTCGACATCGACGATTGTGCTCCGAAGAACCCGCTCATCGGACAAGGCGCAAGCGAGGTCTGTGACGGCGTCGACAATGACTGTGACGGCCTCACCGACGAGGCGTTCATCAACAGTGACAACGACGGCGTCGCGAACTGCGTGGACACCGACGACGACAACGATGGCACACTGGACGTCTCGGACTGTGCGCCGACCAACCCCGCCGTGGGCCCGGCGGCTCCCGAGATCTGTAACGGAGAGGACGACGACTGCGACGGCGTCGTGGACGAAGGCGGGAACGGCTGCGGCGGCGTGTGCGCGCTCGCTTCCGGTCCTGGCGTCGCGTGTGACGGCGTTGACTCGGATGTGTGTACCGACGACACGTGGACCTGCTCTGGGCTAAACCTCATCGCGTGCAGCACCGGACCGGCGAACACCGAGAGCTGCAACGGTATCGACGACGACTGCGACGGCATCGCCGACGAAGGCTGCCCTTGCGTGGGCAAGCCCTACGACGACCGCTTCTACTTCTTCTGTATCGACTATCGCACCTGGGACGACGCGCGCGCTTTCTGCCAAACAATCAACGGCCGACTCGCTGCGATTCGCACCGACGGGGTCAACGCGTTCCTCAGCGCGGAGACCGGTGCCCTGGACTCTACCCAGAAGTGGTGGCTCGGCGGCACCGACGCGGCGGTCGAAGGGACGTGGGAGTGGGATGGCGGCACAGCGTGGAGCTACTCGAACTGGCAATCGGGCGAGCCGAACAACTCCGGCGGCAATGAAGACTGCTTGCAGCTATGGCGCTTCACAGACGGCCGTTGGAACGACGAGCCTTGCGCGCAAGCGCTGCACTACATCTGCGAACAGTGATTCAACTCGGTTGAAGCCGGGCTCTTAGGGGCACGCCGGGCCCAGCGGCGCGCAGGTCTTCGTGCCGGCGCACCGGCCGCTTACGCAGTCGAGGCTCGCCTGACACGGCGCGCCCGTTCCACCCAAGGGCACGCAGGTTCCCCCTGTGCAGCTCCCTGACGCGCACCCAATGGCCGGCGTACAGGCCTCGCCAAGCAAGCTCGTCGCTTTGCACGCGCCTCCAGAGCACACCGACTTGTAGGGGCAGCGCCGTTCGCCGTCGCAGCTCTCGCCGAGGGCCACGATCGTCGGGCCGAGGCAGCGCGATTTGCCGCTAGCCGCGTCTTCGATGCAGCCGGCGCCCGTCTCGCACACGCTCGCCTCGTCGCAAGCCTCACCCGTCAGCGTACGCGCCAGGCAGACGCCCTCCACGCAGCTCCCGTCGTTCGGGCAGCGGTGGTCGAGATCGCAGGCCTCACCCGGGAGGGCGAGCGGCACGCACTGACCGCAGAAGGACAGGTCGATTCGGCACGTCGACGACTCGTCGCAGATGAGGCTCTCAATCCCGGGACCACATGGGGCACCGGCCGGCGCGAGGCCGCGCCACATTTGGCCGCAGGGACCGCCAAGGTCACCGAGCTGGGCGTCGCACGCCACGGTGGCGAGGTGGGCCGTGCATGCCGCTAGCCCCGAAGAGGAGAGCGCGAGCAGGCCGCGCGCAGCGACGTCCGCATAGACGGGCTCATAGCGGGCGTTACAGGTCTCGAGGAAGACCGACCGGCACGTCGCCTCGTCGGTTACTGCCATTCGCCCACAGCGCAGGTAGTAGGGACAGAAGGCGTCCACCGCCAGCTCGCAGTAGTTGGTCGCAGGCAAGACCTGATCGGCGACGGTGGCGTCAACCTCGAGGCCATCGTCGCTGGCCGAATCCGGCACCTCGGTAGCGTTGAGTTCGGTGCCGCGAACCTCCGTGCCGCTGACCTCACTGCCCGACACGTCGGCCAACGTGTCCCTCAGGACGTCAGGGCTCGCGACGGAAGCCGGGTCGGATGAACACGCCAAGGAAGCGATGAGGAGGAGTGCCAAGCCGGTCGAGTGCATGTTCGCCTCGTACCCCACCTGTACGCGATTGGGAAGTGAGGCATAGTGGCGTCGTGTCGGGTTGCGCCGACTGGAGTCGGTTATGTCTATTAAATGGTTTGCTTTCGCGCTCGTCTCCCTCGCTGGCTGTTCGTCGTCCACGGAAGGGGCTGCCGATGTGGGCGTGCCCACGGACTTCGGCGAGCCGCTTGACCTGACCGGGGACCCCGAGGGGGACGCGCTCGAGCCCGACTCATCGTCACCTGACTCGTCGTCAGAAGGCGACGGCGACATGAACGAGACGCCGGCGCCCTGCGGCGGCATCGAAGGCGAAACGACCGCGCTCACCGCGGTCGGTGCCATCACAGGGATCATCGACGGCGGCGGCCTCGTCTTCCGGGGCATCCCGTATGCGGCCCCTCCGATCGGTGAGCTGCGCTTCGAGCCGCCGGCACCGTTTTCCTCCGACACCGCAACGGGTTGCCTCGCTCCCGCGTTCAAGGCCGACACGCTCGGTGAACGCTGTCTGCAGGTCAACGCGAGCGGCGACGCGCTCGGCAGCGAAGACTGCCTGACGCTCAACGTGTGGACGCCAACGCTTATCGAGCCGAACGCGACTGCTCGACCGGTCATGGTCTTCATCCACGGCGGCGGGCACATCGAGGGCAGCGCGAACGACGTCGTCGCGGGCGGTGCGCTCATCTACGACGGTCGCCGACTCTCGGACGGGACGGGTGCGGTGGTGGTCTCCATCAATTACCGGCTAGGGCCCTTCGGGTACCTTGCACTGCCGGAGATGGACCCCACCATCGCTGGCAACTTCGGGCTCGCCGACCAGATCGCGGCGCTGAGGTGGGTGCAGGATCACATCGCGGCGTTTGGCGGCGACCCGCTTCGCACGATGGTCTTCGGCGAGTCCGCCGGCGCCGTCTCCACCTGCGCGCTCGTGGCGTCACCTGCCGCAAAGGGCCTCTTTCAGTCCGCGCTCATGCAGTCGGCACCATGCATCGCGACGCCGTTGGCGATGGCGACCGGCGCGGGCTCGGACCGGGTCGATGACGAGACCGACTGCCCAGCAGGCGAGGGGCGCCTCGCCTGCCTGCGCACGATCCCTGCCGAGACGCTCCTGGTGTCGCTCAAGGGCAGCATCAACATCGGCTCCCCGTCTCTCGGCGGTGGCAGCGGGGCATATGGCCCGGTCGTCGCGGCCCCGCTGCTCCCGAAAGCCCCCCTCGACGCGATTCGGGCCGGGGAGCACAACCGCGTACCGATGGTGGTGGGGTCGAACTCGGACGAGCTCGCCGAGGTGGTCGTAACGCCCGTCCCGACCGCCGACGCCCTGGAGAAGCAGCTCCGGCTCTCCATGGCAGGGCTCGTCCCGCCCGAGAGGCAAGATCTAGTCATCGCTGCCTACGCCGCGGATAAGTACCCGACGCCGCGCGACGCCTTCGTCGCTTTCCTCAGCGACGCGCGCTTCAGTTGCGGCGCCCGTAGTGCACTCGCCGCGCTCCACGCCGGCCAGACCGAGCCCGTCTGGCGATATTGGTTCTCACGTCACTCGCCGCTCCCGAACGGGACGACCAAGCTCGCGGTGCACGGCATCGAGCTCGCGTACGTGTTCGGCAGCCTCCAAAACATCCCGTTCTACTTCCCGCCCGGAGCCGACCTCGCCCTGTCCGAGACCTTGATGAGCCTGTGGGGATCACTCGCGGCAGGCGAGACGCCGTCGGCATCGGGAACGCCCGACTGGCCGGTTTGGACGCCCGAGGTCGACCCGTCGCTCGTACTCGACGCGCCCACGAGCATCCTAGAACGCGCCCGTGCCGCCGAGTGCGAGGTGCTCGAAGCCGCCGTCTTTGGACCGGCCCCCGAGTAAACGCTCGAGATCGCGTTAGAGCTCGAGTCGGGCCCGGCCTTCAGCGGAGCCGAGCCGTCCAGAGCCACCCCCGTTCACGACCGCGAGCGCGTTCGTGATAAGCTCGCGTCATGCGCATAGACCCCGAGAGCTACACCCGCGCCCTCCACTTCGCCGCCACGGCCCACCGCGGCCAGGTCATCCCTGGCTCGGACTACCCTTACGTGCTGCACCCGGCTACGGTCGCCGCCGAGCTCATCGCCATCGCTGAGTCCGAGCCCTTCGACGTCGACTTGGCCGTGACCTGCGCCCTCCTCCACGACACGGTCGAGGACACGCCGGTCACGCAGGTCGAGGTCGAGACTAACTTCGGCGCCGCCGTCGCGAACGGTGTCGCTGCCCTCAGCAAGGACGACGCACTCCCGAAAGACGAGCGCATGGACGACTCCCTGAGGCGAATCCTCCAGCAAGCGCGCGAAGTTGCGATGGTGAAGCTCGCCGATCGCATCGTGAACCTCGCCGAGCCCCCCTCCTACTGGAGCCGCGACAAGCGCCTCGCCTACCAGGCCGAAGCGCGCGTCATCCTGGCGCAGCTCGGCCATGCGAGCCCGGCGCTGGCGGCCCGCCTCGGAGCGCGGATCGAGCGGTATGGCGGGTTCATTCCGGCGGCGCCGGAGCCGGATTGACTCGGACCCCAGTACACCGTTGAGCTCAGTCGCTCTCGCCCCCAGCGAGTGACTCGATGGTTCGAACGAACGCTCGGAGCTCCGCGCACTGATTGATGGCGACCTGGAGGTCTTTTCCCCTGAGAATGCGACCTGCGTCTCTGGGCTTCACGTAACTTCGAGCACACGCGCCGCGTTCGAACAGCTCTTTGAGTCGTACTGCCGGCGGCTTTGCGTGGTTCACCGTTTCTGGATTGCGAGCCGGTGCGGCACCGTTGTGCTTTGCGAGACGCTGGATCTCATCCCAATACGGCAGTAGCCAGGCCTCAAAGTCGTGTAGTGCGACGTGCGGGAAGAAGCGAGGCTCGTCCCCGACCCAGGTCCGCATCTTCCGGTTGGCGTCGTCTGCAGACTCGAAGTCGCCGGTCCCGGTGTAAACATCCGTGAGCGCAATGACGGCATCTGCGCGCGGCGCGCGACTGAGGAGGTCGTTTACGACGCGCTGGAGCTTCGCGCCTTTGGGTATGCGTCCATCGTAGGCGTACGGAACCAGTCGAGGCATTCGTCCTGCAAGGCGCCGCGCAAGATGCTCACGCAGCGGCCCCATGAACGCCGTCTCAGTCGCTCCTTCGACCAGAATCACAATCCTCACGAAGCCGACTCCAATTGTCCCGTTCGCCAGAGCTCATCGAGGGTGTAGTCGGCCAGCCACTCCTCGAGACCAAGCTGGTCAGCCCAGTCGAATCGGACAGCGCCATCCGCCGATTGCGCCAAGAGCAGCTCACTTGGCTCGAGGAAGCGCACCAGGCGATCGGAATGCGTACAGACGATCAACTGACTCCGCTCGGATGCTTCGCGCAAAAGTCCCACCAATAGACGCAGAAGCTCCGGATGCAGGCTCACCTCGGGCTCGTCGAGCAGGACCAGAGGGGGCAGGTCCCTGCTGCTCAGAAGCGCAGTGAGCCAGAGGAAGCGCAGTGTGCCCTCGGAGAGTTGGTGCATGTACAGCGGCCGAGAGTACTGCCGCTCCTTCCAACTCATCGACAGCACCCCGGCAGCGGCCAGGCGAGATCGACCATGGGCCGACTCGAGCGCCACCGCCGTTCCTACATGGAGTGACTTCGGACAGTGAAGACGCGAGAACATACTCCGCCCTTGCCGTGGCCGGCGCTTTGGCCGGACGGAGGTGTTCCTCGAATCGGGATGTCATGACAGCCAGCCCCGGCTTGGCGGAGCAGAGCCCTTTTCAGGGAGTTGGGGCGGCTGCCACGAAGCTGAGTCTCAGGCCACTGACGACGTCGGTGGTGGCGGCCACCATCGCGACGAAGATGCGCGTGAGGAGGTCCTTCCAGGGCGGGTACCGTCGCTCCTCGGAACGCAGCGTGACCGCTCGGTAGAAGGCGAGCAGGGAGTAGGCGATGCGGCGAAGGATGACGAT
>CANMLD010000171.1 GCA_947498315.1 Pseudomonadota bacterium | reverse complement strand
TGAAAGAGGGTGCTCTTGCCGGCGCCGTTGTGGCCGACGAGCGCGAGGGCACGGCCCGCCGCGACGTGGAAGTCCACGTCACGCAACGCGAAACGGCGACCGTATGACTTCGAGAGGCCCTGGCCGGCGATGCGGCCGAGGGAGGGGCGAGGCGTGGTCACGCGCTCAGGCCGAGGGAGTCGGCGGTGCGGCCCGGAGGCTCGTCTGCCGGCGGCGCAATCCGGAGATGATGGCGGCGCCCACGAAGAGGATGACGATGACGACACCGGACGCGGCGCGTTCGGGGACCTGGCTCGGGGCTGGGAGGCGGTCGATCTCGATGACGAGTGGGTCGCCCGCGTTCAGGCGCACGTTTGGGACGAGGTCGAGGCGAACCATCGTGCCTTCGCGGCCCGAGAGAGCGCGGTGTGGGTTCTCGAGGCGAGCGCGGACACCCAAGTGATCCGGGTAGCGGAGGGTGATGAGCGCGTCGCGAACCGGCAAATCCGTGACGGATCCGAGCGTGACCTTCTCATGTAAGTACGGGAGTTGATAGGTGAACTGGAAGAAGAGGTCTTCGCCTGGCAACACGGGCCCACGGAAGACCTGGCCGCCGTGTTCACCGACCACGCGGCCCAGGCCGGTGCTGGGCGCGGCGCCGCCGACGGGGCGTCCCTTGGGGTAGATGCCCCAGGTCGGGATACGGCCGAGGACCCGGTTCGTGAGCGTCGGCAGGCGCAGGCCGAGGGGCGCTTGTGCCGCGTCGAAGACGGTGAGGGCGGTGTTCTCGACCTTCACGAGTTGGGTGACCGAGAAGCCCGATTCGCCGACGTCGAGTGTGTAGAGGAGGCGAAGCCGGATGGCGCTGGCGTCTTTGGCGGTGTGATAGACGCGGACCTCGTCCGGAGCCGTCTCGGTGATGCCGAACTCGCCGGAGCGGTAGGGGACACCCTGGAAGGTCACCTCGAAGCGATAACGCGCTTCACCGAAGGCGGCTGCGTCGGGCACGGAGAGCAGCCCATCGGCGTTGGCGCGAGCTTGCCGGCGCAAGATGACTGACTCCGTGCCGCCATGGGGCCCCGGTTGACGGGCCCAGCCAATGAGCGCGCCGCTCGCAAAGGGGAGGGGGCGGGCCGTTCCGTCCGGCAGAACCTCAACGATCTTCACCGACGCGGAGAACGCACGCGGGGCGTCCGGCGCCGCCGTCACAGGGGCAGTCGTTGGCCGAGACTTCGAGAGCGAGGCTTCACCGTCCGGCGGTCCCGGGTCTGCCGCGAGCAAGAGCGCCGAGAGGGCGAGCGTGAGTGGCGTCACGTGAGCTCCTCGAGGGGCGGCTCGAGCTTATCGAGCGCCGCCAGCACGAGCACCAGCTCGGGCTCGATGCGAGCGCGTTCGGATTCATAGGCCGGGCGAGGGACGCGCCCCAGGCGGAAGTCGAGTTCGGACGTGCGCAGGTCCTCCGCCAAGGCGTCGCGCCGCTCGCGGAGTCGGGCGAGCTCGCGGGCATGAGAGCGGCCGGCCGCGTCGTTCGGGCCCGTTTGGAGCGAGCGGATCAGGCGTATGAGCTGCCAAAGGCAGGCCGCGGCACTGAGCAGCACGATCGTGCCAAAGAAGGTGTCCAGCACGCGGGTCAGACTCCGAGATCGTCGATGTCGTCGCGGAAGCGTTCCGCTTGAGCGGCCTGCACCGGGTCGCTTGCCTGCTCGGGGAGGGCGGCGTTGCGTCGCGTCCGAATGACGATGGTGCCACCGATGACGAGGACGGCGGCGACGCCAATGGACGCGGGGATCCACCATGAGAGGGCCGACTCGCGGTTGAGCCAGATTTGGTCGACCGTAAAGGGCGGCTCTTCGGCCTTGCGCATCGTCACGTTGATCTGTTCGACATAGTAGGCCCGTGCTTCAGTGGTCGTGTAGCCGAGCACCAGCAAGACCTTGAAGAGCTTCTGCCAATACGGCGCGTGCGCACAGTCGAGTGGGCACTGCGAGAACGACTTCTTCCCGCACCCACAGACGCACCACGTGTTGTGCATGAGGTCGCGATGAGCCACGTCGTCGGCGATGAGGAAGCGCTCGTTCGTCGGCTCCTCTTCGATGAAGCCAGTGAGGAAGGAGAGCTGCTGCTCGCGCGCGGCACCAGGGGGGATCGCCTCGATGATGCGACGCTTGACCGCGGCGCCATAGGGGCAATCGCAAGCGGTGAGGCGGCGGTTCTCGTCGAAGACGCGCTCGCCGCCACTCTCGCACGCGCACCTCAACGACTCGAGCACGTGGGACGCTTCCGGACCCGCTCGCCCGGCTTCTCGAGCGGTGGCTGGGGCGCTCGCGAGTGCCGAACCCAGAAGCATCGCCGCGATGAGAGCGCTGGTGCCGCCCGAGATCTTGGCGGTGGAGACCACGCCCGTGGGCGGCAACGGTGCCGGTTCGGCTTCGGGGCTGCTGCCACCGGCGGCCGCGCCTTCACGGCCGAGCAGGAAGTCGGTCGGGACCAAGAGGAGCACGCTGCCCAAGAAGATGATGATCGTGCCGAGCCAAAGCAGGTTGATCATCGGGTTCACGAATGCGAGCAGGTTGATGAAGGGCTGCCCCATGTCCGGCCGCATGGCGAGGTAGACGTCTTCTTGGAGCCGGCTCCAGATGGCGACCTCGGTCGTCGGGTTCATGTGCTTGATGTAGCGGCGCACCTCCGGCTGGAGACGGTAGCCGGTGCCGTCGAGCGCGACCTCGAGTGCGTCTTCGACTGGATCGACACGCACCATCAGCAGGCCCGGGATGGCGGGCTCTTCCTGGCGCCAAATAGCCTGGAAGCGTGCGACGTCGGCTTCGGTCTGCCACTTCACGGTGAACTCGGCCACGCCCGGCGTGCTCATGACCTCGCCGCGGCCGCTGCGCAGGCTGCCCAGCGAACGACGCGCGTCGTCGACCTGCTTGTGGATGATGGGCGGGAAGGCCTGGATGAGGCGCTCGTCCTTGAAGCCGAACCGGAGCGAGGTAAGGCCGTCGCCGGCACGGCGCGGGAGGAGCTGGAAGCGCTCCTTCAGGACCGACGTGACGTACAGCTCCTCGCGAACTCGTTCGCGGTGCTCGGCGCTTTCGAACTTCAGGATGATCTTCGGGGTGTTAGGACGCGTCTCGATGTGCGCCGGGGTCATGCCGCGGGCCGTGAGGTAGGCCGTGACCTTATCGACGTCGGCTCTTGGAGCGGTCTCACCGCGCTCCATGACGAGCACGTCAGTCTGCGTCGCCATGTAGCCGGCACCTTCAATCCAGCGCTCGTGCATGCCGACGAAAGTGGCGGTGTAGTTGCCGACAGAGAGGCTCTCCCCGATGTGGAGCGGCGTCTCCGGCGCGTGCTTCTTGAACGCCGAGCCCGCGAAGCCCAGGAAGACGAACGCCATGCCAATGTGGATGACGTAACCGATGTAGCGGCGCTTCGCGCGCAGGGCCAAGACCAGCATGCTGCCCGGCATGGAGCCGCCGCGCTTCTTCTGGCGGATGCGGCCACCGCGCCAATACTCGACGGCGACGCCCGTCATGACGAAGAGCGCGAAGAAGATGGTGACGAAGGCGTAGACGTCGGTGCCTTCGACCGTGAGCACCCAGAGCTGATAGCCGTCCCAGGCCGAGCCCATGACGGTCTCGCCGAAGGTCAACGAGCGGTAGAGCAGGATGGCGGCCGTGCCGAGCAACATCGGGACCGCGGCGAGGACGAAGGGCAGGGTGAAGGTCTTGTTGAGTGCGGCCCAGGTGGTGCGGCGCCACGCGACGAGAGGGCCGATGGCGGTCAACGTCAGCAGCGCGACGCCGGCCGGGATCATGACTTTGTTGAACCAGGGCTCGCCGAGTTCTTGTTGCGCATGGATGGAATCCATCGGGATGCCGATGGCGCCGAGCCCGGAAGCGATGGCGTTGTAGCCCGCGCGGAAGGTCTCGGAGGCGCTGATCTTGGAGTACAACGTGCCCCACATGACGATGAAGGCGCAGAGCAGCATGAGGACGTTGTTCAGGACGAAGAACGCCTCGCGCGACAGGAAGCTCTGGATGCGGGTCTCGGCCTTCATCGCCTTCCAGCGCCAGGTCAACAGGCCGGTGGACACCACGCCGATGAAGATCATGTAGGCAAGGAAGTAGTTTGACAGCTTCGAGTCGGCGAAAGCGTGAATCGAGACGATGAGCTGGCTGCGGGTGAGGAAGGTCCCGAAGATCGTGAGCAGGAAGGTCAAGCAGACCAGCGTGAAGTTCCACCGCCGGAGCATGCCGTAACGTTCTTGCACGATGATGGAGTGCAGGAACGCGGCCGCCGTGAACCACGGGATGAGGCCGGCGTTCTCGACCGGGTCCCACATCCAGAAGCCGCCCCAACCGAGCTCTTGGTAGGCCCACGCGCCGCCGAGCACGAGGCCGGTCGTGAGGAAGAGCCAGCTGACGATGGTCCACTTGCGGGTGTCGCGAGCCCACTGATCGTCGAGGCGGCCGGTGATTAGCGACGCAGCGCCGAACGCGAAGGGCACGGTGAACGCGATGAAGCCCGTCAGCAGCGAAGGCGGGTGAATGGCCATCGCCGGGTTCTGGAGGAGTGGGTTCAGACCTTGGCCGTCGCGCGGACCGTCGAAGGTGAGGAAGGTCTCGAAGGGGTTCGCTTCGAAGACCATGAGGATGTAGTAGAAGAAGCTGGCGCCGCTCAGGATGGCGATGGCCCAGCCGACGTAGGCGACGTCGCGGTCGCGTGCTTGGTAAACCGCGATCGCGGCGAAGACCGACAGGACCGAGACCCAGAAGAGCAGCGCCCCCTTCTCGCCGCCCCAGAACGACGTGAAGAGGTAGACCAGCGGCATCGACTTGTCGCTGTACGTCGCGATGTATTTGCTGGCGAACTCGTGGGAGAAGTAGCCGTGCCAGAGCACGCCAGCCATCGCAAGGTTCACGAAGACGGCAGCGAGCATTCCGTAGCGCGCCGCACGTAAGGCGCGGTCGTCCTTCAGGACGGCGGCCGCGATCCCGACGAGGCCAGTCAAGGCCGTGAGGATGAATGCGAGGTGGAGGAGGAGCGTGCCGAGCGGCTGCATGGGGTCCCGTTGTCAGCGCGGGAGCCGCGCCAGTCAGGGTAGGGAGATCAGAGGCCCTTTGGAGCCGCCGTGGCCGGTGCCCTTGTGTCACCCGGTTTGGCACCGGTGTCCTGGTAGCCGGGCTGGCCGTCGTGCTTGGGGCCGTAATATTGGCCGGCCTGGCCGGTCTGGTTCTCGTCCTGATATTTCGATGGGCACTTCACGGTGAGGCGCCCGCACTCGATGGAACCGTCTTCCTGCATCTGACCTTGAACGATGACTTCGCGTCCCTCTTCGAAGGCGTCTGGCAGGAGCTGGCGGTAATGCACTTCGAGCGAGTTCCCGCTTGCGTCCGCGATGTTGAAGACCAGATGCACGCCGCCGGAGCCCGATGCGTCGCGGAAGGAGCCGGCTTGGATGTTGCCGCCGACCCGGACGTCTTTGCCGACGTGATCGGCGCGTTTGGCGAGCAGCTCGGTCAAGGTCAGGTCATAGACCCCGCCCGCCGTCGAGGAGCGTACGACGAGCCCAAGACCACCGAGGACGAGAAAGATGACCAAGGCCGGGAACGCGAAGGTGCTGAAGCGGGATCGCGGGGCCGGCGTCGACGGGACGCTGTCAGAGGCAGTGCTCATGGTGTCGTGCTCATGGTGTACTCCCAGTCCAGGATGACGCCGGGACCGCTGCCCGGAGCCTAGCACACGGGGGAGCCACCCGCACGATCGAAGGAGCGAGAATCTCGAGGACGTCATCGGCGGAGGTGTCGACGGCGTCGCTCACCCGACCACTGGAGACGGCGAGTCGTTTGGGTGCATATCCCGATCTTCACCGAAGGCGTTCAGCGCTCAGCCTTCAGCTTTCAGGTCCAGGCAGTCTGACGAGCCAACTCCGGCGGACGGGCATTTCGATCCACTCGAATATTGCCGACGACTACGGCAGGGGAAGCGACGGGGCGGCTGACCGCTGACCGCCGACTGCTGACCGCTTGGCGGAAGGCACCGACTGCAAATTGGGATGTGCACCCGCGTCGTTTCGCCTACTCTGGCAAGACCTTGCGAGTAAGCGACCAAAGCGTTCCCCGAAGCCGAGTCCCTTCTGGGCTAGCCGCTGCCGTCATCGTCGTCGTTGCGGCCTGTGCCGAGGCGCCGGATTCGGACGCCACGACGGCGACTTCGTGTGAGGTCGCGAGTGACTGCCTGGGGCTTCTCCCTGGGGGCGCCAACCTGTGCTCATGGGAGGTGAGCTGCCTCCCATCATCAGACGTCGGGGGCACCTGCTTCGTGGTGGAGCGGGCGCGTGAGTGCCTCGCGGAGCCATGTAGGACGGCGTCGTGTGACGTGGCCACGGGCGCTTGCGTCTCGTCGCCCGCGGCGGACGGTCTGGCGTGTAGTGACGGGGAGTCGTGTACGACGGGTGATCGTTGCTTCGGCGGTGCGTGCGTGTCGGGGCCGAGCCCGTGCGGAGCGGCACCGTGCCAAGTGCCCGCATGCGACGCCGCGACGAGCGAATGCAGCCTCACGCCGGCCCCCGACTTCACCGACTGCTCCGACGACGACGCTTGCACGACGGACGACACCTGCATCTCGGGCGAGTGTCGCGGCGCAGCGATTCAGTGCGGGGACGACGGCGACCCCTGCACGGCGACCGGCTGTTCGGGCGGCGACTGCGTGGCCACCTCCATCGCTGATGACCTCGCCGTGCCTTGCGACGACGGGGTGCCCTGTACCGCCGGCGCACGCTGCGTCGGAGGCGATTGCGCCTTGGGGATCCCCACTTGTGTCGCGCCTGCGGGGAGCTGCCAGGTCGCGCTGTGCAGCGCCGATGGCGACTGCGAGCTCTCGGACGCGCCCGACGGCACGGCTTGTACCGGGCCCGATCCCTGCACCAAAGCGCAGACCTGTCAGTCCGGGACCTGTACTGGCGGGACGCCGAAGTGCACGGAGCACCCCTCGCCTTGCATCGCGACCTCCTGCGATCCCGACGACGGCGGGTGCCTGAACAGCGCTCTCTCAGGCCCTTGCGACGACGGCAACGTTTGCACGACCGATGACGCCTGTGGGGCCGGTCTGTGTCGCGGGCAGCCCGTCTCGTGCCTGGGTGACGACCCGCCGTGTGCACCGGTTCTGTGCGACGGGTTCACGGGCACGTGCGTCCCCGAGGTGGTGGCGACCGGCACGTCGTGCGACGACGGGACGCCCTGCACGGTTCTCGATCGCTGCGAGGGTGGCCTCTGTACCGGGCCGCCGGCGTGCCCGGACGACGGATCCTCCTGCACCGTCGAGTCTTGTGACGCGCTCACGGCCGCGTGCTCCTCGGTGACGCTCCCCGACGACGCCGCCTGTGACGACGGCGATCTCTGCACAGGGTTAGGCTCTTGCGTCGAAGGGCAGTGTGGCAAAGGCGCGATCGCCCCCTGTCCGGACGACGGCTCGGCGTGCACGCTTGAGACGTGTGCTTCGGCGGCTGGCGGCTGCGTCAGTGTGCCGTTCCCGGACGGCGCGGATTGCGACGATGGTGACGCGTGCACGGTGGGCGAGTCCTGCGCTAGCGGCACCTGCGAGGGCGGAGCGGGGCGGCTCTGCCCCGGCGATGCGGCCAATTGCCAGGTCGGCGTCTGCGATACGGCCACTGGATGTGGTCTCGCCCTAGCGAGCGATGGCGAGGCGTGCGACGACGGCGAGCCCTGTACGGCAGGTGACGCCTGCAGCGGTGGCCAGTGTGGCGGCGCCCCGGCGACCTGCGAGTCGCCAAGCCCTTGCGCGACGGTCGCCTGCGTCCCCGGCGTCGGCTGCGTCGTGACGCCACGCGCGCTCGAAGCCGTCTGCGATGATGGGAGCGAGTGCACGTCGGGAGAGCGATGTTTGAACGGGAGCGGGCCCGGCGGGCGCGACTGCATCCCCATCGACACGGTGAGCTGTCCTGCGACGGGCCTCGCCTGCGTCGACTCGGCCTGCGAACCAGAGACGGGCGTCTGCAGCTCCATCAATGCGGCAGCGGGACGTGCCTGCGACGACGGCTCTCCCTGCACGAACGCCGACGCGTGCCAAGACGGCGACTGTGTTGGCGAGGCGCGAGCGTGCCCGCCCGGCGGGCTGTGTGACGACGCCGCGTGTGACCCCGCGACGGGCGTGTGCGTGACGACGGCCAAAGCCGAAGGGGCGAGCTGCGACGACGGCGCGCCCTGCCGGGTCGCTGGGCGATGCGCGTCCGGGGTCTGCTCATCGACGGCGACGGTCTGCGCTGGGGACGGCGATCCCTGTTCGGACGAACGTTGCGAACCTCTTACGGGGCTCTGTTCGTCGACGCCGTCGCTCGACGCGTCGCCGTGTGACGATGGCGATCCGTGCTCGACGACGTCCTCGTGCACGTCCGGCCAGTGCGTCGGCCCTGCGGACGCATCGTGTCCATCCGACGGCGACGTCTGCACGACGGACGCGTGCGTGCCGGGGCTCGGCTGCGTCTATCTCCCAGCCCCAGCCGGGCCCTGCGACGACGGCTCGGTGTGTACGACTGGCGATGCGTGTACGGGCCTAGGTCCGGGCTGCGTCGGGACCAAGGCCACCTGCCCCGGCGGCGTTGGAGCTTGCGACCGCGCCGCCTGCGACCCGCTTTCGGGTTGCTTCGTCGAGACCGAGGACGATGGCGCGTTCTGCGACGATGGCAACCCCTGCAGTATGGATGATCGATGTTCGAACGGGACCTGCAGCGGCGCACCGCTCCCGTGCGATGACGCGACCGGGACCTGCCGCGTCGCCGTCTGTGACGCTGCGGTCGGCGGCTGCACGGTGGCGCTCGCCGACGTAGGAGCGCCGTGTGAGGACGGCAGAGCATGCACGGTGACGCAGGCCTGTAGCGACTCTGGCGACTGCGAGGGCACACCCGTGAGCTGCCCGTCGGACGGCGTCTGCCGGGTCGGCGTCTGCCTCGAGCCCACGGGCGACTGCACGACCGGTCCTGCGCCCAACGGGAGCGCATGCGACGACGGGCTGCCGTGCCAGCTCGAGGATCGCTGTTTGCTCGGACAGTGCCAGCCGGGCGTTCGTCCCGCCTGCTCGCCCTCGGCGCCGTGCCGCCTGGTCGCGTGTTCTCCCAGCACCGGCAGCTGTTCAGAGTCCGTCGCGGCCAACGGCGTCGCGTGTAGCGACGGTGACTCGTGCACCGAAAGCGACGCCTGTGTCAGCGCGGCGTGCGTTGGAGTCGCGGTCACGTGCGACGACGGCGCGGCCTGCACCCTCGACCTCTGCGATCCGGAAGATGGTTGTGTCAACGCCGATCTCGACGGCGAGCCGTGCGACGACGGCGACGCCTGCACCATCGACACGACGTGCCGCGAGGGCGCGTGTACCGGTGCGCCTCGCTGCGCGCCATCAGGGCCTTGCTCCCTGGTGTTTTGCGCTCCCGATGGATCCTGTTCGGAGGCGACGGCGCCGGACGGGAGCGACTGCGACGACGGCGACGCCTGCACGGGCGACGGCGTCTGTGAGGTCGGTGGCTGCGTCGCGAGCCCGATTGTTTGCCCTTATCCGGGCGCGGACTGTCTCGTCGCGACGTGCCTCCCGCTGGTCGGGTGTGTGTCGACGTCGGCGGCCAATGGGACCCCTTGCGCCGACGACCCCTGCGCCACGGGGACCGTCTGTGACGCTGGAGTCTGCGGTGGCGGCTCACCGCTCCCATGTGCCCCAGGCGGCCCCTGTCAGGTCTCTTCCTGCACCGCCGTCTCCGGCTGTCGGCTCGACCCGGTCGAGGGTTCGCCCACGTGCGACGACGGTGACGCCTGCACGGACGAAGAACGTTGTATATCGGGGGCTTGCGTTGGTGACGTCATCGCGTGTCCGCCACCGCCGGTGTGCCACCTGAGCGTCTGCAGCCCCGAAGGTGGTTGCGCCAACGTCCCACAGCCCGATGGCGCGACGTGTGATGACGGCAATGGCTGCACCGCCGGTGACACGTGCATCTCGGGCGCATGCAC
The DNA here is from genome assembly GCA_947498315.1 of Pseudomonadota bacterium. Lineage (GTDB taxonomy): Bacteria > Myxococcota_A > UBA9042 > SXOO01. The sequence goes on along the minus strand of CANMLD010000171.1, from coordinate 1,756 downwards.
GTCGGGCGCGCTCAAGGTGTGTGCGGGCTCCGTCTGCTCGCCCGAGTCGTGCGTCCCGGCGACCGGGACCTGTCAGGCGTCACCGGCCCTCAACGGGACCACGTGCGACGACGGCGACCCCTGCTCCGCCGCGTCGGCGTGTACGAACGGGCAGTGCGCACCGACGGTCGCCGTCGCGTGCCCGGGGACGGGCGATCCCTGCCGCGTGCCCGCCTGCACGCCGGGGGTGGGCTGTACCGTGGTGGCTGTACCCTCCGGCACCGCGTGTGACGACGACAGCGCCTGTACGGAGGCCGACGCCTGCGATGACGGGCGTTGCGTCGGCGTCAGCGCCGTGGTCTGTCCCGCGGCCGTGGGCTGTCTCGCTGCGGTCTGCTCACCCGAATCGGGGCTCTGTCAGCCGGTCCTTCGGTCGCCCGGCGCACCCTGCGACGACGGTGACGCCTGCGCAACCGGCGAATACTGCGACGATGCTGGCGCCTGCGTGGTCGGTGAGGACGCGTGTTGTGACAGCTCATCCGAATGCGGCACCGGGACCTGCCTTGGGGGGGCGTGTTTCCCCGCGTTCGAGCGGCTCGTCGTGCTCGGCGACGACGGGGTCCTCGAGCTCCTCGACGGTGGGCTCGAATTCGTCGATGGCGCGACGAACCTCAATGGTGTCGAGGACATGGCTACGTCGGGCTCGCGGCTCGTCACTCTCGGCGTCTCGTCGCCTGGGAGCCCGCTCGCGTCCGCTACCCTGAGGGACGCCCTCGGGGCGCCGCTTTGGACGTCGGCTCCGGCGTCCATGGGCGGTGGTGAGCCCGCCTTTTTGGGCGACGACGTCGTTGTCCTCGCGCCGAGTGGCGTCCTGCATCGCTTCGACGGCGCGTCGGGAGCGCTCTTTGGGACCCTCGACGTCGATCGCCCCTCACGGCGTCGTCCCATCTCCGGCTCGCGGGCGCCACGCGTCTGGATCCCGACGGCGACAGGCGTCCTCATCACCGTCCATGCCGCGCTAGCTGGAACGCTGGCGGCGTCCGAGTCGGCTCACGGCGCGGCGCTGACCGGCGGCGCGTCGAGCGTCGGCAACGACGAGCTGGTCCTCATCTCGGCGACGTCTCTGCGCTATGCCCGGGCCTCCGATGGCGACGTCCTGGGCCTGCGGGACATCGTCGTCGACGCCGTCACGGACGCCACGCCGGGTGGGGTCGTGGTCGCTACGCCCTCGCTGCAGCTCATGGGGCTGGCGAGCCGCACGGCCCCGGTTCAACCCCTGGCGATGTTGCCCGCACGCGCTCGCGCCATCACTCAGGTCAATGGCGCCATCGTCGTGCTCAGCGAAGACGGGCTCCGCCGCTACGATGGCGGCCTGACGCTGGTCGCGGAGCGTCCGGGGCAGTGGCGAGCCCTGCTCCGTCTCGGAGACGCGACGCCCCCGTGACAGCGGCCACATTCCCGCGATAATGCCCGCCTGCCCCGAGGAGCCCCGCATGATCCACCATCGATCCCCCGTTCGTTCCGCGCTGTCGCGGCTGACGCGTGCCGGCGCTGCCGCGACGCTCGCAATCACTGTCGGGGTCGGTTGCGCCGAAGACGACGCGACGGCGACCGCCGTGGGCCCAGCCGACACCGCCGTCAGTGAAGTGACGCCCGGCGATGATGCCCCTGAAGGCAACGACGCGGCAGACGTGGATCAAGCGGTGGATGTACCCGTGGACGATCCGCTGGCGGAGGCAGGCTTCCCACTCGCTGTTGACGCCAACGGCTTCACGCT
>CANMLD010000170.1 GCA_947498315.1 Pseudomonadota bacterium | reverse complement strand
GCCGTGGCTACCAACCGGGCCCAGCGGCCGAGTGGCTTCTCGACCACCTGAAGCGAACGATCGCCGAGCACTGCCCGCCACGTCGCCCGCTCTGACCGACGCTGGCACAACGTCTGCGCTCGGTGTGAGAGGCGGACGCTCTTGCACTAGCGTGGCGCCACGAGAGCGTGGAACGAAAAGCGTCTGATCACATCTTCACCGTCCTCTCGGCCGACGAGAACCAACACGGGCGCAACGCCGTTGGTGTAGATGGCCTCGACATCCGATGCATCTCGCAAGCCGAGAGGACCGAGATCGATTGGCTTGTTGCCTGGCAACTGAACGACCACCCGAGTGCCGTCGCCGATGAGCTTCAACGTCACCATCACGGGCTCGCCTCGGAAGGTCGCGAAATAGAGCGTGCTGTGACGACGCGTCGCGTTGAGACACTCGGCCGGCGCGACGCTGAAGACCTTCAGCGCTAGGGACTCGAGCGCGTCACCGAAGAGCATGAACGCGTCGGAACCCCTGCGTGCGAAGAGCGTTCGAGTGGTCGTCCCATGAACGCGAACGCTCACCTCATCGGTCGTAACGGTCCCGAGTACGATGTCGCCGCTGTCCGCAGCAAGACCCAGGCAGCGATAGGGGCGCTTCAGCCACGCCGTCGTGAGGGGCGGAGCGCGCCTGACGAGAGCCGCCGCCGTCATGGGCTGTGTGACGGAAGGCGCGCTACCCAGAGCGGTGGGAACCGACGACGGCGCCTTGGGTCCCGGTACCACTGCCGCCAATGGTGGGGAGATGGTCGACGGCGGCGCTGGGACTGACCGCGGAGGCACCCTCGCGACGGTGGGTGGCGCGACGGCCACCAGGACGGGTGCAGGCGCTGAGCGACCCGGCGAGAACAGGGGCTGAACGAACGCCGGGAGGGCCGAGAGCTGAACCGGAGGTGCGAGGGCAGGCTCCGGGACGGGCGCAGGCTCTGGGACGGGCGCTGGCTCCGGGACGGGCGCAGGCTCCGGGACGGGAACAAAAGCAGGTCCGGGTTCGGGAAGCGGCTGCACCACGGGGGCCGCCGCAGGTTCGCCAAGCTGGTCGAGGAAGGCGACGTCGACCAGTCGTTCTTGGCCCCGAGCCCCGTCACGTTCGAGCAGGAAGAAGACGAGCCTTGCCTTGGGGTGCGGCACGACCTCCACGAGCCGCTCGCGCTTCGGCGGCGTCGGATCCCTCCCAGGCCAACCTTTACCCAGCGCCGCTGTGCCGCCTCGGCGGGCAAGCCGGAAGGCCCCCCCAGCGACCGAGACGAGGACGTCGCCACCCTCGGTGCGAACGCGAACCGCTTCGTCGCCGACCCGACCCACGAATCCCCCCGCGCCTTCGTCAGCGAAGCGAGTGCAGGTCTCGAGATCCAGCTTGCCGAGGTGCATGTTGAGCTTCTCTAGGCGCTCTTCGAAGAAAGGCTGCGCGGCGACCTCCAGGTGAGACCACATGAGGCGGCGCGACGGTCGCGGCGTGACGGACCAGTACTCGATGACCCACTTGCGGGGCCCCTCTGGGGGCGTCCACAGTGACTTGGTCACCATTGCAGGGCCACCACTGCGAATCCCCATACATTCAGGACCCTTGAGCAGGTCGTTCTTCTCGATGATGACGGGGTCGGCGGCGGCGCCACTCGGGAGCCACGAGATGACGGCGATGAGCGCCGTGAGCATGACGGATGCGCAGTGGCGAGCGCGAAGCGCGAAGCGCGGGGGAGGCGAGGCGTTAGCTGGCATCGGTGGGAGTATCGTCCGTGGTGAGGGAGGACTCAACCGATGATATCGCTGGCAGCGTACCGACAGTCACAACGCAAGACATCGAGCGAAGGTCGCTTTACTGATGGCGGCGCAACAAGGAAGATCGCTGGATGAAGTCGTCCTTCGTCGCGCCCGTCTGCTCTCCTCGCTTCTCCACCCTGCAACTCTGTTGCCGAGTCGCTGTCCTGATCGCGGTCGCGGTCGGGTGCACGTCATCGTCCGACTCCGCAGGGGGAACGGCTGCCGACGCAGCGGAAGACGATACATCTCCCGACGGATCAGACGGCCAGGACGGCCAAACGGGCGCCGGCGACATCGATGCGAGCGGCGAGGAGACCAGTGGCACGGCTGATGCGACGGACAGCTGTCCCCCGGCGCCCTGTAGCGGGCTCCTGAACACCGAGTGCGTGGGTTCAGGCGGCTATACCGTCTGCTCGACCGACGCCGACGGCTGCTTGGTGAGCTCGACGTTCATCCCCTGCGTCGAGGGGCGTCAGTGCGCCGCCGGCGGCTGTTTTGGTGAGTGCATCACGCCAGAGGTGGTCGTCGTGCTCGACCGGTCCGTCGTGATGAAGGGCGGCCCCTTCGCGGAGGCCTTTTTGGGGCTCAAGCGCGGCTTCGAACGCCTCGCGCCCGGCGTGCGAATCGGCCTCGTCCTCGCGCCCGGAGACGCCGCGTGTGGCGTCGGCGTGACGTTGCCTACGGCGCTCGCGGGCCCGGAGAGCGACCACGCGGCGACTCTCGTTGAAGCGATGAAGAGCGCAGGGACCGCCGACGTGGGCGTCGGAGACACGTTGCCGCTCGTCGCCGCCTTCAAGAGCGCGCTCGACTTGTTAGGCGATCGAAACGAAGGCGAGCATGTCGTGTGGGTGAGCGCCTCGGAGGTTCACTGTGACGAGGACGCGGACGTCCTCTCCGCCTTGGCCGCATTCCAAGAACGGGACTCTCGAGTCCATGTGCTGTGGCTCGGGGACGTAGCCGGTGCCTCACTACCCACGATCGTGGCGTCGGGCGGCGGCGCGGATTCGGTGCGGATCACGCCGGACGATGCGTCGGTTGCGCAAGCGCTGACCGACATCGTGATGGACGCCGGCGCGTGCTGCATCGATCCCGACGGCGACGAACGCGGCCTCTTTTGTCCGAACGGCCTCGATTGTAATGAGGGCGACTCTCTGGCCTGGACCTCGAATTGCGACGGCCGACAGTGCGGCGACGATGGCTGCGGGAGCGTTTGCGGCACCTGCCCGGCGGTTGCCGGCGGCACCTCGGAGTGCGTCTCCTATCAATGTGTCGTCGACTGCGGCGAGGGCTTTCACGCCTGCGGCGACGCCTGTGTATCGAGCGACGACGTCGCGCATTGTGCCGGTGGGTGCACGCCCTGCCCTGCCCCGTCCGGCGGCAGCGCGCTTTGCAGCGCAACCGGCTGCGACACGTCGTGCCCTGAGGGGACTCATCTCTGCGGCGAAGCCTGCGTCGAGAGCGACGATCCCGCCCACTGCGGCTCCTCTTGTGATCCCTGCCCCAGCGGCCCGACCAGCGTGGCCACGTGCATTGACGGCCAGTGTGGGAGCCTTTGCGCCGAGGGGGCCATCGCCTGTCAGGGCGCTTGTGTGTCGTGCCCGACGGCCGGCGTCGAGGCGACGGGCTGCTCGGACGCGATCTGCGTAGTGACGAGCTGCATCGCGGGTTACGTCCCTTGCGACGCCGGCTGTTGCGCCCGCGTCGACGAGCTGATCTCGACTACCGCGACCGGGGTGGCGATGCCCACGGTCGCCGCCGTCTATCCGTCCCGAGTCGCCATCGCGTGGGCCGAGTCGGACGCGGTCGGCAAGGCTCGCTTCGTGCTCGGCGACGTCGGTAGCCTCGAGGAGGGCGATGGGCTCGCCGAGACCCTCTACGAAGGCGCGAAGCCCCTCGCCGGCGCTTACCCTCGAACGCTCGTGGACCCGACGGGGACCATCCGTGTGGCCTACCGTGCCGGAGACACCGCGGCAGCGGCTCAGATCGTCGTCGCGACCCGCGGCGCTGGCGGGACCTGGACGACCCAGGACCTCGTAGACACCTTTGACCTGGTCCCCTATGCCGGAGGCGACTTCGGCATCGACGCGTCGCCGAGTGCTATCGCGGTCTCGTACCCGTCCGAAGGGCAGCTCGGCTTGGCCCGAAGCAACGGCCTGTCGGTCAACTGGAAGCCCATCGCCAATGAGCCCGGGCAAGACTACGCCGACACTCCCGCGGTCCTCATTGGCCAAGATGGGCTAATCCGGGTCCTGGTGGTCGAGGACGCCGACACGGTCATCCTGCTGACCGGCACCGACCAGTCCTTCACCCGTCAGCAAATCGATGTCATCCAGAACGTCGGGCCCCACCGACTCGACCTGGCCGAGCGCAGTGACGGGACCGTCGGGTATTGCTGGCTCGACAACACGATCGGCGGGCAGAAGGGCGTGCTCTTCGAAGAGGAGGCTGATGGTGGCAGCGGACCAGAACCGGTCGTCGATCCCGATGGTGAAGAAGCGTGCGAGATCGCTTATGACGCTGGCGACACAGCGATCCTGGCCTACAGACGGCAGAACGGGACCATCGGCCTCGCTACCCGGCTCTCGGACGGGAGCTGGTCTAAGGGGACGGTGGCTGCACCGAGCGCCCCAGGCTTTGGGCTACGTTGGCCAAGCCTAGCCGTCCACTACGATGACGCGCTGAGCGTGGTCTACTGGAACGGCGATGCGTCGTCGGTTCACCATGTCTACCTCCCGGGGGGAGCGCTCCCGTGAGCGTCTAGATGCGAAGGACGATGATCGCCACGACGCCAGCGAGCGCGACGGCAGACCCGAGCGCACGTCGTGAAGTAATGATCTCGCCGAGGACGACGCGTGAGAGGATGAGCGTGAAGACAGTCGACATCTGATTGAGGACGCTCACGACGGCCACGTCGCCGTACTTGAAGCCACCGAGCCAGAGCAACATCGAGATATACGTGCCTACGACGGACGCTGGCAGTAGCGCTCGCCGGATGCGGCGGTCCGTGAAGGGTGCGAGCACGGATCGCCCGTCGCTCCGGAAGGCGGTCCAGCCAAGGAGAGCGAGGTTGCCGAAGACCAGCCGAACGAAGGTGACTTCCACCAAGTTCCCACGCTCGAGCGGCTCCTTGGCGAGGATGATGCCGACCGACATGAGGGCCATCGCGATGATGATGTAGGCAACGCCGGCACGGCGGCGCTTTCGAATCTCGGCACCGGCGACGGTCGTTGGCCCGCTGGCACGCCGCTCCTTGGCTGCGTCTTCTGAGCCAGCGACGACGAGCCCGAGGAGGACGAGGCACGCGGCGAGCAGCACTGGCACGCTGAGGGTCTCGCTCAAGAACAGCCACGCCAGAAGGACCTGAAAAGGCGCAGCCACGAGCTCGATGATGGCGAGGAGCCCAGGGCCGATACGTTCGAGCGATGCAAACAAGAACGAGTCGGCGATCGCGAGCCCAAGGGCCGCACTGATGGCGAGCGCCCACCACTCGGCAGCAGGGCGGTCAAAGTCGATCGGGATCTGAAGAGCGATGAGCGTCGCGCCGAGCAACAGCACCGCGACGGTGTTCTTGAACAGGTTCACCCCGACTACGGAGACGTTGCCGAGGTCGAGGGTCTTCTTGAACAGAATGACTGCGCAGGACCACACTAAAGCGCAGCTCAGCGCGAGCAACTCACCGAGTAAAGGCATTGTTTCTGTTGGAGCGGTTTAGGAGCCGCGTCGGGGCCAGGAGGCCGTGTATGGACTTTCGGGAGGGGGGGCTGAAGTCCCCCGCCGGGAGCGGCTACCAGGTAGGCCAGCAGACGTCGTTGAAGTAGCCAGGCTCGCCGAAACGCTCCGCACGCGAACACGCGAAGCCAGCCGCACAACCCCTGTTGGTCGTGAAGAGCTTGGAGTCGCAGCGCGACATGCAGAAGCCGCCTGCGATGCCGCTGAGTGAGCTGCCGAGGTCCGCGCAGAAGGTCGCCGACGAGAACGGCGCGCTCGAATCCGGGCAATATCGGTCACAGGCCTGAGTGCAGAAGGCCGTGGCGCCAGCACCCGCGAGGCAAGTCCCATCGAGGACTGCACAGCTGCGGTCTTCCGAGCAGCTCCCGCCAATCCAACGGTGATTCGGGTTCTGCTGCAGGAGCGTGTTCGAGAATCGTTGGAAGACGTTCCAATACAGCCAGTTACCGCCCTTCCCTTCGAGGACCCACGGCGTGTAGGTATAGAGCGCCGCGGTCGCCTTGTTGGCAGGGCGAATCGACAGACCTTCGGAGGTCTTCTTCGGCGATCCAACCTTCCAGCCGGACACCGTCTGGCCACGGCTTTCGAGGTCGTCTAGGTAGCTGCGGAAGAGGCGACCAGCGCACTCGATCTGCGGGACGAGCCCGAGCTGCCCGGCGGCGCAGCTCGGGTCGCCATCGAGGCACCCGCAGCCCATCGCGCGATCGAGGAGGAACTTCGTTGGCGTCTTGTCGACGGCGACGAGGCTCGCTTCAACCTGAAGCTTCACGATGAGGACGAGTGGGTTGATGCGGTGGCGAGCGGCGATCTCGGCGATGTGAGTCGAGACCGGCACGCCGTCGTGCACGGCGTCTGCGAGGAAGCTGCGGCGTCCGCTGTAGGGGCTTTTCTCGAAGAAGGCTTGCATCATCGGGCCCGTGAGGTAGCCGGCGTCTTCGAAGAGCGCGTCCTCCGTGAGGCGCGTGGCATTGAAGACGGAGCCGTCGCCCTTGCCGGATTGATCGACGAGGTCCTCGGGGTCGGGTGGCGGTCGAGTGCCGGCGGCGAGCCCCCCGGCGGTGTTGTCACCCTCAGTACACGCGGCGGCCCCGAAGAGCGTCGCGGAGCAGACGACGAGAGTCGAGAGCGTCTTCGTGACGTTCGAAAGCCAGGAAGCGTTCATCATGGCCGTTGTGGTACCACGCCCGTCATCATTGTCCAGCAGGAGTCGTGGAGATTCCATCACTCTCGGTGCGACTGCACCACCGCTACCCATGGTGACAAATCACCTCATTGGGGCTATCTCGACCGTCACGTCAGAGTCGATTCGGCGACTCCGCCACAGCCGCACCTTCGAGCCAACCATGAGCCAGAACCCCGCGCCGGCGACCCTCGAGACCCTGAAGTACGATCCGGGTGCGCTCCGCTCCCTGACGGACGGGCAGACGATCCGTGACGGGGTCGCGCTGGCGTCGGCGGTCTCTGGCCTACTGCTCGAAGTCGACCAGATCGTGGCGACCGTGGGCGATAGCGGACGGAGGCACGCGGTTCGGGTGAAGGTCAACCGGCACGGCGAACCGTCGTCCCGGTGTGACTGTCCAGACTCCCACAAGATGATCTGCGCCCACGGCATCGCCGTCGTCGTCGCGTGGGCGAGCCGGCCACGGAGCGAGCCGGTAGCGGCGACCGGAGCGGCACCCGCTGTCGCCCCGGCGAGAGAGTCACCAGAGCCGGCACCCGAGAGCGGCCAACCCAAGGCGGCGACCGCAGTCCCTGCGTCGCTCCCAATCCCTAAGCTCGACATGCAGCGAGAAGACCTGATGGCGTGGGCGCGCGTCCTCGAGCTCACCCAACTCGTCCTTACGCCAGTGCTCGAAGCGAAGCTCGATCACATCCAATCCGGTCTTCGAGTGCCGCCTGCGTTCATGTCCAGCACTCTCGGCGACCTCGTCGTCAAGAACGGGTATCTCGGGCGGGCCATCGTCCCGCCCGACCTGCGGCGCGCGGCCCTCACGAGGCTGCTCACACGGGGAGACGCAGCGACGAGGTCCATCGAGGCCGAACGCGACCTCATGAGGGGGTTGACTCCACCCTCCGATCCGTCGCTCGCCGGTCTCTACCAAGGGCTCCTGACGCTACGGAAGAGTCTTCGCGACGGCACGCCGGCTCGATTGCCGGTGCCGCCGGGCACCCCTCTGAAGCTCATCGTGGACCCGCCCTCCATCGAACAGCGCGAGAGCGGTGTCGCCTGCCGGCGCGGCTCCGGCGCCGAACCCGCCGTACAGGTGTCGCTCACCGAGACTCCGGTCGTGTCCTGCGCAGCCCGACCGGGCGACTGCCGGTGCTCGATCGCCCTCGGGGCCGTCGACAACCTCCTGAACGTGCTCGGCCGCCCTGAGCACGCGGAGAGAGCGCATGAGATCAAGGCGCTACGCGGCCTCTCCGACTGGGAGCGTGCCCTCGCCGTCGTCGAGACGTCACCGCGGCCCGTGCCAACGTGGCAGCCTGCGTGGCGCGTCGACCTTCACGCGCGCGAGGTCGAGCCCGTGGTGCTCGAGGACGGGACCGCTCGGCGAATGAGCGACCGACGCGTGCTAGCGGCGGCCGAACGTACCGCCTCACGAGCCGATGAGTCCGTCCTCGCTGCACTACGCGCGTCAGGACAAGCGACCTTGCGTGGCAACGACGGGCTCCTGGCGCTCTGGAGTCTCATCGGCCACCCGCGGGTCGTCATGGCTCCCGCTGCCGGGACGCTTCTACGCAGCGGCGACGGAAAGCGGGTGCGGCTCGCTGTCGTGGAGCAAGTGAAGCCCGTCATTGAGCTCACGGAGTCGCCCACCGATCTGAACCGTCTCGAGCTCAAGCTGCGCGCGGGGTCACTCGAATGGACGCTCGCGGACGCTGCCGCGGAGCTTGCGCGACACGAGGACTCGCCCGTCTGGCTGCTCCCCGGTGATGGGGTTCAGCTCGCGCGCGTCCCATCGGGGCTACGGAAGACGCTCGCGGCGCTCGCCCGTCCTGCGTCGTTTCCTTCCACCGCGCTCCCGAGTGTCCTCAACGTGCTCACGCGCCACGTCGGTGACGTGGGGGTCAAGGCGTCGGGCGCCCTGATCGAGGATGAGGCCGACGCCGCCCTCGCGCTGCGGCTCCGGGTGTCCCGCGGCGATGACGTGTCGCTGGTAGTAGAGCTGCTGTGCACCCCGTCCCCAACCCTACCGCCGGTAAGCCCAGGGGAAGGGGCCTCCGTCCTCTACTCGGCAGGCACTCGCAACGGACACGGCCCCTCCGGTGATCGGTCTTGCGACGTCGTTCAGCGACTCCGGCGTGACCTCGCCGCCGAAAGACGCGACGCGCTCCTCGTCGTAGGCCGCCTCGGGCTCGCCGGCGAGCTGAGGGCCCCGAACTTCAGCGCGACCATCCACGATCCGCGCATGGTGGACGCCGCGCTGGCCGCCCTGATCGACGAGAGCACGCGCACCCCCGTGGACTGGGAGGGGCTGACCCCGCCCGAAGTCACCCGGCTCGAGAGCGCCGAGAGCTTGCGCGTCACCATCCGCGCGGGCGCTCGAGGCAACTACCTGCTCGACGGCGTCTTCGCTGCGGGTGACGACCAGCTCGAGCTCATCGACGTCGCTGCCGCCATCGAGCGAGGTCGAACGACGCTGCGCCTTGGCGACCGCCTCGTCACGTTCGGTGCACGTCTCCTCGAAGAGCTGCGCCGGCTCGCGGCCCATCCGCGTTCTCGCGACGGCATCGCGGTCGTCGCGCCGGGTATGGTGGCGGATGCTCTCGATGCGCTCGGGGCCAAGGTCACGGCGCCCGCACGGAAGCCCGGTGGGATCTGGCCTCCACCCGGCTTCACCGCGGAGCTGCGGCCCTACCAGAAGGACGGCACCGCCTGGCTCATGCACCTCGCAGGCTTGTCCCCAGGCTGCATCTTGGCCGACGACATGGGGCTCGGTAAGACCGTACAGGCGCTCGCCTTGATGTGCGCCCGTAGCCACCTGGGCCCCGCGCTCGTCGTCGCGCCAACATCGTTAGCGTTCAACTGGCAGCGCGAAGCGGCTCGATTTGCGCCGGGTCTCCTCGTCAAGCGGCTCACGTCGAGCCGAATCCCGGATGGCACCCTCCCCTCTGTCGGTGAGGTCTGGATACTCAGCTATGACCGCGTCGTCTCGATGGTGGAGACGCTCGCGCCCATCACCTGGGCGACGCTCGTGTTCGACGAAGCCCATGCGCTCAAGAACAGCGGCACGAAGCGCTCACAGGCCGCTCGACAGCTCACGAGCGACTTCACCGTCTCGATGACCGGCACACCGCTCGAGAACCGGACCAGCGAGCTATGGGGCCTCATGAACGTCACGGTCCCGGGCCTCCTCGGGAGCGCGGACGCCTTCGCCGAGCGCTTCATCGAACCCATCGAACGCGGCGGCCAGCGCCACGTCGCGGCAGCCCTCGCCGGCCTGGTACGCCCCTTCATCCTGAGGCGCCACAAGGCAGACGTCCTGACCGACTTGCCGCCCAAGACCGAGATGCGAATCGACGTCGAGCTCTCGCCGGACGAACGCCGCGTCTACGACGCCATCCGCAGGGCAGCGCGCGCGACTGCACATCAGGACGGCGCCCCCGAACGGCGGCGCATGCACATCCTGGCCGCGCTGACTCGGCTGAGACTCTGCGCCAGCGACGCGAGTCTCGTCGCCGCTGACTTGACCTTCGCAGACGCTGGGTTCGGCACCTCAGCCCCACTAGATACGAGCGCGATCCGGTCGAGCAAACTCGACGCCGCCATCGAGGTCCTGGAGCAGCTTCGCGCGGAAGGCCGGAGGGCGCTGGTCTTCAGCCAGTTCACGAGCCTGCTGGGTAAGCTACGCGCCCGGCTGACCGACGCGGGGATCGCCTACCGCTACCTCGACGGCAGCACGCCGCAGACCCGTCGGGCACAGGAGGTCGACGCGTTTCAGGCGGGTGATGGCGACGTGTTCTTGCTCTCGCTCAAGGCAGGCGGCGTGGGCCTGAACCTGACCGGCGCCGACACGGTGCTTCACCTCGATCCGTGGTGGAACCCGGCCGCGGAATCACAAGCCACCGACCGCGCGCATCGGTCGGGCCAAACCCGACACGTCACCGTATGTCGGCTGGTGGCACGCGGGACGATCGAAGAGGCGGTCCTCGCGCTCCACGATCAGAAGCGGGCGCTCTTCGAAGACGTCGTCGACGGCGCCACCGCCACCGGCCCCGACTTTGAGGCCTTAGCGGCCCTACTCGATGTGGGGGATGACGAGGACTAGAAGTGAGGTAACCGTTCAGCCCCCCGGGGGGGCGCGAACGGTTACGACCTGGGGCGATTGGGTGGCTAGGCTGACGCTCAGGTGGGGAGTAATGCAGGAGGGTCGAGCAGATGGCGATACGCATGTCTCGCGCTCGTGAGCCAGTCGAGCAGAGCGACGCCCTGGCGCCGAGCGGTGCCGACGATGCTCAGCATCCGTGTCACGAACAGGGCGCCCGTCATGCTGGTCGAACCGTAGCTGTTCTTCCGAATGCGCACGGGGAGTCGGATCGCTCGCTCCTGTTCGTGGTTGGTGGGGACAACACCCTCGAGATCGACGAATTTCCAGAGCGCGGGCCAGGGCCGGAGCATGCTTCGACAGGGCGCGCGGGCCTTGCCGGTCGTCGTGTTCGCTGCGGTCTCGGCGAGAGCTCTCCACTCCGTCATGGTGGGCGCCATGCGCCTCGCGAACTCGTCGTAGTTGATCTCCCGGTCGCAGAACGCATGCCAGTCCGAGAACATGGTGTTGCTGAGGGCGAGGAGCTTTTCGCCGATCACTTGGCTCTCGCCGCCCGCATCGATGAGCGCCTGTATGTCGCGACGCAGGTGGGCGTGGCAACGTTGGCGATGCGTCGTCGAGGGCAGTTTCCCCGGCTTGGATGCGTGGTCACGTTTTTCGTCGCTGACGGGTTCACTCGTCCTCGCGAACCAGTCGTCCGAGCGAGCGGTACTCGGCGCCAGCGGCCCTGACCAGTTGGTCCTCGGACAGCGACGTGCCGGACCGAGCCGCGGCCACGGCTGCCTTCAATACGGCGTTACAAATATGGCCGCCTGACAGCTCGAAGCGCTTCCCGAGGTGCGCGAAGTCGAGCTGTCCCCGGGGCACCGCGGGCGGGATGAGCGACTGCCCGGGATGAGCGACTGCCCGGGATGAGCGACTGCCCGGGATGAGCGACTGCCCGGGATGAGCGACTGCCCGGGATGAGCG
>CANMLD010000169.1 GCA_947498315.1 Pseudomonadota bacterium | reverse complement strand
CCGAGGCGTCGCTCTCGGGCAAGGTCGACTACCTGAAGGGCCTGAAGGAGAACATCCTGATGGGACGCCTCATCCCCGCCGGTACGGGCCTCAGCCTCTTCCGACCACTGAAGATCGTTCACAAGGCCGGTCTCGAAGAGGACATCGACGCGGTCGCGTAGTTCGTCCCTGTGATGGGGTCGCCGTCTCTCGAGGCGGCGACCCCTCGTCACACCGTGAGGCGCTCACGCCATTGCATTTGACTCACGCGAATTTGCCGCCCTGCCCCTTCCAATTCCAAACATAGGCCTCGCGTGTTTCGCCGACGACGAGCGAGTGGCGCTCAGAACGCGCGAACGCACGATCTACCTACGTCGGTTTGACCGAGCCCCGAGCGCGCCCACGAATACGCCGCACGGCGTAGGGCCGTTGCTTCCCCGAACGGGCATAGGTGCGCGCGCCGAGCTCGGCGACGAGCCCCATCCCCAAGAACTGCACTCCCATGATCATGCAGAGAGCCGCGAAGATGAGGTTGCCGTACCCGATTTGGGGGGTGAAGAAGTAGAACTGGATGGTCACGGCGAGCGCGACCAGAAAGCCCACCGCGAAGAGCGGTAGGCCCACCGCGGCAAAGGCGCGAAGCGGCTTGCCGACGTAGCTCAGCAGGAACTTGAGCACGATGAGGTCGACCAAGACTCCCCAGGTGCGCCCAATTCCGTAGTGGCTTTTGCCGGAGTGACGCTGGAGAGACTGAATGGGGACCTCGGTGATGACTGCACCCCTCGCCGCGGCGAGCGCCGGGATGAAGCGGTGGAGCTCTCCGTGAAGTTCGAGGTCATCAATGACCTCTCGACGATACGCCTTGAAGGTCGTGCCGAAGTCGCGCAGGGGCACCCTGCTTACGCGCCGGATGAGCCCGTTGGCCACGCGGCTCGGCACCGTGCGCAGCCACGGATCGATGGACGCTCGGTCTCGCCGCCAGCCGCTCGCGACATCTGCACCGGCCTCGACGGCCGCGAGGAGAGCGGGGATGTCCTCCGGCGCGTGCTGAAGGTCGCCATCGAGCGTGATGACGATGTCTCCCCGGCTGAGATCGAAGCCCGCGACGAGCGCCGCGGTCTGACCGAAGTTGCGCCGCAAGGTCACGACGACCACGCGGGGATCGGACGCAGCGAGCCGCTCGAGGCACGCTCCTGTGGTGTCGGTCGACCCATCGTCGACGTAGACGAACTCGACCGGTGACGCGAACGTCGCGACGACCGCAGCGAGCCGGCCGTGCAGGATCGCCACGTTGCCTTCTTCGTTGTGAAAGGGCACCACCACACTGAGGACACTGGGCTCCGTCGCGGGCGCCGCGGGGGCTTCGTCAGAGGTCACGCCAGTCTCCAACTTGAAAGCCGTGGGCATCGAGGAGCTCGGGGAGCACCGGGGCGCACAGTGCGAGGCGCTCGACCGAGTCGAAGCGAGGGTGAACCACGACCTCGATGGACCTGTGCTCGGCGAGTGCAGGGACGAGGACGTCGAGCCGGCCAAGTGAGAGCCCGCCCGAGTCGCGCCCGCCAATGAGGCCCTCCGGCAGCCTGAAGCCCCGTTGCCGAAGACGCTCCGCCTGATGGGCCGCCACCCGTGAGACCACAGGCCATAAGGCCCGTCGAATGGCGCTCTGCCCGCGCACTGCCGGTGCCTCGCGACCGCCGAGCTCAACCGACGACCGGAGCCGCTTCACGCCACATTGCGTCGCGAGGGACACCATGGCGTCACCGACGCCGGGGAGTACATGCAAGTGCTGGTGACAGTTGAGGAAGTCGGGCGCGCGGCCCACGAGCGCGAGGAATCGATCAAGCTGCGCAGTAAACGTCTCCAAGAGGGAGCGTCCGTACCTTACTGCGTGAAACGCAGACGAAGCGATGCCTCCTGCGGCCACGAGCGGGGGGGCTGGAGCAGCGACGAGGTGTAGCCCAACGGCGATGTTCGTATCGGCGGCCCAGCGCGCCGCGGACATCGCTGTCGGTCCGTTCACCAGCAGGGACGCGCTGCGTACGACGCCGCGTTCTACCGTACGTGCGATGCCCCGGTCGAGCTCGCAACCACCTCCAAGGTCGTCGGCAGTGAAGTAGAGATGGCGGTTGCCCATGGAGCGGAGCGTACCGGAGTGCCCGGTCGCTGCCTACCCACCCTTGGACCCCTTCGTCGCTGGCGCTTCCGGCGGTGAGATCGGCACTTGCTCCAAGCGAGCTGTTCGAGGCTGGTTGAGCAGAGATGTAACAAAGCGAACGAAACCCGTTGACAGTCGCCCTCCCCTCACGCGCAATCGCGGTGTGGCCGACGTCATCCTTGTCAACGCCCATTGGGGTGACCTCTTCTCGGGGCGCGTGCGTCGGTACAACCGTGCGTTCCCGCCGCTCGAGCTGTTGAACGGTGCAGCGCTCCTCAGGCAGGCCGGCCATCGGGTTCGTCTCGTCGACAACAGGGCGTGCCCAGACGCCATAATCCCAAGGGATTACGACCTCGCCTTCGTCACGCTGTCCCCTCTCGACCGATGGCAATGTCCGAACACCGATCTCGACGCAGCTGACCGCTTCCTTCGACCCTTCGACCCAGCACGACTCGTTCTGATGGGCGCGCAGGTCACCGTCGCCACAGACGCCCTATTGAGTCGTTTCAAGGCACACGGCGCGCTGCTCGGCGAGCCCGAGACCGGGTTCGTCGCACTGGCTGATGGAGGAACGCCAGGCGCCGTACCGGGCAGCGCGAGACGACGCGGCGGCGTCCTCGAGGTCGCACCGGCCGCGCCCGCGCTCGATGTGAAGTCTCTCCCCGTACCCGCCTTCGATATCGTGGACTTCCATCACTACCGCTATGAGGTGCTGGGGGACCGACTCGGGCTGCTCGAGCTCACGCGAGGGTGCCCTTGGCGCTGCAAGTTCTGTCTGCTCACGATGTACGGCAAGAAGTACCGGAAGAAGACGGTGCCGCAGATGATTGGGGAGGTCCGCGCGGCCCGCGCAGCGGGGATGAAGCGAGCGTACTTTCAGGACCTGGAGATGACGGCAGATCGAGAGCTCGTCCTCGAACTCTGTGCTGCGCTCACCAGCGAGTACCGTCACGGCGAGTTCGAGTGGGCTTGCCAGACGCGCCCGGACACCGTCGACGGGCCACTCCTCAAGGCCATGAAGCGAGCGGGCTGCTCTCTCATTCATTATGGGGTCGAGTCCGGAGTGGACCGCGTCCTCGCCACCACCGGCAAGGGCCAAACGCTGGCCGCCGTCGAAGCCGGCGTCGCCTTTGCGCATGAGGCGGGCATGCGCACACTCTGCTATTTCCTTCTGGGGCTCCCAGGAGAGACGCTCGACGAGATGTGGCGAACATTGGCGTTCGCTGAACGAGTGCGACCCACCTATGCGTCGTTTCAGGTCGCCACGCCCTACCCCACAACACCCTTCCACACCGAACTTCACCAGGGAGACACCGCGGTATTCCCCGACCAGTTCGATGGTCCGCTCACCGGGGACGCGCTACGTGCACTCGCGCGCACGTTTACCCGCAACTACCATACCAGCGCGCGTTACGTGGCAACCCGGCTGCGAAGCCCAGGGCGGCGAAATGCGGTCTCCGAGCTCGGACTGCTACTACGTTACTTGCGTTGAGATCAGGGGATGACGGCCAACTGACGGATTTCACCCGGCATCGTGGGCACGAGTCGGTCGCGATGGAAGTTCGCCCACATCGACCGGCCCCGCACGAGGACTCTTACCCAGTTGGTGCCTTCTTTGCGTGCCAATGCTTGAACCCGGGTGCCCGGTACGAGGAGCCCTGAGCGCGGGAATTTAACGCTAGGGCCTCGTCTCAGCACCAGATGGACTCGTGCTTCCACTTCAAGCGATTCGAGCGTTTGTTGCGTCTGCGAAACCGGTACCGGTTCGGGAGCCGTGTCCACCTGTTCTGTCGGCTGCGCATTGGCCGTGGGCGCGGCCGCCACGGGCCTTGGATCTGGCGTGGCGACGGGTGCCGCTGCCGGTATCACCGGCGATGCTCCAAAGAGCGCAGATAGCCCGAGCGTGCGGGAAGCCGGCTCGATATCATACCGCGATCGCCGCCGAGTACTGTCGTCGTTTGGACGGGAGGCGGTGGCGGCCAACGGCTCCTGCTGCTCGCGCTCTGCAGGTGTGGTCATCGCAGACGCTTCCTCCCCTAGGGACGCGAGAGTGGGTTCCGGCAATCGCCGGTCACCAGCACGCGTGGCCGGCGCCTCCGGACGCGGTGGGACTTGCGCAGTCACTACCGGCTCGATCACCGGTGCGAGGTCGGAGGAGTCGATCGCCATCGCTGGGGCGCTCGGGCGTTGGAGCTTGGAACGGGGCCAGAGCGCCAGCGCGGAACCGACCATCGCGATGCCAAGAACTGCGGCGACCACTCGTGGCCACCGCCGCGTCTGATGAGAGCTCTCCGTTGTAGTTTGCGCCGCGGCCTCCGCTTCGAAGATCGGGGACTCGAGCATCGCCGCAATACTGTCATCGGCGCTTCGCCCGAACTCGAGCGATGCGGGCTCGACCTCCAGACCAGCGTCGAGGTCGTCCTCGTCGCCGTCGTCAAAGTGATCATCGGTGCGCTCGGCGCCGTCAACACCGTCGAGGACCACAAACTCGGCCGGTGGCGCCGCCGGCGGCGTGGATTCGATGTTGGAGGAGGAGGAGTCCGCCTCACGGACCAGCGAGGTGGACGTGGAGAACGGCGAGTTCACCAGCGCCGACGTGCTCTGCTGAGACGTTGTGAAAGGCGAACCTGATGTCGCCGGCGCGGCCTCTTCGGCGTTGCTGGGTGCGGACTCGCTGCCCGTGAGTGCAGGGATGCCTGCTAGCGGTGGCGGGCCGTCGCTGTCAACCAGGTCAAGGAACTCGAACGCCTCGGGCGGCAGCATCTCGGCGTCGAGCGCGCTGAAGGCCGCGTCATCCGACTGTTCCAACGTCTCGGCGGGCGAGCCAGCTATTGCCAGCGCGGCCTCTGCCGGGACGCTGAGGATGGCTGGCGAGGGGTCGTATGCGCTCGTGCTCGGAAGCGCCCCTGCCGGATCGGCTGAACTCGGTTCCGGGAACAGATTCGCCGCCAAAGCAAGTCCGAGCCCGTCGCGGCGCGAGTCCATGGCAAGCCCAGTCCGAGCTTCCTCGCGCCTTTGGCCACCCGATACGACACGGAGCGGCACAACGGCTCCCTTCGCTTTTGGTTCGGCTTTCGGCTCAGGGCGATCGGTTCGTGCGGCGCGAGCCCACTCTGCCGACAGTCGGTTGAGCGCGTCGGCGACGCCACCCCAATTTGGAGGGCGGTCTGCCGCCACGCCCGGCACGGGTGTGGCGGCAGCTTCGACCGTTTGCACGTAGTCCGGTAACGCCTCGTCCTCGGGTAGAGAGTCGGACTCCACTTCCGCGTTTACCGCCGGAGTCGGGGCGTCGATGGGAGGCGGCTTCGGCGCCGCAATCGCTGATGCCGCGTTTGACCGTTCGAGGGTGCTCTCGAGGGCACGCGTGGCGGCATGGAGGGCGAAACGCCACCGCTCGTGAATGGGACCGTAGAGCGAGATCCACGCGTTGAGCCAGCCAGCGCCGCCCGCCGATGCCTGGCGCGCGGCCAGGTCGGAGAGTCGTTGCCCGCCGGGGCCGAGGATGGCCTGTCGCAACGCGCCAAAGTCCGACGAACCCCAAGGGAACGCCGAGAACGACGCGCCGCTCTTGGTCTCACGTTCGAGAGCGAAGCGGACTTGCTCCGCGAAGCCGCGCCAAGACGTGGCGCGTTCGAGCGAGGCGACCAGGGCTCGTTCGAGGAGCCAGGGCGATTGGAAGTAGCCATGAGCGCCGTGGCTACATGCGATGATGAGCCCCGTCGTCGGCGGGCGGACGTCGACCGTGCGCAACCAGACGGCGGACGGTCCAGGTAGTCCTGGGTTGCGCGCGTCCTCGAAAGTTAGGCGACATAGCGCGACGGCGTCGAGGAAGAAGACGCGCGAGTCACCATTCCAGAAAAGCCGAACTCGGCCACCCGAGGTGTCGCCGCGGTCGAGGACGGCGGCGGCAAGCTGAACCTCGCTGCCGAGTATGGTGAGCGGGTCACGTACATCGGTGTCGACTGTAATGGCGACGAACCCAGGCTGGCTGCCTTCCATCGCAGTCACGGCGGCGTTTTCGAGTCGAGTTCGGAGGCTCTCGAGGACGCGGCCAGCGCGCCGTGTCGCGCGTATCGGATCGGAGGCTTCGGTCGAAGATGGACCCGGGCCTGCGACGCCCGCGATGAGTCGCGTCCCATCGAGACGCTCCCATAGTGGGACGACGTCGTCGGCGCCGAGCCGAGCAGCGGAGAGACCACGCACCGGTAGGAGCGCGCCGTCTGCGCTCATGACCGACGTAGGACCCCCGTCGGACAGCGGGGTGGGGTTGTCTTCAACTGGCCAGCGCATTTATCCTCCTGGTCCGCTGACCGGGCCCCCGAAGGCCCGATTTAACAAATGATTCCCTCCCGAAAAGGAGCCCACGGGGCGCACTCGCGATCGGGCCTTTGTACACTAGGGTGATAACCGAGACGGAGCCCGATGTCACGGGTGAACCCGAGGCCTCTGTCGTCGAGCTCCCAAGGAGGACGACTCAGGCCAGAGAAAAGCGCGTTCACGAGACCGGAGAGCGCTCACCGTGGGGCTTCACGACACGCATCCGGTTTAGATAGAGGACGTCTATCGACGTCGTGAGGAGGTCGCGTATCGCCTCGTCTGGGGTGCAGACGATGGGCTCTCCTTTCACGTTGAAGCTGGTGTTGAGGACCATGGGCACCCCGGTCTGCTCGTAGAACTCCGTAATCAATCGTCCGTAAGGCGTCGCCGCCGACACCGTCTGCGGTCGGGCGGTTCCGTCCACGTGCGTTACAGAGGCGATGGTGCCACGTCGTTCATGCCGTACCGGGACGACGGTCGTCATGAAGGGGGTGCAGGGGCCATCGAACCAAGCCGCAGCGTGTTCCTCGAGCACCGACGGCGCGAAGGGGCGGAAGGGCTCGCGGCCCTTCACGGCGCCGTTGACTCGGTCCATCATCTCGCGCGGGCGCGGATCGGCAAGGATGCTGCGATGCCCGAGCGCCCTCGGCCCGAACTCGGCACGGCCTTCGAACCAGCCCACGATGGCCCCCGAGGTGAGGTCGGTCGCAGCCCCAACCTCGAGGTCGCGAGGCTCCGAGAACGTCAGCCCGGCTCGCATCACGGCGGCCGCGCAATAGCCGCGGTCGTAGGCAGGCCCAAGTGCCATGTGGGCGAGTGGCGTGGGCATGACTCCGGCGCTCTTCAAACCGGCTACCCACGCGGCGCCGAGCGCAGTCCCCGCGTCGTGTGGGGCCGGCTGCACGAAGAGCTCATCGAAAGGCGTCTCAGCGAGGATACGACCGTTTGCGACCGAGTTGAGCGCGACGCCACCGGCCAGAGCGACGCGGCGGCAACCCGTTCGCGCGTGAAGTCGGCGCAACGCAGCGAAGAGAACCTCTTCTAAGCGACGCTGCCCAGCGTATGCGACATCGCGATGCAACGCCGTCACGGGCTGGTCGGGACGTCGGGCGGGCCCGAACGCAGCGGTCCATCGAGAAGAGAAGTACGCAGCGCCGCCGTCTTGAAACCGGAACCAGGCGGGCGCGATGTGGCCACTCAAGTCCAGCATCGTCTCGAAGTGGCCCAAGAACCGACGGTTCGGGCTTCCGTAGCTCGATAGCCCCATGACGGTCCCTTCGTCGGAGGCGGGTTTGAACCCGAGCCACTCGGTGAGTGCGCTGTAAAAGTAGCCGAGACTGTTTGGGAAATCGACCTGTTCAAGGAGATCGAAGCGCCTGCCCCGAGCGTGCCACGTCGTCGTGCTAGCGATCTCACCGCTCCCGTCTGCGACGAGCACCGCAACATCTTCCCAGCCCGACGCCCACGCGGCGCTCGCAGCATGCGCTTCGTGGTGAGGGACGAAGTGCCACGGCGGCATCCGTCCGAAGCGGCGACCGAAATGGAGCGGCACCGTGCTCATCTTTGCCCAATCGCCGCCACGTCCCGCGAAGGCGAGCGACGAGGGCAAGCCGGTGATGACGTGCCCTATTCGGCGCGAGAGGCCCTGCCACGGTCGCATATTGAAGGCGACGGCGTCGAGATCATGGACGTCAACGCCGGCATCGGAGAGACACCAGCGAATGGCCTGTTCGGGAAAGACGCCCGTGCTCTTCACCCGAGAGAGGCGCTCTTCTTCCACGGCGGCGATGACCTCGCCGTCCCGGACGAGCGCCGCCGCCGCATCACGCATGTAACAGTTGAAGCCGAGGCTCAGCATCGCTTGTGCATCATGACGACCGCCGTAAGCTGCGCAAGTCCTCCTGAGAGGATGCTGATTTTCGGACCGAGCCGGTCGATGCGATGTCGTACGGGAGCAAGGAAGGTGTCGAGAAACGCACGGAGGGTACCCCTGGGTACGTGAGGACGTATCGCAGGCACCTGACGCCGCTCCCGTGCGGCAGCGCGAAGGCCGGCGACTGGAGAAAAGCAGCACCCTCCTGGCCCCGGCTGAAGTCGGCCCGCGCGTTCTTGCAGAGTGTCACGTCGTCTGGAACAGTCGGACGCCCAGCATGTTGGCTGAAGAGGCCGCCGTACGGGGCTGGTTCGGTATCCAAACTCTCCTCGTCCTCCCCTGCCGGCCTCCCGTCAGAAAGGCTCTCTCATGTCACACGCCGACTCAGCGAATCCTCTTTCGAGAGCCGACCGGTCCCGCGACGAACATCACGGCACCGTCGCCGTCATCTTGGCGGCAGGCCAGGGGACCCGCATGCGCTCGGCGTTGCCCAAAGTGCTCCACGAGGTGCTCGGCCGCCCGCTCGTGCACTTTCCCATACTCGCGGCCATGGCTGCGGGCGTGTCACGTGTGGTCGTGGTCGTGGGCCATGGCCGTGATCAGGTCGAGGCGAGTGTTCGTAAGGTCGCTCCCGGAGCCGTGTTCGCCGTCCAGGCTGAACAGCGTGGTACCGCCAACGCCGTGATGGCCGCGGTCCCCGAGCTCGGCGATGCACGTCGCGTGCTCATCTTGAGCGGAGACGTCCCAGGGCCATCCGTTGAGACCCTCTCGGCGCTGCTCTCCGCGCCATCCATGACGACCGGTCCGGCGCCGTCATTGACCGTCGTGGGCTTCACGGCAGACGACCCCACCGGCTATGGGCGGCTCGTGACGGGAGCCGATGGCCACCTCCTCGCCATCGTCGAGCACAAGGACGCCGTCAGGGCCGGTCATAACCTCGTCGTGGCTGAGCGGCGGTGTAATGCCGGCATCTACCTCATTGACCGCGAGCTCCTCGAACTGACCCTCTCTCGAGTGGCCGGAGACAACGCGCAGGGGGAGTTCTACCTGACGGACGTCGCACGCTTCGCCGCGGAGGCAGGGCGGCCTGGCATCGTCCACCTGGTCTCGGAGGCTGCCGAGGTCGAAGGGGTCAATGATCGCAGTCAGTTGGCGAAATCGGAGTCGCGGCTCCGCAAGGTGCGCAACCTGGAGTTCATGCGATCTGGCGTGACGCTCCTCGACCCCGAAAGGATCCGTATCGGCTTCGACGTCACCATCGAGGCCGACGTGGTACTCGGACCTGACGTCACCCTCTCAGGCCGCACTGTCGTCGAATCGGGCGTCGTCATCGGGCAAGGCACCGTCGTGAAGGACAGCAGCATCGCGGCCAACGCGGAGATCCTTCCGTACTGCGTCCTCGACGAGGCCGAGGTTGGCGCGCGCGCGACGGTCGGCCCCTTCGCGCACCTCCGTCCCGGGACTCGGCTCCTGGAGAAGGCCAAGGTCGGCAACTTCGTGGAGACCAAGAAGACCACATTAGGAAGGGGTGCAAAGGCCAATCATCTCAGCTACCTCGGCGACTGTGACGTCGGCGAAGAGTCGAACATCGGCGCCGGGACGATCACCTGCAATTACGATGGGCTGAACAAACACCGAACGCGAATCGGTGCGCGCGTCTTCGTGGGCTCCAACACCGAGATCGTCGCGCCGTGTCACCTCGGTGATGAATCGGTGGTCGGCGCCGGGACGACCGTCACCCTCGACGTTCCCGCGGGCGCGCTTGCAATCTCGCGCGCGCCGCAGGTCAATTTAGAGGGTTGGGCCACGCGTCGCGGGCCCTTCGCACGTAAACGGGCGCGGACACCGTCCGGCCAGGGAGAGCACTGAACCATGTGCGGCATCATCGGCTATATCGGCGAGCAGGACTGCGCCAGCCTCATCCTCGAAGGGCTACGCCGGCTCGAGTATCGCGGGTACGACAGCGCGGGGATCGCGATCATCACTGACGGGCGCTTCGAGATCCGTCGGGCTGCTGGCAAGCTCGATCGGCTCGCCGAAGCCCTTCGGATGGAGCCGGTCACTGGGACCATCGGGATCGGGCATACGCGGTGGGCAACCCACGGGCCGCCGACGGAGCTGAACGCACATCCTCACCGCGCGGGTGACGTCGTCGTCGTTCACAATGGAATCATCGAGAATCACCGCGTCCTGAAGGCCGAGCTCCTCGCGGAAGGTCACACGTTCTCCTCCGAGACGGACACCGAGATCGTCGCCCACCTCATCTCGAGAGAACGCGGTCGCGGTCAGGGCCTCGTAGAAGCGGTTCGACTCGCGCTCCTCCAAGTCCACGGCGCTTACGCCATCGCCGCCCTCGACCGCACGGACCCGGAGACGTTGGTCGCGGCCAAGAACGCATCGCCGCTCGTCGTTGGGATCGGTGATGGCGCCAACTACCTTGCAAGTGACATCCCCGCGATCTTGCAGCACACAAGGCGCATCGTCTTTCTCGATGAAGGACAGATGGTGGTTCTGCGCCGCACGGGCGCCACCTTCCAGCACATCGCGACGGGCGAGGCCTTCGAACCGAAGGTTCAGGTCATCAACTGGACGCCGGCGATGGCCGAGAAGGGCGGTTACCGCCACTTCATGTTGAAGGAGATTCACGAACAGCCGCGAGCAGTTACGGACACCCTTCGCGAACGCGTCCGCATCGAACGCGGCACCGTCGAACTCGACGGGATCAACCTCTCAGACGAACAGCTCGCTGGCTTCAGTCGCGCTGTCATCATCGCGTGTGGCACCAGTTGGCATGCTGGCCTCGTCGGTGAGTACATCATCGAGCAGTTCTCGCGCCTCCCGGTCGAGGTCGAGCTGGCCTCGGAGTTCAGATACCGGGAGCCTTGCGTCGATGAGAAGGTCCTCGTCATCGCGGTCAGTCAGTCTGGAGAGACGGCCGACACACTCGCAGCCATCAAAGAGACCCAGTCGAGGGGTGCCCACGTCCTCGCCATCTGCAACGTCGTCGGGAGCTCGATCGTCCGCCTCGCGGAGTCCAATCTGATGACGCACGCGGGCCCGGAAGTCAGCGTTGCGTCCACCAAGGCCTTCACGACCCAGATCGCGGCGCTCTATCTGCTCGCGGTGAAGTTGGGGCTCGTGCGGGGCACGTTGCAACCCGGGCGCGCGGCCGTGCTGCTTCAGGACCTCATCGAAGTCCCGAGCGCTATCGAAGCGGTGCTCGAGACGCCCGCGAGTCAGTACGTCGCGTTGGCGCGCCGATACGGCCATGCGACCAGCATGCTCTACCTCGGCAGAGGCACCTCCTTCCCGATTGCGCTCGAAGGGGCACTGAAGACGAAGGAACTCTCGTACATCCACGCCGAAGGCTACGCTGCGGGCGAAATGAAGCATGGTCCCATCGCACTCATCGACGAGAACGTGCCGTCCATCGTGGTGTGTCCGATGGGCCCCCACTTCGAGAAGACCCTGTCGAACGTCGCTGAGACTCGAGCGCGCGGCGGCGCGGTCATCGCCGTCACGACCCCATTGGGCGCCGAACGCATTGGCACTGACGCAGACGCCGTCCTTATTGTCCCCGATGCGCCCGATCACGTGATGGCCCTCCTCACGGCCATCCC
>CANMLD010000168.1 GCA_947498315.1 Pseudomonadota bacterium | reverse complement strand
CGCCCGCAAGCGCATTCCGGGGGTGCGGGGGTAGGCCCCCGCCCGCAAGCGCATTCCGGGGGTGCGGGGGTAGGCCCCCGCCCGCAAGGGCCTTAAGGGGCGGGGGTCGGCCCCCGCCCGCAAGGGCATTCACTCCTACTTGCGCTCGGCTTCCTTCTTGGCCTTGGCCTTCTCCATGAGATCCTGCGCGATATTCTCAGGGACTTCCCGATACTTCGCGAACTCCATGGAGAACTCGGCTTTGCCCTGAGTGCCCGAGCGGAGCGTCGTTGAGTATCCGAACATTTCGGCCAGCGGCACCTCGGCGGTGACCTTGGCTTGGCCAAACTCTTCCGTGCTGCCAATGACGATACCGCGGCGCTGCATGAGCGTCGTGAGGATGTTGCCGGCGAACTCGGCGGGTCCCTCGATTTCGACCTTCATGATCGGCTCGAGGATCTTGGGACGGGCCTTCTCGTAGACCGCGCGCCAAGCGCCGCGAGACGCTTCCTGGAAGGCCATTTCGTTCGAGTCGACCGCGTGCCAGCCGCCGTCGTTCAAGACGACCTTGACGTTGACGATCTGGTGGCCGATGAGGGCCCCCTTCTCCATCATCGACTTGAAGCCCTTCTCGATCGCCGGGATGAAGTTACGCGGGATGATTCCGCCCACCGTGTCGTCGACGAACTGGAACTGCGCGCCCTCTTCGACCGGCTCGACGTAACCGCCAACCTTACCGTACTGGCCCGAGCCACCCGTCTGCTTCTTGTGGGTGTAGTCGAACTTGGCTTGCTGGGTAATGGTCTCGCGATAGGCGACGCGCGGGGGCGAGGTCTCGACCTCGGCCGCGTACTCGCGCTTCATGCGCTCGATGTAGACCTCGAGGTGGAGCTCGCCCATGCCGGCGATGATGGTCTCGTTGGACTCCGGGTCCGAGAACACGCGGAAGGTGGGGTCTTCCTTCGAGAAGCGGTTGAGCGCCTTGCCGATGTTGACCTCGGCCTTCTTGTCTTTCGCGCGAATCGACAGCGAGATGACGGGCTCCGGGACGAACATCGACGTCATGGTCAAGTCGACCGATCCATCGGTGAACGTGTCACCTGAGGCGCAGTCGATGCCGAACATGGCGACGATGTCGCCAGCGCCGGACGTCGTGATCTCTTCCATGTCGTCCGAGTGCATACGTACCAGACGACCGACGCGTTGCTTCTTGCCCGTGCGCTGGTTGTAGATGGTGTCGTCGCGACGGAGCGAACCCTGGTAAACGCGGAGATAGGTCAGCTGGCCGTAACGATCGTCGACGAGCTTGAACGCGAGCATGACGAGGGGCTTGCCGTCGAGCTTGCTTTCGAGGATGATCTTCGCTTCGTTGTTGCGCTGGTCGTGGGCCTCGTTCGTGACCTCGGTCGGGTTCGGGAGGTAGCTCACGACACCGTCGAGCAGGAGCTGAACGCCCTTGTTCTTGTACGCCGAGCCCATCATGACCGGCGTGAGCTGGAGGGAGATGGTGCCCTTGCGGATAGCGGCGCGGATGAGCTCCGGCGTGACGCGCTCCTCGAGCATGGCTTCCATGAGCTCATCCGAGAACATGGAGACGGCGTCGAGCATGATCTCGCGATACTGCTGAGCGTCCGCTTCCATATTCTCGGGGACCGGACCCTTCCGGATCTCGTCGCCGTTCGGGCCGTGGAAGGTCACGGCCTCCATGTTGACGAGGTCGACGAGGCCCTCGAGCTTGTCCTCGAGGCCGATCGGGAGCTGAATCATGACCGCGTTGTGCGCCAGAATCTCACGAAGCTGCTTGGTCGCCTTGAAGGGGTTCGCGCCGGTACGGTCGAGCTTGTTGACGAAAGCGATGCGCGGCACCTTGTAGCGGCGCATCTGGCGGTCGACCGTGAGCGACTGGCTCTGCACGCCCGCGACGCCACAAAGGACGAGGATGGCGCCGTCGAGCACGCGGAGCGACCGCTCGACTTCGATGGTGAAGTCGACGTGGCCCGGCGTGTCGATGATGTTGATGTGCAAGCCGGCCCAGGTGCAGGCGGTCGCCGCGCTCTGGATGGTGATGCCACGCTCGCGCTCGAGGTCCATGGAGTCCATGGTCGCGCCGACGCCGTCCTTGCCCTTGACCTCGTGGATCGCGTGAATCCGCTTGGTGTAGTAGAGAATGCGTTCGGTCAACGTCGTCTTTCCGCTGTCGATGTGAGCGGAGATACCGATGTTCCGAATTTTGGACAGGTCCGACAGCATCTGAAACCTCTTTAAGAGCGCATGCGGGCGCTGATGCCCGTGCGGGCGCGGTTGATACCCGTCTAGGGCCCCGCTGTCAAAAGCAAAGAGTGGTCAGACCTTCCGGAGCGCCATCAAGTGTTCTTGCCGGGGCCGGTTGCCGAAGGCGTCGGCCGAGTGGCGGTGAAAGTGGGGGCGGGTCTGACTGACCATGGCCGTGAGTGCCAGACCCTGACGCTCGGCTTCGTTCACGAGGATGTCGTCCGCGAAGATCGCTACGTTGCCGGCGTTTCCGTCCCGCGAGACGCCGTCGCCAACGATCATGAAGAGGATACCACCCGACTTCAGAGTACGGGCCATCTGCTTGACCGCGATGACCATGTCTTCAGCCCAGAGCGGCGGCCCGCTGCGACGGCCGATCTCTTTGCGCTCCGACGCCGTGAGGAGCTCGGCCTCTTCTCCAAGCCACTTCGCACGGCGCGCCTGAGACGCGACGTAATCGAAGACGCCAGGATAGGGTGGCGAGGTGATGATGGCGTCGGCGGTGCCTGGCTTCCAGGGCAACCACCGCGCGTCTGCGAGCTCGGCCTCGCCGAAGCGGCAGTTCGCCATGGTGTCGAAGTAGGTGGCCCAGCGGTCCGCACGTTCGACGAAGTGCTTGCACACTGTCTCGGGGGAGACCTTGGACGCCTCCCGGTCGGAGCGAGCCGAGAACTTATCGAGGAGCGGCGACAGCGAAAAGATGAGCCCCTCGCGGAGGCGCTGCGCGGCGACGGCCTGCGGCCCAGACCCGCGGGCCGCTTTTGTGGCCTTCTCGATCTCATCTCGCAAGGCGATGAACGTCGCGAGCACATGCGGCGCAAAGTCCTTCTCTCCCTGCGCGAGCGCGGAGAACGGGGTCTCGCGTCGCTTGACCGACCCAGCGGCACAGTCTCGAGCCACTACGCGTAGGCGAACCGGATCGGGAGGGGGGATGACGCGGAGGCGAGCGAGTCGCACGGCGACCGGGTTGATATCGTTCCCGCGCGAGTGGAAACCGGCGACTCGGGCTTCGACGAGCACCGTGCCGGCGCCGCAGAAGGGATCGACTACCGAC
Source organism: Pseudomonadota bacterium (assembly GCA_947498315.1). GTDB lineage: Bacteria > Myxococcota_A > UBA9042 > SXOO01. The sequence continues at coordinate 8,735 of CANMLD010000168.1, read as the reverse complement.
GCCCCCTGAGGCAGCTCGGCCAACAGGCGACGGGCCCATAGAGGGTGCATTCGTCCAGGGTACGGGTGGACGGCGTGGATGCCTTCGACCAGCTCCTGATTGTCGTCTTCGTCGAGATGGAAGATGTCAGAGAGGCGCTGAGACAGGACCGGATCACCGGCGCGAGTCTCGAGGCCTTGAGTCTGAGGGAGGGGGGTTCGCCGTCGTCCTTGCACGCGGATTGCATTGCGCGAGCAAGCGCGCTAAGTCAAGAGAAGAGCGCCGCTGCCCATGACCAGCCCCGAACGGCCCCCTCCGGAGTTCCCCAATGCAAGAGCTCGCCCAGATCTTCTCGAAGGCCGGCCCACTGGCCATCGACGCCTTCGGCGCGTGGTTAGACACCGCGACCCCCGAAAGCCGCCTCGCTGGGGTGCGTAGCCTGGGCAAGTCAGAGCAACGGCGCCTCTTCGAAGCGGCCGCCGCCAGCAGCTCCCTCGGCTTCGACTTCATGGTCCCGCCGGGCGCTGGGCCACTGTCCGAGGTCATCCACGAGGGCAAGAACACCCTGCCCGTCTTCACGACCTTCCAGAAGCGTTTCGCGCGGTTGCCGGATCGCCCAGACGTCCTCGTAGGCTACAACGAAGGGGTCACACGCTCGCTGGTGGGTCCTGGCTACTTCGAGGCCTATGTCCAAGGCAACGAAATCGCCATCGACTACACCCGTACGCCGACGCAGAAGGTCACGTCGTGGCCGACGATTCGTCCGACCACCTCGGGCATCAGCCTCTTCGTCTACGCCCACATGATCGACTACATTCGCCGCGTGTCGAGCCACGTCACCATCGGGCGCGCCGTTCGCAAGGGGAAGGAGACCGACAACTACTTCCTCCTCTGCCGCCAAGACAGCTAAGTAGAGCGCCAGCATAGGAGCCCGTCGCCATGAACGTCCGGCCATGAACGTCCTCGGGATCAACGTCTCGAACGACGCCGCCGCCGCCCTCGTGCGCGACGGTCACGTCATCGCTGCTAGTCAGGAAGAGCGCTTCACGAGGCAGAAGCACGACGGCAACTTCCCGGCCCGCGCCATCGCGTTCTGCTTGAAGCAGGGCGCCATCTCGTTCGACGACGTCGACGAGGTCGCGTTCTTCTGGAATCCCGGCATCCACGGCGAGGCGCTTTACCGCGGCAGCAGCGGCCGCCGCCACCACCTCGAGTTCCTCTACAGCCTCCCGAACCACCTCCTGACGCGTTTCCACGACGGGCGTGCCGTGGAGGGTGTGCGTCAGGAGTTCCGGCTCGCGGGCGGCAAGAAGCTCGGCATCGAGTACGTCACCCACCACCTCGCCCACGTCGCGAGCGCGTTCTACCGCTCGAACTACGAGTCCGCGGCGGCGCTGATCATCGACGGTTACGGCGAGCGGAGCGCGGCGACAATCGCGCGCTGCGACGGGACCCGGATCGAGACGGTGCACAGCATCGATTTCCCGAACAGTCTCGGGAGCTTCTACGCGGCGTTCACTCAGTATCTGGGTTTCAGGGCCAACGATGGCGAGGGCACGGTCATGGGCCTCGCCAGCTATGGTGGGCCGTCAGAGTTCCTGAAGCCCATCGAGAAGCTCATCACGCTGACGGATGACGGCTTCGAGATCGACCTGCGCTACTTCGGCTACTTCACGGAGCAGCGACGCCGTTACAACCAACGGCTGGTGGACCTACTCGGCCCGGAACGACGTCCCGAGAGCGCGCTAGGCCAGCGCGAGTACGACATTGCCTACGCCATGCAGTCCGCGACCGAGAAGGCGATGTTGCATCTCGCTCGGATCGCGAAGGAGAAGACCGGGCTGTCACGGCTGGTGATGGCCGGCGGCGTCGTCCTCAACTGCGTCGCGAACGGGCGCATCCAACGCGAAGTCGGTTTCGAGGAGTGCTACTTCCAGCCGTGCGCCGGCGACGCTGGCACCAGCATGGGCGCGGCGCTCTACGTCGCCCACGACCGCGGCGCCCCTCGGGTCACCCACCCAATGACCGACTACCTCGGGCCCGAGTTTGACGACAACGCGGTAAAGGCCGAGCTCGACCGCGGCCGCGTGGCTTACCTGCACGTCGCCGACGTGACTGGCGTCGCTGCCCGCGCTATCGCCGACGGGAAGATCATCGGGTGGTTTCAGGGCCGCGCCGAGTTCGGGCCGCGGGCCCTCGGCAACCGCTCCATCTTGTGCGACCCACGCATCCCCGACATGAAGGACGTGTTGAACGCGCGCGTGAAGTTCCGCGAACCCTTCCGTCCTTTCGCGCCGTCCATCCTCGAGCAGGCCGCGACCACGTACTTCGACGACGGCGGGGTCCCCAGCCCCTTCATGCTCGTCGTCTCGGACACGCGCCCGGAGCACGTAGCGACCCTCGCATCGGTGACCCACGTGGACGGCGGGGCTCGCGTTCAGACGGTGAACCCGGCTCAGAACGCGCGCTACTACGACCTCATCGAGAAGGTCGGACGGCTCACCGGGGTCCCCTGCGTTTTGAATACGAGCTTCAACATTCGCGGCGAGCCGATCGTCGCGACGCCGTCTGACGCCATGAAGTGCTACTTCACGACCGACATGGACTTGCTCTTCGTCGGCAACTACGTCGTCTACAAGGACCTCGCGCTGGCGAGAGCCTACCTCGACGCATGACCTCGATCAGGCCCGAGCCACCTCTCTCCCGTGGGATCGAGACCATTCGGGAGCGGGTCAGCAGCTGGCCTCGAGCCCTGGTGAGCCGTGGCGCCCCGGCCCCTGAATCGGCCATCCTCGCGCTTCAAGCCGCTGCCGGCGTGCCGCTTCCCCCCGACTACATTGCCTTGCAGCGCCTCTATGGCGGCCTCGACCTTCGCGGCGAACGAATCTTGGACCCATCGGAGTCCCTCGACGCGCTGGCCGAGGCGCGAGAAGCCGGCTTGCCGATCCTGCCCATCGCGACGGATCAAGACGGCAACCTCAAGTGTTACGCGCTCGACGACCCCGAGTTGCCCGTCGTCGACTTCGATAGTCAGACCCACATGACGGTCCCTTGGTTTCGGACGATCTCGACCTTCGTGCTCACCAGCCTCGATCTTCTCGCTCAGCGCTTCGACACCAAAGGGAGGCCGAGGCGACTGGGTCGGGCTCAGGACGGCGCATCGCAAGAGCGTGTCGCGATCGAGATTCATCTCCAATACGAGCCGGAATCAGCGTACGGACTGCTCGAGCTTGCGAACTGGCACCGACGCTACGCGAGCCCTGAGCTCACGATACGCGCTTACCGAGACGCCGCCGATCGCAGCCGCACCCGTGAGCAGGACGCACGCCTGCATCTCCGCCACGCGCTCTACGCCGTCGAGATCGGTCGTTTCAAGGAGGCGCGCCGCGCGCTGCGCAAGACCATCGCAGTCGAAACTCACGCCGCCACCGCCTGCCTCCCCGTCGCCGACCTCGCGGCCGGCCGCCGGCTCCTTGCCGAGCTCTACGACCACATCGGTCAGACACGTCGCGGGGTCGAGCAGCGCCGCCTCGCAACGGAGGTGATTCGGTCATCCCCTCTTGCTGGTGATCTCGTCGACCCGGACCTGGAACGCGCCGCATCGCGAGTTCGCGAGGCGGCTCCGCCCGTGGTAAGTCTCGGACAGAGAGCCGACGCAAGAGCTGCTCGCGTCAGCCGCGAGCCGGAGCTCGCCGGCGGCAAAAGCCTGGACACGCAGGACGAACCCGAAGGCCCATCGCGACGCTCGGCCTTCCTCGACCTCGACGAGGACGACGCCTGGAACCTCGACGACACCCCCACCCCGGAGGACCCATGATCGATAGAATCGAGTCAGCGCTCCTGAAAGCCGCTGGCGCACTCTTGCTCGCGACGGGCTGCGGCCCCGTCATCAAAGGCACGTGGGACGCGTCGGGACACACTGGGATCGCCGACGCGTTCGATCTCGACCTGAAGCTCGACGGCGACTTCAAGGGCTCAGCCCAGTTCGCGACGCCGGACGGCAAGGCCCTCTCGGTCCCCATCTGCGAGTCCAGCCTACGCGAGAACCGCGTTCGCTTCGTCATCGACACGTCGGGTGCCACCTCCTGTGCGACGGTCAAGACACCGCTCACCTTCACCGGCGCCATCGGCGAAGACGTCATCGCGGGCGAGATTCAGAACGCCGCCCAAGACACGGTGGGGATCTGGCGCGCGTATCGCGTCGCGGCGAAGTAGACAGACAGGGCACCCAGATCTTCGAGGGTTTCCAGCACAGCCTCTCGAACTAAGCCTTCCGTGGGTCGGACAAGACTCCCATTGGCGTCCGCCGGCAATTTGCCTTGCGTGGAAGGTCCCTCGTCCTTAAAGTATCGTCCTGGGGTAGGCAGCGCTAACTCGTATGGCTTCGAAGCCACCGTTGCCTGCTAGACTGAAACCGAAATCGTCAGCGTACCTTGGGAGAGGTCACTGACCTGATACAGCTGGACTGAGGCTTGGGCCCAAGCGCCTATACAGCCACGGGCAACGGAAGGAAGTACCATGACGTCTCGACGCTCCCGATTCTCCTGCGCGCTCTTAGGTGCCGCGCTGGTCTCCCTCGTGAGCGTCGGCTGCACCGACTCCGAGGTCGCCGCCGCCGCCACGGACGTGACCCCCGACCTCGGGAGTGTCGACTCTGGCGATTCGGATGCGCCCGATGGGACGCCGGATTCGGAGACGCCCGAAACGGCCATCGAACCGGACGTGGAGGACGCGGGAGAAGCGTCCGACACGGAGCTGATCGCGGACACGACGCCGGAGCCCGACACCGCCGAGGTCGACCCTGACTCCGCCGAGGTCGACCCTGACTCCGCCGAGGTCGACCCTGACTCCGCCGAGGTCGGCCCTGACTCCGCCGAGGTCGACCCTGACTCCGCCGAGGGCGACCCCGACGTCACGGACGACGACGCCACGACGCCGTGCCCCAACTGCGCGACCAACAACCCCTGCGTCGAATCCGCGGCGCCGTCCTCCAACGATGACGCCATCAATGCCTGCGTCTGCGCGGAAGACGCCTACTGCTGCGACACGGCCTGGGACGCGGCGTGCGCCGAGTTCGCACAGTCGAAATGCGGGCTCGTCTGCGACTGCAAGGCCGGCTCGGACTGCGAGACCGACGCCGACTGCGCGGCGTGCGGCGGCACCGTGTGCACGGGCGCGTGGTCCTGTGTCGCCGGTGGCTGCGCCCAGGCCGCGCCCATCGTGTGCGTCGACGACACGCCGAACGATTGCCTAGTAACCGAATGCGGCCCGTCCGCGGGCGCCTGCGTCACCTACCCCGACACCGACGCCTGCGACGACGGCGATCCGTGCACCACCGACTTCTGCGACGCGGAGACCGGCGCCTGCGAGAGCCTGCCCGTCCTGGGCTGCCCGGGCGGCGACCCCTGCGTCGTCCACGCCCCCGGCAGCACCGACGCGGAGGTCTCTGCCTGTGTGTGCGCGCTCGACGACTACTGCTGCACGACCGAGTGGGACGAGACCTGTATCGCCATGGCGACGGGCACTTGCGGTCACGCCTGCAGCTGCGAAGACGCGACACCAGTCGACCTGCCCTGCTCAGAAGACTCGGACTGCGTGGCGTGCTCTGCTGACGCCTGTGCCGCGCCGTGGGCGTGTGTCGCCGGCACCTGCACGGCCGGGCCAGCGGTCGTCTGCGACACGTCGCTCGATTCGGAGTGCCTCCGCACCGAGTGCAATCCCGCTTCGGGCGCTTGCGAGCTAGCCACGGGCAACGCCTTCTGCGACGACGGCGAGCCCTGCACGACCGACCTCTGCGTTCTCGAGTCGGGCGCCTGCATTCACGAAGACGACCCGCTCTGTGGCCAGTCGTGCTCGGAAGGTCAGGTGCCCTGCAAGTCGGACCTCGACTGCGCGCCCTGCACGAACGACCTCTGCCTGAGCGCATGGGAATGCAAGAGCGACGTCTGCACCGCCAAGACCATCCCGCCGTGCGTCGCGACGGGCTGCGACGTCGCCTCGTGCGACCCTTCGACCGGTGCTTGCACCATCACCCCCCTGCCCTGCGGCCAAAACCACCCCTGCGTCGCGTCCTCATCGTTCAGCACGAAAGACCCTGCCGTCGCTGAATGCGTTTGTGCGCTCGATGACACCTGCTGCCTCGCCGCGTGGGACGCCACGTGCGTATCCATCGCCGCCCTCGCTTGCGGTGTCGCCTGCGATTGCCAAGTGGCCCCAGCGGACCACCCCTGCACGACCGACGCCGACTGCGCCTACTGCGGCGACACGGTCTGCGGCGCGGGCTTTACCTGCAATACCGGCGTCTGCGGCGCGCCGGACGATACGTGCCCGAACGCGCCCCCCTACGTGTGCCGCGGCGCGTCCCAAGCCGCGGCGATGGGCTGCGACACGGTCGACGCGAGCGAGGGCTGTTGCGACGCCTGGGGCCGTCTCGTCTGGTGCGATGGCGGCAACACATTCTGCATCGACTGCGACGCCTCGAAGATTCCATCGTGCGGATGGTCGTCCCCAAGCGGATTTTACGACTGCGCGACCGATGGTGCGGAAGAGAGCACAGGGACCTTCCCGATCGCCTGCGTCCTCTGATCACTCTCCGTTACGCCCCTGAGACCTCCGGGCTGGCAGTTTTTCCCTGAGTTCGAGGACACGACCATGCACCTCTCGTATTCCCGCCTCGCCACAATCCTGGTCCCTTTCGCGCTCGCCCTGAGCTGCGCGCCCGCCCCTTCGGACGGGGTGACCAAGGCCTCACCGGTCACGGACTCGCCGACGCTGACGACCGCCAGCACCAGCTCCGCGCTGCTCTACGGCCCTGCCGAACGCCCCTTCTGCGGCGACACGGACGAGGCGGGCATGTCCTACGAGCTGCCGCCTTACGGCGCGCCACCCCGCCCGCTGTGGTCGTCGGTCGACATCCCGCACCCCTCCGACACGCTCACCCGCCCGACCTTCGACGAGGACGGCGTAGTGAGTGGCAGCGAGACCATCGGGCTGCTGAACCTGCCAACCTACCGAAACATAACGCACAACCTGAACCTGCTGCAGTCGCTGCAGTTCATGATCTCGCTCGTTCAGAATCTCGCAAACACGCTCGACGACGCGTCGGAGTATGTGGCGGAAGGCCAGTACGTCGGCGACGCCATCGGCTGGGCCGAGGGCCGGGTCATCCCGCAGACGGTCGGCCACTGCGTGTGCGTGGGAACCTGCGCGCCGGGGGGCTGTAACCCCGCGGCGATTCTCGATCGCGTGGAAGACGCCATTGACACCATCGTCAACGACCTCAACTTCGAGGACATCCTGACGGAGTTCCTGACCGAACAGCTCGAGCCGGTCATCGCGCACCTCGAAGACCTCGAGGCCTACATCACGAACCTGTTCACCGATGGCAACCTGCTCTCGTCGATTGTGGGCACGACGGTCCAGAACCTGCTCGAAGACGCTCTCGCGAGCGCCATCCCGCTCCTGCCAGACCCGACCGTGTGCGATGGCGTCTTCGACGGCACCTGGACCCCGGACATCGACGCGGCCCTCGAGAACGCTCTCGGCCTCGTGCAAGACGCCTTCGCGGCCGACGTCGCCGCCATTCAGAACGTCATCGACACCTGGAACGGCGCCATCTCGCCGCTGCTGCCTGAGATCAAGGACACCGTCGTCGCCATCATCGACGCGTTCCAAGGCGTGGAGGGCATCACCGATCTCCTGAACTTCGACCCGCAAGCGCTCATCACTCAAATCGAAGGCGTCGTCGACCAAGTGAACGACGCCATGCCCCAGATCGAGAGCGCCATCGAGTCGGTCACGACGCTCTGGGACGACCTCACGGGCCTCGAAGCCACCCTGAACGCGCTCGGGGACAGTATCCTCGATCAGGTGCTCACCGATCTGACGGGTAACCCGAACACCGCGGCCTGCTTTCAGGCCCTCATCGACAGCGGCGCCATCACTGAGCTCGGCCCCGGCGACTTCAGCTTCGGCGGCCTCGCGGACGCCTTCGGAGACGCGCTTCAGACCCAGTGGGACGAGCTGCTCGCCCAGGCCCAGCCGATTCAGGATGACATCGAGGCCATGATCGCCGGGATCGGCCAGAACGCGACCGCTTACCTGACCGGCCTGCTCGAAGACGCCAAGGACGAGCTCGTGAACGCCGCGCTCGCGGGCTGCTACGCCCGCACCATGCGCTCGGACTGCTACGACTTCTGCGACCCGAACGGCACGATCCCGGCCTCCACCGCGCCGGACTCCTGCTTCCTCTGGATGCCGGTCGACTTCCTCGAGTCGCCGGAAGGCGCCGTCGGTGCGGTCGCCTCGGGCGCGCTGTGGGTGCTGAAGCAGGTCGGCTTTCTCGACGGCCTCACGCAGTGGCTGAACGACAACGTGACCGACCTGCTGTCAGGCGCTCTCGGCGACATCGCCGACGCGCTCGGCACCTTCGGCGAGACGCTCGATCGCATCAACGCGTTCATGGCCAAGGCCTTCACCTACATCGATCTCTTCACCGAGGGCTACCACCTCGGCGCCTACACCGAGCTGCGGCCCGACCTCCACATCTGTATCGGATACGCCGGCCACGGCGCTTACGCCCAGATGGGCGGCCTCGGCGGCGACAACTTCTCGATTGGCGCGCGCTACAGCTCGCACAACGTCTCGAAGGAGAACCGCGTGCAGTTCCGCAGCGGCGGCTTCGCGTGTAGCGCCTTCGGCCACGAGATCTCGATCCTGCCGGGCATCGAGCTCAACGCGCAGATCCAGGGCTTCAA
>CANMLD010000167.1 GCA_947498315.1 Pseudomonadota bacterium | reverse complement strand
CGGTCGCCGCGCTGCTGACGGCCGCTGACGCGACCGTCACGGTATGCCACTCGCGCACCCGCGACCTCGGTGCCGTCACGCGCACCGCGGACGTGCTGGTGGCCGCCGTGGGCCGCTCCGAGCTCATCAAGGCCGACATGGTGAAGCCCGGCGCCGTGATTATCGACGTGGGCATCAACCGACTCGAGAGCGGGAAGCTCGTCGGTGACGTCGACTACGCCGGAGTCTCGGCCGTCGCGAGCGCCATCACCCCAGTCCCCGGCGGCGTCGGCCCCATGACCATCGCCATGCTCCTCCAGAACACCGTCCTGGCAGCCAAAGCGCGCCTGACGTCTCAAGTCGAACGCGGAGCTCCCAATTGACCTCGCTCAAGACCGCTCTCTACGACCGCCACGTCGCCCTCGGGGCGCGAATGGTCGACTTCGCCGGCTACCAGATGCCCCTGAACTACGGGAAGGGTCAGCTTCAAGAGCACCACCTCGTACGCAGCGGCGCGGGGCTCTTCGATGTGAGCCACATGGGGCAGGTCCGCTTTCAGGGCCCCGACGCGGTCGCCGTCGTCAACCGACTCATCACCAACGATCTACAAGCACTACCGGACGGGAAGGCTCTCTACACGGCGTGTTGTCGGGACGATGGGGGGATCCTCGACGACCTCATCTGCTACCGCCGTTCCGTCACGGACGTCCTCATCGTCGTGAACGCGAGCAACGTCGCGAAGATCGTGGCGTGGTTCGAGTCGCGTGCGACCGGCGAGAGCCGCCCCGTGGACGTCAGCGACCAGTATGCGCTGCTCGCGCTGCAAGGTCCCAAGGCCGCCGAGATCCTGAGCGCTGCCCATCCGGCGGCGATGACGATGCGCCCATTTCAGCTCTCATCGTTCGAGGATCCGCGCTTCGGGGCGGTACTCGTCGCCAGCACGGGCTACACGGGTGAATCCGGCTTCGAGCTCTTCGTGGCGCCGGAACGCGCGGTCACGCTCTCCGATCACCTGCTCGAACGCGGCGCGGAACCCATCGGTCTCGGGGCCCGCGACACCTTGCGCCTCGAGATGAAGTACGCGCTTTACGGCAATGACATCGACGAGACCACGAACCCACTCGAAGCAGGGCTCGGCTGGGTGACGAAGCTCGACAAGCCCGAGGGCTTCATCGGCCAGGACGCGCTCCGCGCCATCGCCGCCGCCGGCGTCACGCGAAAGCTGGTCGGTATCGAACTCGAAGGCAGGGGCATCGCTCGCCACGGCTATGGTGTGCACGTGCCCGGCGGAGAGTCCGTAGGGGTCGTGACCTCGGGCACCATCGGGCCGACCGTCGGCAAGGCCATTGCCATGGCCTACGTCGCCACGGCGCAGTCGGCCATGGGCACACGCCTCGAAGTAGACATCCGTGGCAAACGCAGCGAAGCGGTCGTGTGTAAGACGCCCTTCCTGACGCGCCCAAGACTCTGACGTCGGTCGCCGCAACCCGGCGCCTCGACCACATCGGCCGCCTCGCTGCGGTGAAGGGCCAAGCCCGCTAGCCCTAGCAACAAGGAGAATCGGACATGAAAGCAGCTCCTCGTACCTTCCGTTACACCCAAGACCATGAATGGGCTTCGTTCGACCTCAATGTGGGCCGAACGGTGCGAGTCGGGATCACCGAGTACGCGGAGAGCCAGCTCGGCGACATCGTCTACGTCGATCTTCCGGCGGTGGGCACTGAGCTTCGCCAACACGAAGCGTTCGGCACGGTCGAGTCGGTGAAGTCGGTCTCGGATCTGATGAGCCCCGTCTCGGGGCGCGTCGTCGCCATCAACGACGGCCTCGTCGATGCCCCGGACGCGATCAACAAAGACGCCTATGGCGCCGGCTGGATCGTGGAGATCGAAGCGTCCGACAGCGCCGAGCTCGACGCCCTCCTGACCCCAGACGCCTATGACACCTACGTAGGGGGTCTCGGGTGAGCGCGTCACCCATTCCGAGCTCGGCTCGCCGGCCCTGGCTGGCCGTAGGGCTGGTGGCCATGCTCACGGCGACGGCGCTCCACAGCGCCGGCTGCAACTGGGTCAAGGAAAAGACAGGCCTCGGCCGCATCGTCAAGGAGCCGGAGGAGGAGTCGGTCGACTGGGTCGCTCAAAAAATACTGAAATCGGCCGCCATGGAGCCGTTCGATGTCGCCTTCGCCGAGTACTCCAAGTACATCCACTCGACCGAGCAGGGGCCCCAGGCGATGAAGGACTGGGAGACGATGCGTTTTCGAGCCCTTCGTAACAAGTACTCGTGCTTCCTCCGCGCGGACGAAGGCCACCCGTACGCATTCAAGGTCATGGAGACCCGGGAAGAGGCGGCGGACTACATCAAGCTCTTCGTCTCGTGTAAGACCACGGACATGCCGACTCCCTGCAATCTCAAGAAGGACCCTGGGGCGGGCGGCAAGTGGCGCATCGTCTACGGCTGCCTCAACTGACACGCCGTGTTGACACTCACGCTCGTACTCGAAGGCAACCCGTCTGTATCGTGGGTCATCCCCAAGGGAGTCTTCCCCCGCTTCGGGCGTGATCCCGGCGCCAACGACGTCATCCTCCACGATCCGACCGTGTCTCGCGCGCATGCGCGCCTCGAACCCCGCGGCAGCGACTGGGTCATCATCGACGGCGGATCTCGCAAGGGGACCTTCGTGAACGGGTCGCGAGTGGATGGGGAAAAGACCGTTCGAAGCGGCGACGTCCTCGAGATCGGCCCGTACGTCCTCCTCCTCGACCTCGAAGCCGAAGCGCTCCCGCAATCCCTCCCCGGCTCCGCCGAGCGAACACAGCGGCTGGAGCTCGAGCGATGCCCGCGCTGCGGCGCGCTGGCGCTCGACTTCCAGAATTGTATGCGTTGTGGGGCTCCGCTGTCGTCGCCAAGCTGAAAACACGCCACGAGACCCTTGACACCGGACCCACTGCCCCTCAGACTCCCGCGCACTTTCGGGACAGGTGTGTCCCGGGACGGGTCCGAGTGCCTGGTACGCCAATGATTCCGGTTGATTGCTGATTCGAACAGCGGTCGGTCGCGGCGAACCTTCGGCGCGTCAGGCACGTTCACCTGGGGGGTCCACGTAGGTGGCCCAAGGTGAAGCAACCATTCACGAGCTGCCGGGATTCCAGGAATAGAACCCTCAGCTCTGAGTTAGTACGCCAATGTTGCACCGACCTTGTGGGTCGTTGCCCCGTCGGCGGTCATCGTCAGCACGTCAGCGACGTCTGCAAGCCAGTCACGTTCTGCACGTCAACTCATCAAGGAGCGAGTTCGAAATGAAGAAGCAAAGCGTGATCGGCTTTATGCTGGTCGCCTTGACCGCCTGTGGCGGCAAGGACAAGGCCCCCGCGGCTCAAGGTGCAGCCCAGGCTCCCGCCGCCGCTGCCACTCCCCAGCCCGTTCAGCCCGCCGCCGGCGCCGAAGCCCCGAAGGCGCCCGAGGCGGCACCCGCCGCCGCGCCGCGTGGCACGGGAGCACCGGTTCCAGCGCCCACGGACGCCGCTAAGGCTCCCGAGGCCCCGCCGGCCGTCGCCAAGGCCGAGGCCCCGCCGGCCGTCGCGCCGGCGGTCCCGGCCGTCGCCGCCCCGACCCCGTCGCAGCCGATGGTCGCGGGCTCTACGCTCGTGGTCCCGGCCCCAGCGAAGGGCCCGGCGGACGCCAAGGTCACGATCATCGAGATCTCGGACTTCGAGTGTCCCTTCTGCTCGCGCGGAAAAGAGACCGTAGACAAGGTCGCCAAGGACTGGCCGAACGACGTCAAAGTCGTCTTCAAGCACAACCCGCTGAGCTTCCACCAGCGCGCCATGCCGGCGGCGCTCGCCTCGATGGCGGCTCACAAGCAGGGTAAGTTCTGGGAGATGCACGACAAGATGTTCGCGAACGCCAAGGCGCTTCAGGACGCGGACCTCGACAAGTACGCCACCGAGCTCGGGCTCGACATGGCGAAGTTCAAGGCGGACATGGCCGATCCCGGTCTCCGCCTCCAGATCGAGAACGACCAGAAGGCGGCTGTCGCTCTCGGTCAGGGCGGCACGCCCGCGTTCTTCATCAACGGCAAGGTCCTCTCGGGCGCTCAGCCCTACGACGAGTTCAAGAAGATCGTCGAGGCCGAGATCGTCGAAGCCGACAAGGTCATCGCCAGCGGCAAGACCGTCGCGGACGTGCACAAGACGCGCGTCGAAGCCAACCTCGCTGCGCAAGCCGGCGCCTACTTCGCCAGCCTGATCGACGGCAAGGCCGCTCCGAAGCCGAAGCGCCCGGTCGATCCGACCGTTTGGAAGGCGGAAGTCGCCGGGACCGAGCCCCTCAAGGGCAAGGCCGACGCCCTCGTCACCGTGGTGATTTGGTCGGACTTCCAGTGCCCCTTCTGCACGAAGGTCAATCCGACCCTCAAGCAGCTGAACGAAAAGTACCCGAACGATGTCCGCATCGTCTGGAAGAACAACGCCCTCCCCTTCCACAACCGCGCCATGCCGGCTGCCGAAGCCGCGCTCGCGGCTCACGAGCAGGGCAAGTTCTGGGAGATGCACGACAAGCTGTTCGAAAATCAGCGCGCCCTCGAGGACGCTGACCTCGAGAAGTACGCTGGCGAAGTGGCCGGCCTCGACGCGGCGAAGTGGAAGGAGTCCTGGAAGTCGGGCAAGCACAAGGCGACCATCGACGCCGAGATGGAGCAGGCCTCCAAGGTCAACGCGCGTGGCACGCCGAACTTCTTCGTGAACGGCCGTAACCTCCGCGGCGCGGTCCCCTTCGAGGACTTCGACGCTCTCGTGACCGAGGAGCTCGACAAGGCCAAGAAGCTCGTCGAAGCGGGCACGCCGGCCGCAGACGTCTACAAGAAGATCGTCGAAACCGGCAAGACCTTCGAGCCGCTCGACCCGACGGTGCACACGTTCACCTACGACGGTCGCCCCTTCACCGGCGCCGCGAACGGCGACATCGTCATCTCCGTCTACTCAGACTTCCAGTGCCCCTTCTGCGCGCGCATCGCGCCGACGGTCCACGAGCTCGCGAAGGATCCGGAGCTCAAGGACCGCGTCAAAGTCGTGTTCAAGCACTTCCCGCTCTCCTTCCACAAGGAGGGCATGCCCGCCGCCGTCGCCTCGATGGCGGCTCACGAGCAGGGCAAGTTCTGGGAGATGCACGACAAGCTCTTCGCCGGCCTCAAGGAGACCAACGCCGAGAACCACAAGAAGTGGGCCGGCGAGATCGGTCTCGACATGGCGAAGTACGACGCGTTCCTCGCGGCGAAGACCGGCCAGCCGGCGATCGACGCCGACATGGAAGAGGCCCGCAAGGCCGGTCTCCGCGGCACGCCGACCATCTTCATCAATGGCCGCAAGTTCGAAGCCATGGGCGGCTACTCAGCACAGGCCTTCAAGCAGGTCATCAACAAGTACTTCCCGAAGCCGTAATGGGTTGAGTGGGTCGGACGAAATGGAGATTGCGCGTACACCGCGCAATTTTCTGCGTGGCGAGTTGGCGCAGTTAGGCGCGTACTAGAGCGACGAAGGCGGGCTGCATAGCCCGCCCTTGAGCGAGAGCAACTCGACGCTAGAAAATTGCCGGTGGACGCGAATCGGGGTTTTGTCCTACCCACTCGGGCGCCTGCCGGGCCTACGCTCGGTCGGTGACTGCCCGCGCTGCCGCCGTGGACGGCCGGCGCACCTCACCAACAACGCCAGCAAATCGACCTCCCCGCGTTCTCAAAACACCGGGCACTGACGGCGTGACGGCGCCGTTGTCAATCGGCACCTCAACTGGGCACGTCCATCGCGTGTTGAACGACGCGATTTCGCCCATTGGCCTTAGCAGTGGCAAGACTAAGGCTGGCACGTTCCATGAGCGTGCTGGCGTAGAAGGACGACTGCCATTCGGCGACGCCACAGCTTGCCGCCACTTGAAAGGGGCGCCCGTCCGCTTCGAAGTGAAGCTCTCCAATGAGGCAGCGAAGACGGACGGACTGACGGGTCGCTTCTTCGAGATCGGTCTCCGTCAATACGAGCGCGAACTCGTCCCCACCTCGGCAACAGACGGCGTCGACCGGCCGTGCTTGGCCGACGAGCAGCTCCGATATCTGCTGGATTACCCGGTCACCGAAAGGCATGCCGTGCAGGCCGTTGATGCCCCGCATCCCATCGACGTCGATGAGGACTACCGACAGCGAACGGGAGAAGCGACGAGCCGCGTCGACTTCGTACTCGAGGCGCTGCGTCAAGTAGGTGTCGTTCCAAAGCCCCGTACGACCGTCGACCTGAGCGCGTTGCGAGAGAAGGTCTTGAAGGCGCTTCATCCGGAGAGCGATACGGACCCTCGCGCGCAGCTCCTCTTGAAAGAAGGGCTTGGTGACGTAGTCGACTGCCCCCATGTCGAAGGCTCGCACCTTCAAGTGCAAGGAGTCCGACGCGGTGAGGAAGATGATGGGGATGGACCAGGTGCAAGGGTCGCTCTTCAGCTCTCTACAGACGTCGAAGCCGTTCATGTCGGGCATGTCGACGTCGAGAAGGATGATGTCGGGCGACGTGGTTCGGGCCAGCTCGAGCCCCTCGTCACCCTTGAGCGAATGGGTTAGCCGTAACCCCTCAGGCTTGAGCCGAGCTTTGAGCAACGCATGGACGTCTTCCGAGTCATCGATGATGAGGCACGTTTGCATAAAGGTTTTTTAGGTCCGCGCTCCCGTTACTGGTCCCGTGGCATCACGGTGCTCTAACCACCGGCAGCTCGGCCTGGGACAACGGTCTCTTTGCCTATATACTTTAGGCCGATGAGGCGACTCTCTAGAAGACAGTCGCCCGCGCTCCCGTTTCATTTCAGTGTGGATGGCACCGTGTGAGGCTCTGATGGAAGGCGGAGCCGGATGAGCGACGTCCCTACGACCGCCGCTTCGTGCGATAGCTCGGTCGGCACACCGCCGTCGAGGACCTGCTCGATGATGGCGCTCGAGACCGCCGTGTTGGAGGCGAACAGTGACAGCTCACCCGCACCGAGGGCAGCGATCTCGGCCGGCGTTATCCAGGCGCAGAGGCGAGAGGCCGACGTTCGTAGCCGACTCCCGCCATCGCCAAGAGGGACCGACGCGCCGACCGTCCCATCGAGGCGAGCCGACCTCAGCGCGGCGGCGCTGCCGAGGGCGGCGTAGACGAAAGGATGGCGAGCGGGGGCGGCGGGGATACAGAGTTCGACGCCATGGCCCGCCGGGATGATCCAATCACCGGTGTCACTCTTGAGCGGGATGGCGCCGTCACGGTCCGCCACCGCCGCGATGGTGGCGCCAGCACCACCACCATCGATCTGCTCGATCGCCGCTGCGGTGCGGATCGTGGGATCGACGCGCATGATGGGGACGCGCTGCTGTCGGCTAGAGATCGCGTACAGAAAGCCGGCGGTCGCAAGTCCCGTGAGCCCCACGACGGCAGCGATGGCAATGGCAGCACGTTGTTTATCCGTCATGTTCTAGTAGGGCTCCGGTGGGGGTGGAGGTGGCTCTGAGTCTTCCGAGCTCGGAAGCTCACCTTCGATGAGCGACGGCTGGTCCAGAGAACCGGCGTCTTTCGACAAAACCGGTGGTGCGGCCGGCACCTTCGGGGCCGCTGACGCCGAGATTGGCCGCGCCGACGCCGCCTTGCGGACCGCTGGAGCCCGGTCTCGGAGGAGACGTTCGAGCGCCCCATCGAGGTCTGCTTCGCTTGGCAGCCGGGTCAAGAGGGTCGCGACTACCGTCCTGACGCGCGCGTGTCGAGAGGGGGCGAGCCGTGACAAGTCGCCATAAAGCGACGACGTCGGCGCGAGCGGCGAAGCGATGAGGGCGTCGGAGGCTTGGCTCCGAACGCGCGCCCGGCGGTCGCCCAGCGCTCCGACGAGGACCGATAAGCCGCTGCCGGATCGAGCGAGCGCCGCGGCCGCCATGGTGCCATCGTGGCCGCCAAGACTCGCTCGCAGTGCGTCTAGTGCGGCATCGATGAGTGGCATCGACGCGAGCGCCGTGATGGCGGCGGTTCGAATAGGGCGCTTCCGCCGCGGTGAGATGGCTTGGACCAGCACGTCCTGACCGAGCCCTCCGAAGGCGGAGAGTGCCGATGCGACAAGCTCTGGGTCGCGGCCCGCGTTCAACTCTGCAGTGAGCACGGCCAAACAGGCTTCCGTGTCCGGCCCAGGGGCGAGCGCAGCGCTCCCCAGCGTGGAGATCGCCGCAAGTGCCCGCCGGCGTTCTGGTTCGACGGCCCGGGTGACTCCCGCCGTGAGGGCTGGGAGCGCCGCGATACCAAGCTTTCGAGTCAGCGTCGCGGCCGCACGGCGGTCGAAGTCGTCCTCACCACCGAGAGAGAGAAGTCGGGGGACGAGAGCGGCAGCGTCCGTGCCATCCGCACCCGCGAGCTCGGCCTTGTCTGCGACGTGCCTCAGCCCGACGCTGGCCTGAGCGCGCGTCTCCGGACGGTCGAGCAGGAGGGCTAGTCGGTGCACGGTCTCCAAGCTCGCGTCGCCTGAGCGGGCGGTCGCGACGGTCGCCGCCGCTCGAACGTCGGAGAAGCGACTTTGCGCACGACTCGCGAGCGCCTGACGTGCCGTCTCCGAGCTCGCCGCGAGCTGTTCGAGACGGCGCATCGCCGCGGCGCGAACGCCACCGCGGACGGATTGGCTGGCGGTGACGAGGCCCGAGATGACGCTCACCCCGAGTCGGTCGAGCGTCGCTCCCGCGACGTCGTCGACGGAACCGCGCTCCTTGCCATGATGGATGGACATGGCGATGAGGAGGGGCACCGCCGGCGAGGCGCTCTCTCCGAACGACGCCAGCGCTTCGGCGGCCTGAACGCGCAACGCCGACTCGGCGCGACCGAGCGCCTTGACGAGGGCGGATGCGGCACGGGGATCACCGGTCGACTGCTGGAGAACAGCAACCGCCGCAGAACGGACGGACGCGGACGTGTCGTCGAGCGCTCGAGCGGCGACGGCGACGGATTTGGGCTCGAGCGACGCCACCGGGACCATGGCTTCGAGTGCAGCGCGGCGAACGTCGGCCGACTCATCGACAGCGAGGCGAGCTAGCGCAGGGAAGGCGTCCTCGCCACTCTCGCCGAGACGCGCCGCCGCGATCGTCTTCTCGGACGCATCGCCGAAGCGGAGTGCGAACCAAGGTCGATCGTGGATCAAGTAGTAGAACGCGAGCAGGACAGCGATGACGGCGGTGCCAACGACGAAGCCGATGCGCTCAGATGGGCTGAGCCTCGATGGGCCGCGCTCGACGATCCCGTCAGGGGTGTCCGTCACCCCGTCTGGGGCAGGTCCAAGGAGTGGGCCTCCCGATAGGGCCGTCGCATCGAACGGCGAGTCCGCGCGCTCGCCTCCGACAACGTGCCCACGCGGCGACGTGATGCGACCACCCGTGAAGCGAGTGCGCCGTTCGGGCAGGTCGCCCGGACTTGCGCCGGTCGTTCCGTCCGCCTGGCCGTCCGACGCGTCGACCGTGCTGGGGCTGTTGGGATCAACATGCATCGCCGCCGTTGTACCGTCCCTGGTAGGCGTCTCCAAGCTGTATGGGCGATTTCGAGCGGCTGGTCCTCACAAGTCTGCGAGTGGGACGAGGCTACCTCTGCGAGCCCCCTTGCATGACGAGGCGGTGACGGTCAGGCTCGACGGCGATAGCACTCCGCTCGAGCGCACTTGGACCTACCGTTCTGAACCCACCGAAAGACCGCTTGGCGACCGTACCGCCGATTCCGATCCTGTACGAGGATAACCACGTCCTCGTCGTCGACAAGCCCGCGGGGTTGCTCTCGCAAGGCGACGATACGGGTGACCGCAGCTTGCTGGAGGTCATCGCCGACTACTTGTGCGTCAAGTACGACAAGCCTGGACGGGCCTTTGTCGGCCTAGTTCACCGCCTAGACCGCCCCGTCGGCGGGCTGCTGGTATTGGCTCGCACGTCGAAGGCCGCGTCTCGGCTCTCAGAGCAGGTCCGTGAGCGCAAGATGAAGAAGCGATACCGAGCGTGGACCACGGAGAGGCCGCCGCTGGGACGACTGACAGGCGTGATTGAAGGCAAGACTGCCACCCTCGTGATCTCGGCGGTGCGGGGCGTCGACAACGCCCCCTGGTGGGAGGTAGAGATAGAGCTCGAGACCGGCCGTAAGCACCAGATACGACTGCAGCTTTCAGGGATCGGCTGCCCTATCGTCGGCGATGTCCGGCATGGGGGCCCAGCCTGGCACGACGAACGCGCCATCGCGCTGCAGGCGGGCTGGCTCTCATTTGAGCACCCAACTCGCGGCGAGCAGCTCGCCTTTGCCCTCGATCTCCCCTCGGAGTGGCGCTCCTGAGGCGCCGCGACAGGAGCGATCACGGTTCGGGGCACGTTACGAGCGGCCCGAAGTCCTGGCGCCCCCGGCACCGAATTCCGTTCGCGCTACGTTGGCGGAGGCCGTCGAAGACGCGCAGAGACCGGCCACTCGTCGGCGCACGTGGGATGGTAGCACTCTCATCGATGACGCCGTCGTAGCGAGCGCGCATGTCGACGAGGTGACCGTATTCAAAGCCCGGTGCTCTCTGGAGCTTGAGGCCATGGGTCACGGCGTAGTCGGCGAGCCGCA
Organism: Pseudomonadota bacterium; assembly: GCA_947498315.1. Classification (GTDB taxonomy): domain Bacteria; phylum Myxococcota_A; class UBA9042; genus SXOO01. The sequence continues at coordinate 1,480 of CANMLD010000167.1, read as the reverse complement.
CCTTGTGCTCGAGGATGACGCCGTAGTCACCGGCAGCGCCTCCATGTGCTCGGAGGAACGAGCGCAGCTCGCCGAGCGTCGCGATGTGCCCAACGACGATCGCTGCCGTCGCGAGAGCGCTCACGACTACGCCTCGCGCACCAAACCTGAGACCGGAAGCGAGCCCAACGCCGGCAAGTAAGAAGGGGACTGGGTAGACGATGATGAAGTAGTGCGGGTAGATGCGGTCTAGACCGAGTACCGACATGAGCGAGATATAGCCAAAGAGGAAGACGGTCGCGACCGGCAGCGTGGGCCGGCGCGCGTCGGCCTGACGGCGCAAAAGCCCGGCGACCCAATAGGCGAGCCCAAGCCCGAGCGCGACGATCCCGCCCCACGTCGCAACCCCGCCGAGAGTGCGTCCGAGAGCGCTGCGCTCCGCTCGAAACGCCTCGGTCGAGTCGCCGAGGGAGTAGCCGAGATCGGCGCCCACCGAGGCGTAACCAGTCCACTGCAACGCGTCGAAGCGCGTCCTATTGGATGGGTCCTTTGGGGCACCGTCGGCCTTCTTGCCGCTCGCCATGGCCATGAGCCCCTTCACATCGGGCCAGCCGTTGCCCGCCTGAAACTGGAGGTAGGGCACGGTGAGGAGCACGGCGAGCCCGAACCCGGCGGCGAGCGCCTTGTAGTTCAAGGTACGGAAGCGGAAGGCGAGGATGGCGAGCGTCAGGGCGACCACAGGGATGCCCGAGAAATGCAGCTGCCAGAGGATACAGGCGAGAACCGGCGCCGCGGCGATCCACCGAGTGCGACGATGTTCGTACACCAGAAGGAGAACATGGAGCAGGAGCACGCTGAACGGGGGCAAACAGTCCTGCGCCCAGAGCTTTCGCCCGTAGAGCACCGGCCAAGTGCTCACTGCGAAGAGGAGCGCCGCGATGACAGCCGGCCAGAAGCCGAGCCTGTTTCGAAAGAGCCAGAAGGTGAGGACGACGGCGAGGACGTTCAGTCCTCCGATTAGCACGGCCGTCACGGTGGCCGGATCGACGGTGAACGCGACAGGCAATGCGGTGAGCCAGATGAACAAGGGCGGGTTGTGGAGTCCGACTGAGCTCATGAGCCCAACCTGAGGCAGCGCCTTCCCTTCGGCCATCGGGAGCGCGAGGTGGATCCCGACCGCCTCGTCGCCCTTGAACTCGAGGAGCCCCAGATCGACAGTGCGAAGCGCAAGCGCCAGTAGCGCCAAGAGCGTGGCAGCGATGAGGTCTCGCGTGAGGGTACTACTCGATGACAGCCACGACGATGGCGGTCCAGAAGGCCGCGAGGTGGGTGCGGACGAGGTCGTCATTGGCTTAGCGACGCTGCGAGGAGGGAGATGGCTGACCGGAGACGATGCACATGGGCGGAGTGTAGCCGGGGGGGGCCGGCGGGGCTAGGACCCGGGACGTGGAGTCGGGGGGGGCCTTGGGCCGAAGGTGGTCACGTCGCAACATGGGCCATG
>CANMLD010000166.1 GCA_947498315.1 Pseudomonadota bacterium | reverse complement strand
GTCACGGGCGACAGCCCGTGCGGGGTCTGGGGCGGCGCCCCAGCCGGCCGGCCGTAACGTTAGCTCCGGCTGAAGCAGGCGACGCCGGCGCTGGGGCTGATCGCTGATAGCCCGGCGTGAGCCCCGGCTGAAGCAGGCGACGCTGGGGCTGATCGCTGATAGCCCGGCGTGAGCTCCGGCGGAAGCCGGCCCTGGGACTCATTACTGACTCGACATCCGGGCGACTGTCGGCGATGCCGGCACAGCGCTCCGTGCGACTCGAAAACGTTCAGCGAGCCCTTGGCTACTGACAGGTCCCGAAATCTCCACCAGGGGCCGGGTCGCACGAGAGCCCCGAATCGCACAGGTTGGTACCGGTCGCGTTGCACACCGCGCCAGCGACCCCGCGAACGCACAGGCCATAGCCGAGGTCGTCGCTGGCGTCGGAGGGCGTCCCGCCGTTCCATACCGTCCACGTGCGACAGGCGAGGCCGCCCGCGCAATCACCGTCCTGAGCGCATGGCGCCGAACAGTAGGGTGTGGCGAGGCCGAGCGCGTCCCGGAAGAGGCATCGACCAGTCGTGCAGAACTCGTCGCCGAGACAAGGGTCGCCGACTCCGAAGGCGGCGCCCTGCGTGACCGGACGGCACGCACGGATTGCCCCTCCGTTGGCATCGAGCGTTACATCACACGCGCCACCAGGGCATTCGGCGTTGGTGATGCAGGAGACCAGCGCTGGCGACACGCAGAACCCGTGAAAGAGCGCCCCGAGCGACGTCGAGATGACCCCTCCGGCGCACGAACCTGACGGGCAGTCGCCAGGGCCGCCGCAGAGGGCCGCGCACCGTCCGTCTAGACAAACGTTGCTTTGGCACTCTCCAGCGGTCGAACAGGAGGAGCCGGCCTCGGAGAGCGCACCGGAGACGGCGCAGAAGCCGGTCACGATGCCGGTCTTGCTGGTGAGCATGGCAGCACAGGCCTCACCAGCGAAACAATCGCTGTCGCCGTCACAGGCGGCAGTCATGTCGCCCGCGAGGGACGGGAGGCAGACGAGGTGGCACTGATCGCCGTCGTCGACGCAAACGTCGGTGGGACAACTGAAGCTCGCACCTCGCGGTCCATCGGCCGCGCCCTGACAGCTGCTCGAGTCTCCGTCGCAGAAAGCCGTGCAGAACCCGGCGACGCAGCGATCGGCCCACGGGCAGTCGGCGGCAGTAGCGCAGGGGCTCCCAACGCCGCCGCCAACCCCGGACGTCTTTACTACCGACAGCTGCACCGACGTGGTGGTCGACTCGATTACGAGGTGAGCGAGTTGGCCCTTTTTTGCTCGGAAGAACGTGGTCTTGGCAGCGCCATCGGGCGCACATCCGAGTGTGCCGTCGTCGCATCTCTCGAGTGCGTGGACCGACGTCACCCCCGCCGATAGAGCGCTAGCGAAGTAGACGCCCGATACGTTGACGGGGACCGCGACGACACTATCCGAGCGAGCGAGGTCGCTGTCACCGCAACTGAACTGCGACGTGAGCCCGCCCATGGATATGGTCGTGACCACCGGCGCCGCAGCGACGAGCAAAGGTTCGCCACACGCGTCACCAACAATGGCGGCCGTGCAGACGCCGTCGTTGCACTGCTGACCAGAATCGCATCCGCATGACGCGCCACACGCGATTGCTCCGCAGGCGGCACCTGAACACGTCGTCATGCAGTCTTCGACGAGGACCTGAAAGCCGCCATCGAGCCCACTCACGGGCTCTTCGACGATGACGAACAGCGCCTCGCCCGCGGCGAGCGAACGGCGTAACGTCAAAGGCGATGGAGCACGATCACGACAGCTTTGCGGGGAACCGCACGACTCGAGTGTGTAGACCATCATGGGGTGAACCCCCTTCACCGTGAATCCCCACTCGGCGGCATAAGGAGCGGTGAAGCGCAGGACGGCATCGCGTCCACCGGGGATGTCGAGACACGACTGGTCGCCCTTGAGCGCGTTGGTCGAATGGACGTTGGTCCCCGCCTTCAGCAAGAGCGGCTGAGAGCACGAGTCTCCAGACGTAGGCGCAACGCATTTGCCAGAGGAGCAGACCTGGCCCGGAAAGCAGGGGCAAGCCGCTCCGCAACCGTCACACGGCTCGAACGTCACCGTTCCGGACGCGCTCGCGGGCCCTTCTATGACGACGGTCAGCGGCTCGCCGGCGCCCGCGGCGATACCGATTGGAGCCCCCGGTGACGCGGCAAGACCACATGCACCGCTACACGATGGTGGGAGAAACGCGGCGACATCAGAGGTGGAGTCGACGCTCAACGTCAGGCGAGTGTCGCTGTCTGGATTGAATTGGTAAACGCGGTCGCGCCCCGCTGGGCCTTGACGGCAGCTCACAGCGTCTGTGTGCGTCAACAAGTTGAAATCGGCTACGAGGGGGAGGCCTTGAGATAGCGACTGAGTGCAGGAGTCACCGGGAGAGATGGGGACACAGGCACCTGACGAGCACAAGGTCCCGACAGAGCACGGGCACGGCTCTCCACACGCGTCGAGTTGACAGGAGCCGACGTTGCAGGTCGATCGGCACGAATGGACGGTGACCGTCGCTGGCGCCGGGCTCGGTCCGCTGCCTTCAACCGTCAACACGACCGGGATCGCGGGTCCGACATCGACGACAAGGGCAGCGTCGTCCTGTTGAAGACAGGCTCCTTCGGTACCACACTCGGAGACGTGGTGGAGGGTCACTGGCTCTTCTGCGCTCACCTCCACTCGAACGCGATCGACGATGCTGCTGAGCACCCGGACGGTCGCGTCGTTGTTGTTGGCGCCAACCGACCCCTCGAGTCCTTGGCACTCCTGAGTGCCTCCGGAGCCCGCGAAACCCACCTTCTCACTGAGGGTGGTGCCTTTGAAGACGAGGATGAGCGGCGTCGCGCAGCTCTGGCCGAAAGCCGGGCAGAGGCCACTTACGCACGAAAGCCCGCCGCCACAGCTTCCACAGCTTCCACCGCATCCGTCTGACCCGCACTGTCGCCCAACACACACCGGCAGGCAGCCTCCGCCATCGCCGTCGCTGTCGCCCAACACATCCGCTGTGGTGCCATCGGCTCCGAGATCGCTATCAGCGCCGCCTGAACCGTCGCGATCGCTGGTTTCAAGATCGAAGATGAAGATGAAATCCTGCGCAAACACCACGTCGGACGCGACGAGGTCGGTGGCCGCTTCACCACTACAGGCGCACATGGAAGAGGCGATCAGGGCAATACAGGGTTGGAAAGGGTACTTCACGCTCGGAACCATACCCCACTTCCTAGACGACTTGCACGTTCGCTGCTTAGCCGACGTCCTTGGCTGAGCCAGCGGGCAGTCGCGGCCACACGGCGTGAACTCACGGCACGCAACTTCAGAGCGCGACAATGCTGCGATAGCGCCACTGCCCATGAATACGGCATCGTGCTTGGGCCTCATCGGGCTTTGGTACCCATGGCACGGTCGATGCTAGGCCTACTCGTCGCGTCGGAGAGCGTTGGCTCTCCAATGCGAACCCGCCGGGCTTCGGCCCAATGGAGCGTGCAATGAGCGACATCTCCCGCGAGCACTCGACCTCCCTTCTCCCTCCTTTCCAGAGGTTGCGCCGTGCTTCGGCCGTCTTGGGCGGACTGATTGCGTTCACCTTGCTTACCGGTGCGCGCAGCTGTTCGGGCGGCTCAGCCTACTCAGCGGGCTACGAGACGTACCCCGTAGAGCCAGGCCCCGCGATCCCTGTGGGCGGGGGTGTCGTCAATCCGGGCCCAGCGCTGCTCATCGGCGACATCGCACTCACGGCCTACGCGACACCCGAGACCATGACCTTCAACGTCATCGTGCGTGAAGAGAGCGCCTATGGCCCTGTCGTCCTCGAAGGCCTCGACTTCGTGTTCGATGCTGCCGGCGCTGGTGCCGTCGATATCGTGGATCTGCCTTACGGACTCTACGACATCGAGCTGGTCGGTCTCGACGCGTGGGGCGCGGCGGTGAGCTACGCCGCAACGTCGCTCGTCATGGAAGAGCCAGTCACTGTGGTCTCGATGGACCTGGAATCGACCCTCGCGTCGCCAGCTCCGATCCCCGTCGAGCCAGCTCCGGTGGTCCCGGTCGAACCGGTCACCGGGATTGGCGATGTCGCCCTCGACATCTGGGAGCCAGGCAGCGGTACGACCGCCGGCTACACGGACACCCTGGACTACTATCTCTGGGTCTGGGACGAGTGGATCGGTGACTGGGCCTTCGTGGAGTCTGTCGGCTACATCCCGTTTGACCCAGCGGAGCCGCCCGTCATCCCGAGCCTGACCTACGGTTCCTACTACCTCGAGATCGACGGTTTTGATGTGACGGGCAGCCTGATTTACTTCTTCTCTGGCACCTTCGACCACCTCTCGCCCTGGACGTCGCTGCCTGTAGACTTCGGCTACGCGCAGTAACGCAGTAACCAGATGCAGCCGAGTCACCCCGGCTCATCGGTAGCGCGCTTTGGTAATCTGAGCGGGAGACCTTAAGGCTCACCGCTCCGTCCCGTTATCCCCTGGAGTGAGGCCTCCACCACCCACCCTCCCAAGCCGCGTTGACCCCATCGAAGAGCGGGTCCTCGAACGCACTCGCCTCTTGATGCGTGCCAAGCGCACGTGGGAAGCGACCTTCGATGCCATCTCAGACCCACTCGCGCTCGTCGACCCTCAACTTCGCCTCATCCGCACGAACCGCGCCCACGCTGAAGCAGCCGGTGTCGACGTACGGACGAGCCCTGGGAAGGCTTGCCACGAGGTGCTCTTCGGCCGCACGCGTCCCTGCGAAGGATGCCCGGCGAAGCGTGCGCTCCAGACCGTTCGCCAGGGCACTGCCGAGGTCACGGACGATAGACGTGGCCGGCGGCGGGTCTATCGCGTGTCCGCCTTCCCACTGCGCCATGAAGACACCTCCTCAGGTCTCGTCGATCTCACCGTGGATCCCCAGGCCGCGCCCATTCAAGCGGTGTGTCACTATCGCGACATCACCGACGAGAAGGCCCTGACCCGACAACTGCTCCAAAGCGAGAAGATGGTCGCGGTGGGCACCCTCGCGGGCGGCGTGGCGCACGAGATCAACAACCCGCTCGGAGCGATTCAGGCGTTCGCCCAACTCGCGCTGCTCGACGTCGAGCCGGGCACGCCTCTTCACGAGTACGTAGTCGAGATCGAGCGCTCTACGCATCGTTGTCAGAAGATCGTGCGCTCTCTCCTCGACTTCTCGAGGCCAAGCGCGGGCGAGCGACGAGCGGTGTCTTTGGGCGACGTCGTCGACAAGGTGCTCTTCCTCGTCTCCGCTCAGACGAGGCGCGCCCCGCTTCGGCTGTTGCGTCGAGCAGACGACGGCGCCCCCCTCATCATCGGCGACGCCAATCAGCTCGAACAGGTCGTGCTCAACCTCGTGACCAACGCGATCCAGGCGCTCGACGGGCGGCTCGGCGACGTGGTCATCGCCATCGAAGGCCGGGACGGTGGCACGGAGCTCAGCGTGATAGACGACGGTCCCGGGATCGGCGAGGACGACCTCCCGAAGGTCTTCGAGCCCTTCTTCACGACCAAGCCCGAAGGCAAGGGCACCGGGCTAGGCCTCTACATCACCTACGGAATCGTCGTCGAACACGGCGGTCGTATCGAGGTTCAGAGCGACCCCGGAGTGCGTACGTCCTTCAGCGTGTGGTTCCCAGCAGCGAGTCGAGAATCGAGCGCTCGTTCAGCTCGACAGGAGAGCATCGATGGCTAGTCGTTACGAACACTTGAGGACCATGGGTTCCTCGTCGGCAGTCGCCGCGGCAGCCTCGCCGTACCGCCCAGGAGCGGCGCGGACGCTCGGTCACGCCGCTCCAGCCGACGCAACGGCGCAGCCGAAGTCGAACGAGGAGGAGGTCGCCAGCATTGAAGCGCTGCCGGGCGAGATCCTGGTCGTAGACGACGACGACGCCATGCAGCGTGCCGTTCGCGCAATCCTGCAGCGTCAGGGGCACCACGTGAAGGTCGCCCGCACCGCCGAGGATGCGCTCCTGGTTCTATCGGAGGCCCAGTTCGACCTCGTCATGCTGGACATCCAGATGCCTGGGATGAGCGGGCTGGACTTGCTGGCCATCCTGGTCAAGCAGCGTCCAGACCTGAAGGTCGTCATGATGACCGCCTTCGGGACAGTTCAGATGGCGGTGCGTGCCGTGAAGCAAGGCGCCACTGACTTTCTGACCAAGCCGTTCGAGAGCATCGACCACGTCGGCAACGTCGTGCGCAGAGCGCTCGAGCTGAAGCGCCTAGAAGACCGGATGCGCGAGCTCGAACGGTCGCTCGACCGCCGTGACCGCTATGAAGACATGGTCGGTGGCTCGGAGAAGATGCGCGACGTCTTCGAGCTCGTGGAGTCGGTCTCGTACTCCTCGTCGACGGTGCTGATTCAAGGCGAGTCCGGTACGGGTAAGGAGCTCATCGCTCGCGCCATCCACTTTCGCTCCCCTCGTAAAGACAAGCCTTTCGTGGTCATCAACTGCTCCGCGCTGACGGAGACGCTGCTCGAGAGCGAGCTCTTCGGCCATATGAAGGGGGCCTTCACTGGCGCGACCGCAAACAAGCGTGGTCTCTTCGAAGCCGCGCACACCGGCACCATCTTCCTCGACGAGATCGGCGACATGCCGCCTGCGACCCAAGTGAAGCTGCTGCGAACCCTGCAACAAGGCGAGGTCAAGCGAGTCGGGTCGAACGATGTGACGCGTGTCGACGTGCGGACGCTGGCGGCAACCAACGTGAACCTCGCGCAAGCGATGAAGGACGGGCGGTTCCGCGAGGACCTCTATTACCGGTTGAACGTCATCTCGGTGGGATTGCCGCCCCTCCGAGAACGGGCCGAAGACATCCCGCTCTTGGCCTTCCACATGTTGAAGCGCCACTCGGACAAGGTCGGAAAGTCGGTCAAGGCCTTCGACGCGGATGTGCTCGACGTGATGCAGCGTTATCGATGGCCCGGGAACGTGCGAGAGCTTGAGAACGTCGTCGAGCGCGCCGTAGTGCTAGCGCGGGGCGACATCGTCGAGCTCCGTCACCTCCCTCCGCATCTTCAGGACGACCGCTTCAAGAAGAATGGCGAACAGCTCGACCTGTCTCACCTCCCCTTCTCCTCCGCGAAAGACCTCGCGGTGCAGGCGTTCGAGAAGCGTTACCTCACCCAGCTCATGGCTCGGACGTCGGGCAACATCTCGGCCGCGAGCCGCGAAGCGGGGCTCGATCGGTCAAACTTCCGCCGGGTCCTGAAGAAGCACGACTTCGACGTGGACTCCTTTACTGACTAAGGAGGCTCATAGAGCGCTGGACGCGACGCGATGAGAGGACTAAGACCGACCGTCGTGGATCTGCTCGCCGCTACTCCCGCCGAACGCCGTGACTGGATTCGACAGTCGGGGCGCCGACACGGGTTCGATGATGTCGGCGTGGCTCCGCCGTTCGCCGACGGCGGCGCTCCTCACGATGACATGGCGCGATTCGACCGGTGGCTCGAGCTCGGCTACCACGGCACCATGACTTACATGCAACGCCACAGGCGGCGGCGGACCGACCCGGATCGCTCTCTCAGGGGCGTACGCGGCGTCATCATGGCTGCGCTCGACTACGATACGCAGGCGCCGAAACGGTCCGAGCTTCCGCCCGATGACGAGAGAGCGTGGGTCTCACGCTACGCCTGGGGCACCGATTACCACGGCCTCATCGAGGCCCGCCTCGATGGCTGGGTCGCCGAGCTCGAGGCCGCTGCCCCGGGGCACCGCTTCATGCGCTACGTCGACCACGGGCCAGTCCTCGAGAAGCTGTACGGTCGCCTCGCTGGCCTGGGCTGGCAGGGCAAGCACTCGAACCTCATCCACCCGAGACGCGGCTCCTACTTCTTCCTCGCGTCCATGTTGACGACGCTCGAGATCGCCGTGGACGCGCCGCAACCCGACCTTTGCGGCAGCTGCACCGCCTGCGTCGACGCGTGCCCGACTGGAGCCATCGTTCAGAACTACGTCGTCGACGCCCGCCGATGCATCAGCTATCTCACCATCGAGACCAAAGCGCCTGTTCCCGATGAGCTAGGACCGGCTCTCGGCGACCATCTCTTCGGGTGTGACATCTGCCAGGACGTTTGCCCCTGGAATCGAAAGCCGATCCCACCGAACCGCCCCGAGTTTCAACCGCGCGCCAGCAGTTACCGTCCACTCCTCACTGAAATCGAGGCCCTCGCTCACGCGGATGACGCCACCTTCGAGGCCAGCTACGAAGGGACGCCTCTGTTGCGCGCCGGGCGAGAGCGACTCGCGAGCCGAGCGGCCTCCATCCGAGCAGCCCGCTCCCCTTCACCCGAGGAGACCCGGTGAACGACATCGTGAAGTTTAGAAACGAGCTCCGAGTGCGCCGCTTCCGCGAGCTGCTCGGGATGGAGGGCGACGCCCATGGCCGGGGGGACGCATCGACGGCGGCCTCCGAGAGCACTGGCCATGCCGCTAGCGCAGTCGCCCCCAGCACAGGACTACGCGATGACGGCGTCTTGCTCGATAAGCGCCGCTACACGGTCTCAGGCCTCGCGTCGCGAACCGACGCGCGTCGCCTCGAACGACGCCTCGCCCGCCTCGACGACGTCGTCTCGGCCCGAGTTCGCTTCGAAGATGGGCTCGCGTTCGCGGTCGTTCGCGCGAGCGCACCCTCGCCGTCTGCGCACCGCGCTCACGCTGAGGACGACGACATCGATGAAGCATTGGTCTTCGTCACCGCCTGCGAGGGTTTCGAGTTGAGGCGGCGTGCAGCGCCCACCGTCCACGCCATAGATCGCCGCGACGTGGAACATGCGCAAACGCTGAAGGGCGCGGGCATCTCGGCTCTCGCGGCGGGAGGCCTCATCGCAGCCGACCTGTTCGGACGCACGACGACGGGCGAATCGGTGGGCCACATCTTGACCGCCGTCGAGGTCGTCTTGGTCGGCGTCGCGCTCTGGGCAAGTCGCGGCCTCTGGGCGGCAGCTCGAAACGGCGGCTCGCTCGTCCCGCGCCTCACGGCAGTATCGTTCGCCATCGCGACGCTCCTCGCGCTCGGCGCCGCAGTGACTGACTTCTTCCTCGAGGCCCATCCTCGCCTCGACGTGGCCGGGATCTTGGTCTTCGGCTACGAAGCGGCGCTGCTGATGATGAGCCTTCTTCTCCGTGAGGCCGAAGAACCGTATCGACGCCTGTGGGCCCTGCGTCCCACGGAGGCCCTCGTAAAACGCGATGGTAGCGTGTACCGGGTGAGGATCGACGACGTCACCTCCGAGGACCGCTTGGTCGTCGAAACCGGGGCCAGGGTACCCGTCGATGGGACGGTTCTCGAAGTCCTCGGCGACCTCCCGGCGGTGGTCGACTCGACCGAACTGCTCGGCATCGGCGGCGATGACAACCCGAACGACGGCGTCACGGGCGAGCGCGTCCGCAGCGGCGATCGCGTCCTCGCCGGGAGCGTCGTCTCACGCGGGAAAGTCATCATAGAGCCATTAGGCCGCGAGCAGTCGTTGCTTTATCGCCTTCTGCGAACGATCGAGATCGGCGACGAGCGGAGCACGGAGGGCCCAAGCGGCCGTGGTATCGACTGGGGCCGGCTGGCCACGTCTCTTCTGCCCATGCCGATCATTCGCTCTCGAGAACGACTCGAAGCTCGCTATGGGACGCTAGGAGCCCGTCATGCCCGATTCGTGGTCATCGGGCTACTCGCGTCTGCGGCGACACTGATCACCTGGCTGGCTCGGAGCCACGGGCACTTCTCGGCGATCTTTCCCCTTTTTGCGCCCGCTATCGCCATCGCTGTATTGGCCGGGGCGTGGGTGATGGCCTGGGGGCCAATCCTCGCGACCGTCTCGGCGCTGGGCTCGGCGTCACGACGTGGGGTGCTCTTCCGAAATGCGGCTGCGCTCGACGCCATCCTCGACCTCGACCTCGTCGTGTTCGCATCAGAAGGGACGCTCACCGTAGGCGAACCAGCCGTTCAGACACTAGTGTGCCATGAGCCCGCCGTGCCCGAGGCACGCGTAATCTCGTATCTGCTGACGGCGATGTTCGAGTCCGAAGAGCCAATCGCTGACTCCATTCGCGACTATGCCGCTAGCCGCGGGCACGACGCACGAGGTGAAACGCCCCCACTCGGGTTCTCGCCGAGGTCCTTCCGCCACTTACCCGGTCAAGGCGTCATCGTCGTCGTCGACGCGGGCGAAGGCGCTCAAGAGGTGCTGGTCGGCCGCGCCAGTCTCCTTCAGGCCAAGAGCGTGTCATTGGCAGGGCTGACCACACCACTTTCGACCGATAGCGACTGGCTGCACCTCGCCGTAAACGGCAAGGTCCTCGCGTCGCTTCACATCCATGACTCGATACGGCCCGAGTGTGCGCGCGCCGGCCAGATCGCCAGAAGCCATGGTCGTAAGGTGGCGCTCCTCGACACCAGCGGTGGCCAGGGCCGCGCGGCACAACAGCTCGGTTGTTCGAAGTCCCGCGCGCTGACGGTCTGTGGGGGACCGGAGGACCACGCCGCCTTCGTCGCCGGCGAAGTCGATGCGGGACGCCGCGTTGGCGTCGTCGGGCGACTCGACGGCGACCGCATGGCGCTCGAGGACGCTACGATGCGGATTGGAATCCTGCCAAAGTCAGGCGTCATCGATGACGCGGCAGATGTACTGCTACTCAAGCCGGGTGTTCAGGGCTTCATCACGGCGGTGAGGGCGGCTCGTAGCGCCCGCTTCGGTGCACGTTTCTCGGTCCTCGCTGGCGTCGTCGGCTTGCTGGCCGCGGTCCCAGCGGCACTCGGCTATCTCGAGCCTGCGGGAGCCGCGATGGTCTCGCTCGGGCTCCTCGTCGTGACTGGACTCGTTGTCAGGGTGCGGTCTCGTTGGCTAGATTGATCAAGCGGCACGAAAGCGCATACTGAACACAAGATCAGTCCTCTTCGGGTACTGGCTCAACGTGCACGACGACAGGGGCAGGAGGCGCTGCGGGTGCCGCCGGCGCCGCGACGGGACCGGTCGGCTGCACGGGCGCTGCTCCGAAGCAGACGTCGCCGGACTCGATATTGGCGAGCTCGGCTAGGCACTCGGCCCGGCGCCGGTCCTGGACCTTGATGCACTTTGCAGTGCAGGCTTCTCGGTTGACGCGTCGCTGGTCGGCGAGCAGGTCGTCCGCCTTACTCGTCGCTTCGGGGTTGAGCTGATTGTAGCCGATGGGCTCGAGGAAGCGCAGGCGAGCCCAGTTGCCGCAGGCGTCCGAGCAAAGCACGTCGAGAGACCGTTCGGGCTTCTGTGGAGCGGCTTCGACTTCCGACGCTTGCGCGCCAGCAGTCACGAGCGGGACGGGTACGACGGTCTCTTCCGGCACGCGACGACAGCCTACGATCGCGCCGGTCAACGTTACAACGGCGACGGTGCTCGTCAGCACTCCTCGCACCAGGCTACTCATCGTTTGTGCAGTGTCTCGCATCATCGACTCCCTCGAACCGGCGCGGCCATGCCGTCCCCCCAGTGAGAGTCCCCTAGCAAGAGTCCCCTCATAAGGGTTTCGGCTCTCCCGCCTCCCCGGACACGAAGATTAACACGGGCTAACAAAACCAGAAAGAAAGTCACCTGTGTTGGCGGCAGGTTGAGAGAAGCACCGCTTTGGCTCGTGACTGACTCGATTCCGAGGGCTGCTTCCGCCGGGGCCGTCGCGTCGCTTTGGCCTGCCCCGGCGCTATCAGCGATCAGCGGTCGGCCGTCAGCTCCGGTGCCGGCCTGCCGAGCCTTCACGGCGGCTCGAAGTACCTTGGTTCTTGCCCGGATGACCGCTCGTGACTCACTCGATGTCCGGCGCTGCTGCCGTCGATGCCGGCGCGGCGCTCAGAGCTGCTCCTGAGCGGTCAGCGATCAGCGGTCGGCCGTCAGCTTCGGTCGGCCGGCCGGGCTGCATGTCTCGCACGGCGCGGCGCTTACTTGGCCTCGCCGGGCTGACCGCTCGTGACTAACTCGGACTCACGGAGACCTCGGACTTGGGTTCAACGAGTATGAGCCCGAGGCTTCGCGTTCGTTTCTCCAGGAGCTTGCGCTCTCGCTGTTTGCGTA
>CANMLD010000165.1 GCA_947498315.1 Pseudomonadota bacterium | reverse complement strand
AGGCCGTTCGCGCAGGAGATGGCACAAGAGTCGGGCGATTCGCAGTAAGGCAGGCACGGCCCCAAATAGGCGACGGCCGCCGTGGAGCTCGTCTCGCAAAAGAGCCGCTCCCGGTTGAGGTAGGCGAGCCCATCGGTCCCGCATACAGGACGCCACTCAGGCGACACATCGTCGCACTTACTGGCGCACGCACAGGTCGGGCAACCATCCTGCACTCGCAGCCCATTTGGGCACGCCCCGTTCGTGGCCAGCTCGCAGCCGGATAGAGGCGTACAGCCACCGTCGCACTCTCCTTCGAAAGCGATGGGGACTTGGGCGCACTCGGCGAAGCACGAGGACGTGTAGGTCGTGCCGTTGGCACCGCAGACAGGCGCCGGATTGAGAGGGACCTGGCAGTCGCACACGCACGTGTCAAAGACGAGAGACTGAAAGGCCCCACACTCCGACGCGTCACAGGAGCAGGTCATGCAGGTGAGCGTCGCGCCTCCGTCACTCGAAACCGACGCCGTCTGGAAGTCCGTCGCACACACGTCCTGCTCACACCCCGTCGCCAGAAGAGAAGGGCATGACGCGGCGTCACAGTTGTCGCCGTCGCAGCCGACTGAGAGCGTGTAGTCACCGAGCGTGCTTCGAACCGGGTCGGCGCCGACGAGCACTAGGTACTCACCACCCTCGCCCTCCGGGATGTCGAAAGCCGCAAGAGAACGGTCGGTTCGGCAAGCTCCAAAGAGCCCCTTCTCGTCTCGCGGACCGTAGAGGTAGACCACCGTATTGGTGAAGGGCGCATCGAAGGTGAACGAGAGGTCCATGCCCCCGGTCGGAGCAAGCGCGAGAGGATGTCCGGCGAAACGACCAGCGTTGAAGGACCCCGACGTGCTCACCCCGAATGAGAGCACGGGAGCGAGGTCAAAGGTGGCGCTGAGGTCGTATCCGAGCGTTGGACATGGCTGTCGTTCCGTCGGCGGAGACGCACACGCGGAGAACAGTGACGCGGAGAACAGTGACGCGGAGAGCAATGCCGCGGAGAAGACGCAGCGCACCGCCTCCGCGCTTTTGGGTCGCCTCTCTCGGCACACTCGGTCCGCGCCACGACGCGTACGCGCTCCATGTTCGGTCACGGCTTTGGGAAGGTCGCGTCGAGACGATCGTTCACTCGAGTCTCGATCTTTCCCTTGAGTGGCGTCGCAATGAACGAGAGATCGATCTCGACCGTGACGGTGCGCGCGTCGACTTTGAACTTGCTGGTGAACCCCCGGCCTTCCGCCGTCGCCGACATGCCGTCGGAAGCCCACGTCACCTTGTTCAGGAGGTGGCTGTACTGGCTCTTGAAGTCGTCCACGAGCGCCTCGACTTTGGTCTTGGCGTCGGCGGGTGCGAGAGTGTGGGGACGGGAGAAGTTGAGCTTCGGCACGAGGATCCTCTCTGCGCTGAAAGAGCCGTGGTCGGGCAGGCGCGGCGGCCCTTCCGGCATGCACACCGCCGGGCCGCCCGGCCTGGGGGCGGGTGTTATCAGGCTTGACGCGCCCCCGCAACAGACGTATCTCCCCGGCCCGTCCACCCGAAGGGTGACGCCCAGGCAACTGCCCGAGTAGGTACCGCCCTGGCGACTACCTAGCGGGGTGGTCAGCCCCCCGCCGTAAGGCCGCGGCCCGACGGCGGTGACCCTCGACACTGCGCGCCACCGCCTGCCCACGAGGCCCCTTCGGCGCGACAAGGAGATCCCCATGGCACGCTTCATCGACGAGCTTCAGCGTACTCACCACTGTGGTGGGCTGCGAGTCACCGACGTTGGCTGCGAGGTCGTGCTCTTCGGCTGGGTCGCGTCGCGTCGTGATCACGGCCGTTGCGTGTTCATCGATCTCCGCGACCGTGAAGGCATCACACAGGTCGTCTTTGACGAGGGGATCGACGCACCGAGCCTCGCTTTGGCCGAGACCATGCGCAGCGAGTGGGTCATCGGGATCCGTGGGCGAGTCCGAGACCGCGGCACCATGCGAAACCCGAAGATGTCCACGGGCGACGTCGAAGTCGAGGTCCTCGAGACCACGGTCTTCAATAAGTCGAAGGCGCCGCCCTTCGCCATCGAGGACGACACCAACACGAACGAAGAGCGCCGCCTCACCTACCGCTACCTCGACCTGCGCCGACCGGTGATGCAGAAGACCTTCCGGCTGCGCCACCGCCTCTACCAGGCGGTGCGGCGCTACTTCGATGACAACGACTTCACCGAGGTCGAGACGCCGCTCATCGTGAAGTACACCCCCGGCGGCGCCCGCAACTTCCTCGTCCCTTCCCGCCTTCACGCGGGCAGCTTCTACGCGCTCGCGGAGTCACCGCAGCTCTACAAGCAGCTGCTCATGGTCGCGGGCTTCGAACGCTACTTCCAGATCGTGAAGTGCTTCCGTGACGAGGACTTGCGCCTCGATCGCCAGCCCGAGTTCACCCAGATCGACGTCGAGATGTCCTTCATCAACCAGGACATGCTCTTCAAGATGATGGAAGGCCTCGTCTTCCGCATGTTCAAGGCAGCGCTCGACATCGACCTGCACGACCTCTACCCGAGCGGTCGCTTCCCGCAGCTCGACTTCTACGAGGCCATGGAGAAGTACGGTTCGGACAAGCCCGACCTGCGCTTCGACCTCGAACACACTGAGCTCACGAAGCTCGCCGTGGCCCACGGGGGTGGCGGCATCCCGTTCTTCGCCGAGATCGCGGACAAGTTCACTCGAGGCGAGTACCGCATCGACTACCCCGAGGAGATCATCAAGGCGCTCGTGGTGCCAGCCTCGGCCAACTTCTCGCGCGCCTTCCTCGATTCGCTCGAGGACTTCGTCCGGCAGGCCGGCGGCAAGGGCCTTGCCCGCGCCAAAGTAGGCGACGACGGCGCCTGGACGCAGTCTCCGCTCACCAAGCTCGTCACGGACGAATTCCGCATCGCCGTCAACGCCGCCACCAAGGCCCAGCCGGGCGACCTCATCCTCTTCCAGTCGGGAGCCGAGGCGCGCGTGCACGTGGTCATGGCAAACCTGCGCGTCCATCTCGCCAAGAAGATGGGGCTCATCCCCGAGAGCGGCAGTGGTGGCAAGTGGAACCTCTCGTGGGTCGTCGCCCCGCCGCTCTACGAGCGCAACGACGACGGCACCTGGGCCGCAGCCCACCACGCGTTCACGCGCCCCTACGACGAAGACGTTCAGTACATCCTGTCGGATCCGGCCCGCGTGCGCTGTTACCGCTATGACCTCGTGCTCAATGGGTTCGAGATCGGCGGCGGCAGCATCCGTCTCCACGACTCCGAAGTGCAGGCGAAGGTCTTCGAGCGCCTCGGCATCAGCGAACAAGATGCTCAACGCCTCTTTGGGTTCCTCCTCGAAGCCCTCGCGAACGGGGCGCCACCGCACGGCGGCATGGCTCTCGGCCTCGACCGGGTGACGATGCTGCTCTCGGAAGGTGCGTCCATCCGCGACGTGGTGGCGTTCCCAAAGACCCAGAAGGGCACCGACCAGATGACCAAGTGCCCCGATCCGGTCGACCCGCGCCAGCTCGAGGAGCTGAACATCCGAGTTCAGCTCCCGAAGTAGGCCAACCTCCCGCCCTCGGAGCCCTCATCCGCATCACGCCGAGCCCCAGCGATGGGCTGAGGTGTGGGCGAACGCTCGCCTCAGACGCGATCAGACGTGTTGAATGGAGACGTGTGTTGATCGCCCAAAGCGACATGCCCGGTCAACACTCGAAAGACTGGCTGGCACAGGTCGCCCCAACGGCGGCGAGCATTAACCGAGCACGCGCACCAGATCGGCGATGATCCGACTTGATACTGGATGACAGCGGTCTACAGAAGCTGTCAAATGGCTCGCTTGGCGACATTTCGTGGACTTGTTACCGTCCGCCCAACAAGCGGAGAAGCGCGCTAGGCCGAGTCGGAACTTTCAAGTCCATCTGAGACGCGAAAGCCGAAATGCTCCGAGTTCACCGGGAGCAGCTTCCGCAACGGGGCGATACCCGCGACTCCGCTCAGCGCGAGCCCCATCTCGTTGTCCGCTGACGTCAACTCACCCCACCACGAATGTCACTCAACTCCGTGCCGAATCCGTCGGAGGACAGGGAGCGCTGCGTCTCACGCCACTAATTCCCTAGAGCCCGGTCGATGAACCCCACCAGGTCGCCGACCTTGAGTTCGATGATCTGATCGAGCTCCTTGCCCGACAGCCACGCGACGAAGTCGACCCTCTCTCCGTAGTGCTCCTGAAGGCGCTCTCCCAGCGTCACGAGCTCTATCGACTCGACCTCGAGATCCTTCCAGAAAGAGGTCTCGGGTGCGATGAGGACGTCGTCTCCGAAATCATCACCGAGTACTTCGCGGATCAGCGTGGCGACCACGCTCAGTGTGCTGTCCATGCTGACGTTCTCCTCCAAATTGAAGTTCGATGTGTCGGGCGTTCATGGGTTGAAATGAGATCATGCCGTGTAGGCGATGATGAAGTCGCCTCTGCGGAAGGTGGCCACTCGGAAGTGCTCTCCGCTGGGCGTCGCTACCTCGAACACCTCTCGAGACGTGCCGTCTCTGGGCTGAAGGTCGGCCGCGGACGCGGCTAAGGGCTTGACCTGAAAGTCCTTCGGTCTGCCGCCGAGCCCGGTCCGTATGGCCTTTGCGGCGCACTCCTTGGCCGCCCAAACGCGGGTCCCGAGGTCGTCTTCGTCTTGCCCGGTAGCAACGGCAGCCCGTACCCACTGCCGTTCGTCGTCCGAGAACGCGAGGGCCTTGACCCGTTCGCTGCGGGCTTCGACACGCTCTACGTCGACGCCAACCGGGCCCGTGCCGGCGAGCGCGATGGCGATGGCGCCGTCACCGTCGGTCTTGTGTGCGATGGACACCTGTAAAGAGCGCGCCACGCCGCTCGCCACGGGACGCCCTTGAGCGTCCGCCAGAACGGACAGCTCGACAGGGAAGTGGGTCTCTGGAAGTTGTTGCCGCAGCGCGTCTTTGGCCGCGACTCGCCCGAGCAGCCACGTTACCTGCCGAGCTTTCGAGAGCGTCTCGCGTTCCTGTCGCTCGGCCTCCGTTAGGTATCGCCGTGCCACGTAGTCCCACGTCGCCCTGCCCCACCCGCGCGTATGGACGAGTGTCAAGCCGCCCCCGAGCGACTCCGAGAGTTGCTCACGCCGTGGCGATCGCATCACCGCCCAGATGCGTTCGTCGGTGTCGAAGCGCCAGTCTTCCCACCCGATGATGCGGCACAGCAGCCGAGCGCCGGCCGGGGTCCTTACCGAGAGCTCGAGATCGGCGCGCACAGGCTGGGCCTGAAAGCGGCCCACGATTCGAACCGTGCACGTGACCGGCACCTCAGGGGCGGGCTCGTCTCCGAACCAGTCTATCCGCTCGATGCGGACGGGCAACGCCAGTCGGTTGCGCACAGACTCGCGCGCGATGAAGTAACCGAAGATCTGCCCAGCCCCGTCGAGCAGCGCGCCCCAGGCCGGCAGCGCCGTCAGTGCACCGTCAATGCCGCCGGGGTTGACGTCCGTAGGCACCGTCATGACATCTAGGCGCGACACCGACTGGTACTCTGGACCGTGAAACATCCAACCGTCGGTATAGAGCGCGCTGGCAAGGTCGGAGACGGGCACCGCACTCGAGAGCGGCGCGTGTGACGGCGCGGGCGCGGCGGGGTAGGCAGGCGCCATGACGACGGTCGCCTCCGAATAGGACGTGACCCGCTCGCCATGTTCATCGACGCCGTCGAGCATCGCGAGGACCCGGTCCGGCCCCGTTACTCGGCACGTCACACTGGCACGTATGGCCGGCTCCACCGAGAGCCACGTCTTGGCACGCAGGTTGAGGACGCTCACGGCGCGATGCCCCGGCAGCCCGAGCGCCGCAGCCGAGGCGGTCGCTTCTTCCATCATCATGCGCACATGCATGGTCATGGGGACGACCGGATTCCGATCCGAGACGACCGGCCATCCCGCCGGCTGGGGGAACATCGTGTGCCCGAGGAGGTAAGGGTGCGTCACCACGGACATGGGGAAGATACGGCGCGAGACGAGGCTCTTCGGAGGCGCCGGCGCTTCAATAGCGGGCTCTGGGCGCGGCGGCATTTCTGGAGACGGCGCCGGTCGAGGGGGGCCCGGGACGCCGAGCGCCTCGACGATCTCTTGACCCGCGGACGCGACCCGACCGAGGAGCGCCGCCAGCGCGTTTGCCGCCGGACTGCGCGCGCCCTGAGCCGGATTGGTCGCGGCGGGAGGGGCCAAGCCCAACCCGAGGCTCGCCGAGAGCCGAACGAGAGGGACGCCCAGCTCGAGCAACATCGCTTTGGGGTTTGGAACGTGTGGCGTGGGGCCTCGTGGGAGCGGCGCGGTCGTGCGCGACTCGTCGGAGAGCCATACGAGAGCCTCTTCGATCGGGAGGTCCCGACCTTCCACCCACAGCCCGAGGACGAGCCGTTCGAGTTGGGCGAGGGCAGAGCGCTCCTTCGCCGCGGCCGAGAAGACGAAGATCGGCTCTCCTCGGAGCGTGTCTTCGACGAATGCCCCGAGCGAGCCTTGCCCAATTTGGACGAACGCGGCCACGCCGTCCGCCCGGAGACGCGATGTGAGCTCCCGAAATCGGACGGGCCGCACGAGGTGGTCTACCGAGAGGGCGACAATTGCGTCTGGTTCGGAGGGATAGGGAGCCACCGTCGTCGCCGAGTAGAGCGGAAGCGACGCCGCCCGCACCGGGAGCTTCGACAAATAGGCCTGATGCGCCCCGACGTAAGGCGCGAACACGCGGGCGTGAAAGCCCGAACGGAAGGGTAGGATCTGCCCGAAGATCCGTGCCGCCTTGAAGCGGGCTAGAAGGATCTCGAGCGCCCCGTCTTTGCCGCACACGATGATCTGGTGCGGGCAGTTGTCGTGGGAGACCTCGACGTCGAGCCCTTCGGTCAGCGAGAGCGCCTTGTCGATGGACGTGCCGGCGGCTAGGAAGCCGACGCCCGGTACTTCGAGGCTGTTCGGCGCGAGCGTCTGCATGAACGCGTCGACCTCGCCGCCGGGGAGACTCCCGGACGCGATCATCGCCGCCCACTCCCCGATGCTGTGGCCGGCCATGACGTCCGCGCTCACGCCCAGAGCGGCCAAGGCCCCAGTGAGGAGACGCGCGACCTCGATGACGCCGACGCCTTGTCTCTCGAGGTCCGTCCCGGATTGGGGGAGCGTCAACGTGCGCCCCACCTTGGCCTCGAGCGCCGCCACATCCGGGGGCACACTGAAGGTCGCCTCGATCCCGGGAAAGAGGAACGCCAGCTTCCCGTCTACGAGTACGCCTGCGCCCGCGTTGTAGAAGAGACCGTCTCGACCGCGGCGGGCCGACCCCTTCTCGATCGCCGTGATCGCGCGCTTCAGTCGTTCGGGTTCGGGCTCCGCCACCGCGATCTTGAAGGGCCCTGCCCCGCCGTTCGGTGCGTCCGAGAGGAGCATCGCGAGCAACGCGTCGGCCGTCGGCGCGGCCCAATACCGATAACCTGCAGGTCGGCTGCGCGAGGACGCCTTCGCCCCGCTCCCGGTCTCGTTCTCTAGGATGAGATGGGCATTGATGCCCCCGAAGCCAAAGGCATTGACGGCCGCGACGCGCCTTTGAGTCGCCCAGGGTTCGGCCGTCGGGATGACGCGAAAGCGGGTCTCGGCGAGGAGGGGATGCGCTTCGGAGCTGTGGAGCGACGGCGGCAAGACGCCATGGTGGACGGCGAGCGCCGCCTTGATGAGGCCGGCCATTCCAGCCGCTGGCATGGTGTGGCCAATCATCGACTTCACGGAGCCAAGCACGCCCAGCTCGCCCTCACGACCGAAGAAGGCTGCTATCGTCGATAGCTCGGCCTGATCGCCCGCCGGCGTTCCGGTCCCATGTGCCTCGATGAGGCCGACCTCCGATGGCGACACCCCGACTGCGCTCTCCCAGGCCCGCGACAGAGCCAGCCGCTGACCGCCGACGTCGGGGGTCATGAGGCTCGACACGCGCCCGTCGCTAGCTGAGCCGGCGCCGCGGAGGCGCGCGTAGATGCGGTCGCCATCGCGTCGCGCGTCAGCGGTTCGCTTGAGCACGACAAAGCCGATGCCTTCCCCGATCAAGATGCCATCGGCCCTGCTATCGAAAGGCCTAACGACGCCTTTGCGCGAAAGGGCGCCTAGTTGGCAGAAGACGCTCCAGAACGACGGATCATGCGAGAGGTGGACCCCGCCGGCGAGCGCGAGGTCGAGGCGCCCCGACGTGAGCTCGCGCATCGCATGTTCGACCGCGATGAGGCTCGAGGCGCACGCGGCGTCGAGGGTGTAGGCGACTCCGTGGAGGTCTAGCCGGTTCGCGATGCGGGAGGCCGTCAGGTTCGGTACGAGGCCGATGGCCGTGTCGGGTCCGTAGGCGCCAAGCTCCCGCTGGAAGGCCACCTTGATGGCGGCGAGCCGATCGGGCGCCAGGTCAGGCACGAGGGAGCCGAGGAGCGCGACGAGCTGCTCGGACGTCCGGACGTGCTGCTGAAGGCGCGTCATCCCTGCGCCGATGTAGTTCCCTCGTCCGACGATGACGCCGGTGCGCTCTCCCGGGATCGGCCGGCCAACCGCGTCCGCACGAGACACGGCATAGCCTGCATCACGCATGGCTCGGGTCGCGAGGTCGAGGGCCATCAGCTGATCGGGCTCAGCGCCCCGAGCGGCCACCGGCATGACGCCGTATTCCAGCGGATCGAAGCGCGCGTGCTCGTCGACGAAGCCGCCGCGCCGTTGGTAGAAGCGGTCGGGCGCCTTCGATGTGGGATCGTAGTGCAAGGGGTCCCACCGCGCGGCGGGGACGTCCGAGATGGCGTCGACCCCGGCGGCGATGTTCTTCCAATACGTCGCCGCGTCAGGGGCGCCTGGAAACACACAATCGAGGCCGACGATGGCGATGTCCTGGCCAGGACTCTCGTACGTCATCGAGCGGAGGCTCCGGCGCCTTCGAAGAGCTCCTTCGCGGCCGCCATGAGCACCACTCGGGGCGATGCGGCCGTCCCGTTGAGGAGATCGGCCACTTCCGCGACGGTCGCAGCGACCCCTCCGCGCACATCGATGAGGCCAACCCCTCGGCGCGCGTACTCGCGCTCCAGCTCGGGTGAGACCATCCCACGGACGCCCTCGCCAGATCCCCAAGGGCCATAGGCGAGCGACAGCGTCGGCGCGCCCGATGCGCTGCGAGCTTCCGAGAGCGCGTCGAGCACGTCGTTCGCCGAGGCGTAGTCGACCTGCCCTGCGTTGCCGAAGGTGGAGGCGATCGATGAGAAGAAGACGAGCGCCGTCTTCTTCGGGAGCAGCGCGACCAGCGTTCGTGCCGCGTTCACCTTTGTTCGGAACACACGCTCGAATGAGTCCGGCGTCTTGTCGCCGAAGCGCTTGTCCTCGAGGACGCCCGCCCCGTGCACGACGAGCGAGAGCGGGCCTGCTGCCAGCGTCTGTTCGAGCAATCGCCTGAACCCCGCGTCGTCCGCGACGTCGAGCGCGTGGTACTCGACCCGGCCTCCCGCCGCGGTGATGGCCTCCAGATTCGCCAGGATCTCCCGGGCTCCCGAGATCCGTTTCACCTCGCTCTCGACCGACTTCAACGTCTCGTAGCGGCCGGTGAGGACCAGCGCGCGGCGTAGTTCGGCGTCCGAGAAGTTGCCCTCGGCCTCGGGCGGGATGTCCGAGGCCGTCGGCAGTGGCGACCGCCCGACGAGGATGAAGGTCGCTCCCGAAGGTGCCAGTGCCTTGACCAGCCCTGCAGTGATGCCGCGTGCGCCGCCCGTCACGAGGACTCGGCTATCGCGGGTCAGGGACACGGGCCCGCGTCCAAGCACGACTTCGGAGAGCTCGCTTTGGCCCAGACCATCCATCCCGAGATGGACGTGCACCGGCTGTCGCCGTTCCGGATGGTCCGTCCAGTCGCGCACCGCGCTCGTCACGGCCGCCATCAGCGTGCCACTCGCTGTCTCGTCACAGGTGAACGCTCGCGTCGTCAGCGGCGCGAGCTCCCGCGCGAGCGTCTTGGCGAAGCCGGCGATCCCGCTGTCTCTCCGGCCCACGAGGACGAGAAGTCCTTTGGGGATACGTGCCCTGACGGCCTCGAAGACACGGGGCGCATCCCCGGCCATGCCGGTGAGGTCGATGACGACATCAGCGGCGTCTCTTGTGGACGAAGAGACGGTCGCGGGAACCGATGCCAGAGCCGCTCTGAGGCCAGTCTCCCACTCGGCGTCGGCCCCCTGCAGCGCCACTCGCAGCGGCGTCACGCGCGCCTTGACGGTGCCGTTCGGTTTCGGAGCCGGCAGCGCCGTGCTCGCTACCACGTAGCGACGCAGCCGCAGGGGATCTTCTGAGTTGGTGACGGGGCTAGGCGCATCGAGCCTCGTCCCCTCCATCGTCCGCACCTCCGTCGTCCGCCCCTGCGTCGTCCGCCCGTCCGCCGCCGTCAGCTCCGTTGCGGCAACTGCGCCCTGTCGCGGCGCCGGACCCCCTGCGAGCAAGGTGTCGAGGATGGCGCGGATGGTCTTCTTGGCAGCGAGCGACTCGACGAGCTGATCGCGTTCGTCGAGATCACCCGAGAGGCCGAGCCCTTCGGAGAGCGCTCCGATGATCTCGAGGCGCTTGATGGAGTCGATTGAGAGGTCGGCTTCGAGGTCGAGATCGAGCGTCAGCACCTCGGCGGGGTAGCCCGTCCGCTCTGCGATGAGCGTGACGAGGCCGGTGGTCAAAGCGGCCCGGTCGGGAGCCCAGGTCGCGATGGTCGACGCGGCGGGTGGCGCCGAGAGCGCTGATAAAGGGGGCACAGGGAGGGCCGATGTTGGGGGCACAGGGAGGGCCGATGTTGGGGGCACAGGGAGGGCCGCCGCTGACGGCTCCGAGCTCGCCGCCGCTGACGGCTCCGTTGTCGCCGCTGCTGACGGCTCCATGGTCGCCGCCGATGACGGCTCCATGGTCGCCGCTGCGTTTTCGAGCCAATCTGCGATACTCCGAAGCGTCTTCTTGGCGGCGAGAGCTTCGACCATAGCGTCGCGTTCGGAGTCGCCGCCCTGCTCTCCACCGAAGCCCAGGATCTCCGCCAGCGCCCCGATGATCTCGAGACGCTTGATGGAGTCGATGGAGAGATCCGCCTCGAGATCCAGATCGGGGAGCAGCACCTCGGTCGGATAACCGGTCCTCTCGCTCACGAGCCCAGTCAGCGCGGTCAACACAGCCCCCCGCGGGCGCGCTGGCGCCGCCTGCGTGACGACCGTCAGCGGCGGTGTGATTGAGAGAGCGGGCGCCACCGCCCTTGCTGGGAGTGCCGGTGCGCGAGCCGCTTCGGCGTCGAGAATCTCCGTGATCCCGCGTATCGTCTTCTTGGTCGCCAGACGCTCGATGAGCCCATCCCGCGCGCTCTCGTCGTCTCCTGCTCCGAGGGAGAGCCGCTCGGCCAGCGCCCCGAGGATCTCGAGCCGCTTGATGGAGTCGATGGATAGGTCGGCTTCGAGATCGAGGTCGAGCGTCAACATCTCGGCGGGGTAGCCCGTCCGCTCCGCCACCAGAGCCACGAGGGTGCTCGATACCGAGAGGGCCGCCACAGGCGTCGCAATCACGGGGACGATCGCGACCACGGGCGCCTGGGACGTCGCTTTGGGATGAGTGTGCGCTACGGTCGACTTCGCTGCTGATGGGGACGGCGCTCTCGGCGAGACGGGCGCGCCCAGAAAGCCAAGCATGACGTCCCGTTGCGTGTCGACGATACGCTGAAGTGAGGACAGGTATTCGAGGACGACGTGTTCGCGCGAATCGCCGTCGGGGGCGACAGGAACCACCGTTGGCGACACCGACGCGAGCCGGAGCGGTTCGGGAACGAGCTGCAGCCCGCCCTTAGGCGCTTCCCCGACGACCGGGACTGCGCGCTGCCCGTCTACGAGCCACGCGGACTTGGCGCGGACGGGTAACGAGTCGATCGAGACCTTGCGCGGCGAGCGCCCTCGGTACCAGGCCTGCACGTCGACGGTCACGCCGGCCGAGTGAAGCCCGAGGAGCGCATCGCCGAGCTCGGTGAGGCCGTCTGCATCACCGGGACCCAGCGAGACC
>CANMLD010000164.1 GCA_947498315.1 Pseudomonadota bacterium | reverse complement strand
GCTATACCGTGTTTTTCCAGATGCGCAGGCGGCACTGGAGGTTCGGCACCCCATCAGTGTTTGCGGCCAAGATTTGCCGCAATCATGCGGCTCTGAGTGGGTCGAACAAAATGGAGATTGAGCGATCGCCGCGCACGCCGGGGGGGGGGCGTCCCCCACCCGCAAGCGCACGCACTGCCGACGCAGCCGCCCTCTTGCTTCGACTGGGCGCCGATAGGCGCGTACTCGAGCGACGAAGGCGGCTGCATCGACCGCCTTTGAACGAGAGCAACTCGATGCTAAAAACTTGCCGATGGACGCCAATCGAAGTTTTGTCCGACCCGCTGAGTCCCTCGCTATAAAAGCGAAATCCAGCGTCGACGTCGGGGCGCTGGCCGACCGGTGCGGGTCGGCCCGTGCGGCGTCACCGAAGCCCGGTACGTTGAACGTGCGGCGACCTCAGCCTCCCATTCGTACGCTCGCTGTCCTTCGTCGCGAGCCGCAGGGCAGCTCACCCGCACCGGTACACCGGCGATGTCTGGAACTAGCTGCGCGATATTTCGAGGGCCCCGTTGGCCGTTTGACAGCCCGCGACCCTCCGCTATCATCGCGGCTCTCTCGGGATCCCAAGCACGCCGTAACCACGAGCGGAGGGCGGAACATGGCTGAATTCGACATCGAAGCCGCCTCGGAGCTACAGGACATCCTCGAAGAGGTGCTGAACGGTCGACCGGACGGCCACCGCTGCCCTAAGTGCGGCAAGGGCACGCTGATCGCCAAAGTCGAAGAAGACGTGAAGGTGAGGCTCGAGTGCCCCGACTGCCGCACGTTCTTCGAGTGGCGGATGTGATGGCGGCTGAGTCCCTACTGCCGAACGTCGACGCTTGCTCGCAGGAGGCGACTTGAGCCGAAAGAACTTCCTCGGCACAGGCTGGTCCTTTCCGGTCCGCATCGGCCCCGCAGGCGGAATCGCCACGTCGTCTTTCGAAGACAACATCCACGAGGCCGTCAAGGTGGTGCTCGGCACTGCGCTTGGTGAGCGGGTGATGAACCCGCAGTTCGGCAGTCGAATTCACGACTTCGTGTTCCACCCGAACACGGCGAATACGGCATCCATCGTCGGGTACTACGCCGAACAAGCTCTGCAGAAGCACGAGCCCCGTATCCGTGACATCGGCGTTCGTGCCATGCCCGACCCTAATAACGAGAACATGTTGCTACTCGAGATCAGCTACAAGCTGATCCACGATAACTCGCTTCGCAACATGGTCTACCCCTTCTATCTGCGGAGAGAGCAGGATCTATGATCCCCAGCCCAAATCTCGACGACCGCACCTATCGCGACATCGTCGACGAGGCCATCCGCCTCATTCCGCAATACTGCCCGGAATGGACGAACTTCAACCCGTCCGACCCTGGCATCACCCTGGTACAGCTCTTCGCGTGGATGACCGAGATGGTCATCTACCGGCTCAATCGGGTCCCAGAGAAGAACTACCTCACGTTCCTGGACCTGATGGGCATTCAGCGCCAGCCGCCCCAGCCGGCGCGCACGGTGCTGACCTTTCAGCTCTCCGACAAGACCGACAGCCTCTTGGTCGCGCGAGGGACTCAGACCGCGACCAAGCCGACTGGCGACCGCAAAGCGATGGTCTTCGAGACCGAGCAAGACATCCTGCTGCTGAACAATAAGATCGCCCGCGCGGTCAGTCAGTTCCACGAGCAGTATTCGGACGTGACCGCGTTCATCGACGGCCGACAGCCCTTCGAGATCTTCGAAGGCGTGACGTCGGTCGATCGCTACCTCTACCTCGGTGACGACCGGCTCCAGAGCTTCGGCGAAGCGGCGATCCTCACGCTACGCTTCGAGCGACCTACCGCGTCCGACCGCCCCTTCCCCAAGCTCCTCGAGTGGGAGTACTGGAACGGCGAACGGTGGCGCGAGCTCACTGAGGCGGGCACGGAACAGCCTTTCGACGCGGTGGCCTTCCTCGGCCCAGCCACGTTCGAGAAGTTCAAGATCGGTGAGCAGGAGACCTGGTGGATCCGCGGCCGACTCGCCGAGGTCCCAGAGAAGGCTGACGAGACCGAAGTTGACCGCATCTTCAGCCGAATCGAAGTGCTGGGAGACGGGATGCGTCCCACGCTCGTCTACTACAACCCGTCGGGCGAAGCCTACCTGCTGCAGGACCTCGACCGCAACTTCAAGCCGCTCGGCGATGAACCGGCCATCGACAACTTCTTCTACGTCGCCTCGGACGAGATCTTCAGTCAGCCGAAGACACGCGTGCGTCTCGAGGTGGCCCTCTCCGATCCGAGTGTCGCCGACAAGCCCTCTGCCTCGAACGACCTCGTGTTGGAGTGGCAATACTGGGGCGGCAAACGTTGGAAGGCGTTCGGGCGGTCCGGCCCGGGCCACGAAGCCCCGAAGGGTAAGGCCATCGAGAAGGACGTGAACCCATTCGCGTTCAACGACGAGACCGCCGCGATGACGTTGAGCGGTGCCATCTCGTTCGACCGTCCTGATGACATGTTTCAAAACGAGGTCAACGGCAAGCAGCACTTCTGGATTCGCTGCCACGTCGTGAAGGGCGGTTACGGCAGCAAGGGGAGCTACGAGCTCATTGAAGACCGTTGGGTCTATAAGGACGAACACCCGCTTCGTCCGCCCGTGCTGAAAGGGCTCTCACTCAAGTTCTCCGAGCCGGACACCACGTTCGCGCACGTGGTTGCGTACAACGACTTCCAGTACACGGACTTCTCCAAGCAGGCGGCCCAAGAATACAAGCCGTTCCAGGTCTTCCAGCCCGTGCCGGAAGAGAACCCGACTCTGTACCTCGGCTTCGAGCAGGCGCTGCCTCATGAGCCGGTTCAGCTCTACTTCAACGTCCTCGATTCGAGCAGCCTCGACTCCGGGCAGCGCGTCTCAAAGACGCGCGACCGGGTCTTCGTAGGCACCGAGCTCGAGAAGTTCTCGGAGCAGTCGGTCATTTGGGAGTACTGGAACGGCAAAGAGTGGGCGCTGCTGCTGCCACGAGACCACACCGACAACTTCACGGCGGGTGGCTTCGTCGAGTTCGTGGGACCGAAGGTTCAGAGGAAGCTGCGACGTTATGGCGACACTCTGTTCTGGATACGCGCTCGTCTCGAGTACGGCGGGTACGACGAGCCGCCTGTCTGCGACCGAATCCTACTGAACTCGGTCTACGCGTCGAACCACACGACGTTCCCCGAGACCATCCTCGGCTCATCGCAAGCGACGCCGAACCAGGCCTTCCGCTTCCCTAACGGTCCGGTCTTGCCGGGACAGAAGGTGGTCGTGATCGAGTCGGAGCGGCCGATCGAGAGCGAGATCGAGGCAATCAAGGCCGCAACGCAAGGTCGCGGCTTCAATGAGTTCCCCGACGGTGGCTACGTCGTCGAATGGACCGAAGTCGAGAGCCTCTACGAGTCCGGGCAGCGGAGCCGCCACTACCTGAAGGAGGTGACTACCGGGGAGCTCCGCTTCGGCGACGGCATCCACGGGATGATCCCGCCAAAGGGAGACCGCAACATTCGGGTGCTCGAGTACCGCGTGGGTGGCGGAGCCACAGGCAACGTGCCAGCCGGCGCCATCGACACGCTGCGTCAAGCGCTCCCTTACATCGACGGCGTCTCGAATCCCTTCCCCGCTATGGGCGGCGCGGACCTCGAGACGGTCGACGACCTCAAGCTCCGAGGGCCAGCGATGCTCAAGAGCCGAGGCCGCGCCGTGACCAAGGCCGACTTCGAGGCCCTGGCCGTTCAGGCATCGAACAGCGTCGCCCGCGTGACATGTCTCCCTGGCTACAAGAGCGAGGGCCAAGTCGCCATCGTGGTCGTCCCGAAGGTCTCCGAGAAGCACGAAGAAGCGCTCGGAAAGCCAATCCCGACGACCGAACTGCTTCGACGTGTGCGGGTCTACCTCGACGAGCGCAAGCTGCTCACGACCAAGCTGCATGTGCTGAAGCCCCGTTACGCTGAGCTCTCGGTTCGCGTCGAGATCACGCGCCGCCCGTCGGGCAGCTCGGATCGTATCAAGCGCGAGATCGATGAACGGCTGCGCCGCTTCCTTCATCCGCTCCGCGGCTGGAAGGACGGCCAGGGCTGGCCCTTCGGCCGCAACGTGTTCAAGGTCGATCTCTACCACGTCGTCGAAGAGGTGGAAGGCGTCGACTTCGTCGGCCGCGTCCTGATATTCGATGAGGAGAAGAAGGTCGACGTGGAGATGGTGCGCATCGACGACGACCAGCTCCCGTTCCTCGTCAACATCGACATCCACGAGAAGGCGCCCGAGGCCATCGTCTAGCTCGGGAGAGCTGAACAGCCCGTTACTCGGCTCTCAGTAGTCACTCGGCTCCCAGTAGCCGCACCACCCCAGAAGGAAGCGGACCACCCAGTGCGCGAACGCGACCGCAAGAAGCTCAAGATGCCGGACCTCGTGGGTCTCCGCGAGGAGGATGCCGCGATCGCGTTGCGTAACGCCGGTTTCAAGGAGGTCCCTCGCGTCCGGTTCGTCGAGAGCTACGAGTCGGTCGGTACCGTCGTGGCTCAGGAGCCCATCAAGGGCAACCTGGTCGACAACTACGGCGTTGTGGTGCTCCGGGTCAGCCGGCGCAGCTACCTGCGGCATCTCCCTCAAATCTACCAGACGGACGCCGCGCTCGGGAACGACTTCCTCCGCGAGTTCCTCTGGGTATTCCAACACATACAGCTCTCGGTCTCCCGAAAGCTCGACCAGGGCTGGCACTACTACGACCCCCGTGAGACCCCGGAGGAGTTCCTCCCGTGGCTCGCGAACTGGGTGGCGCTGACGCTCGACGTCGACTGGCCTGACATCAAGAAGCGCAAGCTGATCAGCGCCGCTGCCGAGCTTTACAAGCACCGCGGCACCAAGCGGGCGCTGCGCGACGTCATCCGCATATTCCTCGACCGCGAACCCCGCATCGAAGAGAACAAGTGGCCTTATCCCGGCTTCCGGGTTGGGGTCACGTCGTCGGTAGGTGTCGACACCATCGTTCTCCCCCAAATCGATCTCGACCACTGCTTCATGGTTCACATCCCCGTCGGGGTTGACGAGGTCACCGAAGAGATGGTGGTGAAGATCCACAACCTCATCAACATGGAGAAGCCGGCGCACGCGACCTACTTCCTTCAGTTCCAGACTGAAGAGAGGCGCGCGACCCCGCAGGTCTTCATGCAGATCGGTGTGTCCAGCCTCGGCGTGCCAGATCTCCGTTACGACGAAGAAGAGACCTCCGGCGACTCAGCTCCCATGCTCCCCGAGTCGAGCGTAGTTGAGACGCCCGTCGTTGTGCCGACGGCGATCCCAGCCGCGCGGGCCGCTCGGTCTGGTGGCGCCGAACCCGCCGTACCCACTAACAAGAAGAAGTCTGGCAGCGCCTCCACCTCACGCGGGAGCCATGCGCCGTCAGCAGATGAAGAAGACCGAAACGCCCCAGGCGGTTCCGAGGAGAACGGCTGATGTCCGACCAGAAGCTCGCAGTGTTCAAGCGGATCAACTTCTTCCGGGGGTTCATGACCACGGAGAAGGACTGGAACGACGCCGAGACCTACCACATCGACAAGCGCAAGCTGCACAACCGCCTCTTGCACGCGGCGGGTGTGGTCCCGAGCCACGAGGGCGGCTTCCGGGTCAGCGCGCGCGGCAAGGGCGAGCTGGCGGTCGAGATCTCGCCGGGCTACGCGGTCGATGGGCAGGGCAACGACATCCTGCTGCGTGAGACGGAGATCAAGGCCGTCAACGCGTCTGACTACAAGCTCCCGAACACGATCTATATCGTCGCGAAGTACATCGAGGAGTTCACGGACTTCATCGCGTACAAGGAGAACCTCGAGTTCAAGGGCCACCGCCGTGTCGCTGAGCGCTGCCGCATCGACATCGACGTGATGGAGCCGGACGTCACCAAGGAGATCGAGCTCGCTCGCATCTACCTCGAGCCGGGCGTCAGGCGCATTACTGAGCCGAAAGACCCGGAGAACCCGAAGGCCAACGAGATCGACCGCCGCTTCGTGCCGATCGCGGGCGTGGTCGGCAGCAACCTCTCGCCGAAGCTCATCCGCGACCTGCTCGAGCTCATCGCGATCGGCCGAATCACGTACAGCTACCTCTTCCACGACCTGCGCATCTTGACGGCGTCCGATGTTCTGCACGCGCTCATCTCGCTCGAGATGATGCTGCGCGCGCGCTCGGTCAGCCGCGACTCGCTCGTGGAGCTCTTCCGGCTCATCTTCCAGCTCCAGTGGAACATGATCCAAGACGTCGACGCGAACTACCCCCAGTTCGGGTCACGCAAGGAGTTCGGCGCGTTCAAAAAGAACATCGAGATCGTGCGCGGCATGGGCCGGGAAGGCGACCTCGACTACCTCATCAACTGCATCGGCTACCAGCGCAAGTCCTGCGAGTCGCTGCAGGATCTCTTCGCGCACAAGCTCGCGCAGGCCGCTCCGGTCTCGGACGCGGGCGCGCCGACCGACAAGATCTTCGAAGCCATCAAGGTGCGCAGCGCGGACTTCGGAAAGGTCCTCGAGATCGAGGAGTCGAAGTTCAAGCTCATCGACATGATCGACCTCATCGACGAAGGCAGCGAGAAGGCCCACAAGTTCACCATCGAGCAATCCCGCGACCGCTACCGGACGCGGCAGCGCCTGAAGTACCCGGACGGGGTCACGGTCGAAGACGTCGGCGTCGCTTACGAAGGTGGTTACGCCGAGTGGGAGATCAGCGGCGCCACGCCGAAGAAGGACGTCATCATGGTCATCCGCATGGACTACGTCCACGGTGACCACGAGACCGAGATGTATGTGAACGGCAAGAAGGTCGGCAACTCGGTCTGCCCGGGCAACGACCGCCGCTTCCGTTGGCGCAACTGGCCCTTCGTCATCCCGGGCGAGTACGTCACCGAGCCGAACTTCAAGTTGAAGCAGATCCCCATCACGGCGGGTCGCGACGTCAACTTGTTCAAGATCTGGTTCTACCAACCTATCTAAGCTACGACACCAAGGTAACAAGTGCTTTGGTGCGACTTCTCAGGATCAAGATAGATTTCGCGACTCTCAACGAGCGTGCGTGAGCAAGCTTGGCGGGTAGCGCGGGACAGATATGGCTACGGCCCGCGACAGCGATGCCGGCTGCCGATGTGCTCCGTCAGTGACGCCAAGTGCGTGGTTTCAGACTGATACCATTAATCATTTTTACTCTAAATGTGAGTAAAATGGCACTCCAGCGTTTGCATCAGCATCGAACGAATATGGCGACTTCTGGCTACGTCGCAATCTGAGACTCACTTTGGACTTCCGCAGGGCCATACATCCCAGCCTTGGTCGATTGAAACGCCATCACAATCAACCACCCTAGCAGCAATGTTGAGGAGACGTTGGTGAGGAACGGCTTCGAGACAGCAGCAGCGACGAGAACGGGGATCCAGACCGGCCAAGCACTCAGCGCCAACAAAGCGCTCGCGGCGCAAACTCGGCGAACAGGTGCACCCGAACAATGCGCTTCAGTCGGTCCATCCGGGCGAAGCAGGAGACGTCATCAACCCCAGGTGGCTGCCCCCTGGACCGCTTCAACTGAGCCAGACTGCCCTGTCCGTACTTTCTGGAGGGTAAGGGCTTGACATGCGCAGCCAACCTACCGGTGATCTGCCCCAACGGCTCGCGCCGCCGCCAACCCGGACAGCAGCGCTAGAGGCACTCCGCCGCCCGGGTGCGCGGTCCCGGAGGCGACGTAGAGCCCGCGTATGCCCGCGACGCGGTTTCCGGGCCGCAGAAACGCAGCAAAGCGAGAGTTTGATGCGGCGCCATAGAGCGCGCCATCGGAGCCCGGGAATCGATCAGCAAGGCCTGTTGGGGTACGGCGAAAGACGGTGTGGCCGTCTCCAAGGACGCCGGCCGCTCGGAGTCGCGCCAGAGACTCGACTTCGAGGGCAGCGAAGTCGATGCCAGGGCCGGCCTCACAGGCCGAGGCCGACGGCGCGTTGACCATCAAGAAGACGGGGCCGGCGCCTTGAGGATCGTCAGCATGAGCGTCGTCAGCATGAGCGTCGTCAGCATGGGCGTCGTCAGCATGAGCGTCGTCAGCATGGGCGATGCGCTGGTCGCAGGCATAGATGGTGGGATGCTGTCGAAGGGTGTTGCGGTCGAAGATGGCAGCAAACTCATCGTAATAGGCGTCGTCGATAGCCTCCCCTGGCGCCGCCTTCGGGAAGAGCACGGTGTGAGCCGCACGGCCCGCGGGGGGCGTCATCACGACGGCGTTCCAGCCGGACATGGAGGGTGTGGACTCGCGAGCGGCGCGGGCGAGCCGTCGCTGGGCGAACGCGATGGAGGCACCGGGGGCATAACGCTGAGGCGGAAGCAGGGTCTCGTATAGCGCTCGGGTGTCCGCGTTCGAGACGACGACGTCATGACGCACCGACTGACCGTCTTCGAGGCGCACTCCCGCGACGCGGTCGCCCTCGAGCAGGATCTCCGCGACGCCGGTCCCGACGCGCAACTCGCCGCCGAGCGCCACGAAGCGAGCTGCGAGCGCCCGCGCGACTGCCGAGATCCCTCCAAGGACGCCCCAAGAGCCGAGCCCCAGCTCGACCCAGCCGACGCACAACAGTGTGGCCGGCGCGACGCGCGCATCGGAGCCGCTGTAGGTGGCGAAACGGGCAAAGAGCGCCCGGAGGTGAGGCGACCGTGTGAGAGATCCGAGGGCGCTCCGCATCGAACGTGCCGCGTCGATACGGCCGAGGGAACGCGCCGACCACAACGGTCGTTCGGCGATCGTCCCGAACGACGGGGCATCCCCGTAGACGAAGCTCGGAGCGGCGACGTCCCAGATTTGGCGGCAGTGAGCCAGGATCCGGACGTAATCCGTCGCGACTATGGGGCCCAAGGTTGCTTTCACGGCCTCGGCTTGAGCGTCTGGCTCGTCGTCGAGGTCGAGCCGGGTGCCGTCGGGAAACAGATACCGGAACGCCGGCTTCAAACGGCGCAGGGTCACCTGTTCAGAGGTCGTTGTCCCCGCTTGCACGAAGACCTGCTCGAGCACGTCCGGCATTGTCAGCAGACTCGGCCCGGTGTCGAAGGAGCGACCGTTGGCGGAGAGGCGGTCGGCTTTGCCGCCAACGCGATGGCCAGCTTCATAGACTGTGACGTGGTGCCCAGACGCTCTCAGTGCTAAGGCCGCGCTCAAGCCGCCGAAACCGGCCCCAATCACGGCCACCCGTCGGGAGATCCCTCGCATGGTCAGCGTGGTTCCACCGGCCGAGAGCGACGTCGTTGGAAGTCAGGTCGAAGAACGGGGCCAGGCGGCGTCGCCAGTAGCGACTTCCAGTAGCGCAAGAGCCGGCTTGGCCGTCCGTCGAGCGCACCCTGAAAGAGCGGCGCCCAGATCGAAGGCCTCTGGCCGGCGCGAGTGACGCGCATCTCGACGAGGGGGCGATGGCGTGCGAGGTCGACCCGGTCTGGATCGATGACTTCGAGGCTGCCAACGCCCCCTCGCGCACGTAAGTAGCGGAGGTAGAAGGGACCTTGGTCGACACAGTGAGTCAGAGGGAAGTCGAGGAAGGGCTCGTCGGCGTGGTCAGCACCAGGCACTCGGAAGGTGACCGAGTCCCAAGAACGCATCCCAAACGGCAGGGTGCGGCGCCCAACGAAGGTGGGCTCGAGCGCCGTGACCTTCAGGGGCTCCCCGGGGGCCGCTTCAATGCCGAAGCCGAGAGGGGCCTTCGAGTCACGTGGCCAGAGCGCATAAGCGATACGCTCCGCGGTCCCGCGGCGCTCGTGCGCCCATAGCCAACGTCGGAACCCCAGCTCATGAAGGGGTCGCGTGCTCCGGTTCCGGTCGTGATAGGCGGCGCCACTGACTACAAAACGAAAGCCCTGGCCGGGGATGGCGACGTGAGCGGTACCGACGGCGCCAATGACGAGCGGGGTCCACCCGTGTGGCGAACCGGTCGACAGGAGTGCCGGCAGCGGCCCCACGGCGGCTAGAGGTCGAGGGCCGGCTGCTCGGATCCGAGCGCGCAGTACATCCCCACCAGGAATTGGGATCTCGAGATTCGCGTCGACGGACCGCTCTGGGCCGGCGTCGACGCTGCGAATCTCCGAGGCGCCGAAGCGCCAATGGCCCTGTCCATCCCAGGCGACGTCGTCCGGCTCGTACTCGTGCAGGATGTAGGAGGCCGGGACGCCGCGTGAGTAGGTCACGACGTTGAGACTCGGACGGGCACGGCCAGCGGCGGGCGCTCCAGCACGCGCGTCTGCGGCGAGTCCGGGGAGGAAGGGGAGGCCGTAGGCCCAAATGAGGACGATGCCGTCACCATCGACGTTCGTTATCTCGAGATACCACCAGAGGAAAGAGCCCGGGGCTTCGATGCAATCGAGGGAGAGGCGGCTGTTCGGGTCGTCGAGCTGAATCATGAATCGATATCCCATGCGCTGCAGGGTCACAGCCGTTCCAGCATCCAGCCGATCTGAAGTTCCAACTTACCCCCTGCGAGCCAGATGCTGTCTGCGATCCGCTGGTGCGCAACGACCACCCAGAGCACTTCCGAATCTTTTCCTCGCAACCCGGGGGCATACCGCTGCATCCTTGCTCTTGCTCAAGAGCGCCCGTTGGCCCCTCGTCTCTTCCGCCACCAGGAGCCCGCACGTGAAAGTCGCCCCCGAACACGAGGCCACGCCCCCAGCGGTGAGGGGCGATGTGGTCATCATCGGTGCCGGCCCCGCTGGACTTCTCCTGGCTGTGCAGTGCGCCCGGCGCGGCCTGAACGTCGTCATCTTAGCGGAGGACAGCAGCCGGCCTTGGGACCGTCAACTGTCAACGTGGGAGCGGGAGCTTCCGTCGGACTTCCCAGACGCGTGGAAACGAACGGTGTGGACCAGTGTCCTTGTGGCGGGCTCCGTGCAGCGAGTCGTCGATGCCGCGTATGTGGCGCTGGACTCGGACCGAATGCAGTCCGACTTGTTATCGGAGCTACGGTCGACGAATCGCGTCCGATTTGTCGAGTCCGTTGGACTCCGAGCGGTCGCGGCCGCGGTGGTAGCGAGCCCGCGTTCGAGCCTCCCCAGCGCCGTCAGGGTGAGCGCCAATGCTGCCGTTGGCCCGGCGCGAACCGTGCTCGGCAACGTCGTCGTCGACGC
The DNA here is from genome assembly GCA_947498315.1 of Pseudomonadota bacterium. Taxonomy (GTDB): domain Bacteria; phylum Myxococcota_A; class UBA9042; genus SXOO01. Next base: position 991 of record CANMLD010000164.1, on the reverse strand, counting down.
TACGGGCAATGGGTCGCTGCTCCGCGGAGCGACACACGAGCCCGAAGCAGCGCCTCGCCATTTCCAGACCGCTTACGGCCTCGAGGTGACCCTCGCGCGACCGTGGACTCGTGGCGCCTGGCTGATGGACTTCCGTCCCCCTCGGTCGCCGTCGACGTCGGCGATCGGCAGCACCTTCGGCTACATCCTGCCCTTCACGCCGACGCGCGTTCTTTTCGAAGAGACCGTGCTCATCGGCGAGGACGTGATGCCGCCGGACGCGCTCCTGATCGAGCTTCGGGCTCGGCTGGAGCGCCGAATGGCGGCCGTAGGCGCGGAGATCGTCGATGTTCACCGGGTTGAGCGATGCCGAATCGCAATGGACGCACCGATTCGCTCGGTCCCACTGCACTCGACGTTCCGCGGCGGGCTGATCGCCTTCGGCGCCGCCGCGGGATACACCCACCCCGCCACCGGCTACCAGATCGGACTTACGCTGCGCCGCGCCTCCGCCGTCGCAGACGCCATCGCCGCTCTGCATGCCCTTCCCCTAGCCGCACGTGGCAGCGGGCTCGACGACGCCGTTTGGCCGGTCGAGGCTCGGGCCTCACATGCGCTGCATCAGTTCGGTGCCAGCTCGCTGACCGGGCTTAGCCCGGCCGCAACGGCAGAGTTCTTCGACACCTTCTTTTCGCTCGGCGCTGACCACGCGGTCGGCTACCTCGCGCGCTCCATCAGCCACTCCGAGCTACGCCGCAACATGTGGGCGCTGTTCCGCAAAGCGTCGTGGCGCATGCAACTGCGTCTTCAGACCGCTGCGCTGCGGGATCCGTCCGGTGTACTCCGCGGCATCTTCGTGCGTGGCGAGTCCGATGGCGCACCGTCGGGTGCGTCAGGGCGCACGGCTCCCGCCGCCGCAGCGCCGAGCAGTGGGCCGCAGAGCAGTGGGCCGCAGAGCAGTGGGCCGCAGAGCAGTGGGCCGCAGAGCAGTGGGCCGCAGAGCAGTGGGCCG
>CANMLD010000163.1 GCA_947498315.1 Pseudomonadota bacterium | reverse complement strand
ACCGCCGCGATGAATCAGGAGGCTAAGGCGCTCGGCCTTGCGATGCGCTTCGGTGATCCGACCGGGATCAGCCACGACAATCAAGCGACTCCGCAGGCGTTGGTGGGACTGCTGAAAGCCGCGGCGGACGTACCTTTGCTCGCGACGGTCGCGCGAAAGGCGACCCACACGACTCGGGGAGCCAAAGGGCGGCCGCGCATCACCTACGTCAACACCGACGCGTTCGCTCACCAAGAGTCGCGAGGCGTCATCGTCGGCAAGACCGGCTTCAACAGCTCGGCGGGCTGGTGCGTCGCCGTCATGGTGGCGTCAGCAGAGCGTAAACTCGCGGTCGTCGTGCTTGCGGCGCGTTCCAAGACGTCGCGATTTGGCGACGCCCGACGACTCTTGTCCTGGCTGGAGCGACGGCAATAGACCTACGCCGCCACCACATTGACTTCGCCATAGGGCGCAATTCGTCAGCGGCCCGTCGTCCTGGGGGACAAGAAGCGCCACTCGCTGCCCTGCATCACAGCCCCGAGCACGACGGTCGCCCCGGAGTCAGTTACGAAGCTGACTGCCACCGTCTGGCGGCCAGAGGTGTCACCGGGCATGACCACCGGCGTCACCGCGAGCGTCTTCAATCCTTCGGCGGCAGGCATCGCTGGCAGCCGCCCGGCCTTCGCTAGCGCTGTTCTGTTGGCGGTGAACCAGCCTTCGTCCGTCACTCCGCGGACCTCCTCGGAAGAGGCGAAGCCCTGGGCTTTCGCCGCCTCTTGGCTGCGCTCAGCAGGGTGGCGTCCGAGCGAAACGAGAGACTCGCGTTCCGAGGTGGCCGTTACCCTCCACACAGACGACCAATCGGAGCGGCTGTAGGCGTCGAGGTAGCGACTCAGGGCGCCTTTCAGGCCCCCCGGGACGTCGGTGAGCGTGCCATGGTGCCCGCCGCCGTTCTCTCGCGACGCGAGCTGGACGTGCGATGGCGGCATCGATGCGCTCGGGGCCGCGCCTTCATCGAGCGTCACCTCTCGGTCGACTGGGGCTTGACACGAGAGCGCGAAGAGAGACGCGAGGGCAACAGCCCTAGTCATGGCGACTCTGGGTCGCACTGCGAAGATGGGGAAACTCGTCGGCATCGGGACCTCCGGGCAACTCGGTCAATCATGCGGGTCTGGAGTGTCTTCGTCGAGTGGCCCGATCTGCTTGCGAGCCACTCGCTCGAGCTGTTCGATTCGAACGCGCGGGGACGCGTGAGTTACTCGCGAGCATCGGTCGATGTTACTGTGCGGCCGCAGTGGCGGGTCCGGCGAAACGGAACCGGTACCGATGCGCCACTTTCGACGGCGAGACGCTCACGGGCTGGACCCGAGGGAGAATACGATGGCAAGCGACGCTGAGACTCCAAAAGCAGATGCAGCTCCGGCTGTTGCCTCACCCCCTGCCGTAGCCGCACTGGGGGGCGCCGCCGGTGGGGACGCCGCCGGTGGGGACGCCGCCGGTGGGGACGCCGTCGGTGGGGACGCCGGACAGGTGGACCTGCCGCGCTACGACATCCTCATCGCGACCGAGAACCCTGCACTGAAGATTGCGCCTCGTGGTAGCGAAGCCTTCCTTCGCTACCTCGCCGTTGCGCGGATGATCAGCCCCGATGACGAGTCCGTTGCCGAGAACTGGGTTGAGGTCTACTGCGCCGCGGGCGCGTCGGCCCACGAAGTCTTCATGATCGGCGTCGCGCCGTCTGATGGGGTGGCCATGTACCACCGCGCCGTCGTGCGTTTTGGACTCGATTTGGCGCCATTGCCTTTCGGCGACGAGCGACAATCGAACTTCTGGATCCTCTTCGAAGGGGCGCGTTTCGAGGACGTACAAGGTGGGCTCAAGGCGAAGTTCAAGGACATCTTGAACGCGCGCCCGACGGTCTTCGTTCGGCCGCACGCCGGCATTTCGCCCAAGCGCGAGGTGGCCGAGGACCAGAAGCCCAAAGTGAAGGTCAATCGCGAACGCAGCACGGCGCTCGCAGGGACGCGAGTCGAAGAGTGGTGAGCCGGCCCACGGCCCGCGTCGCGCTCGAGACGACTCTGCTTGCGCACGGCGTGCCTCGAGATGCTGCGATGCCCCTGTACGACGAGCTCGTGGCCATCATCGAGCGTGAAGGGTCGCAGGCGGCAGCCATCGGCATCACGGCTGGCCGGGCCCGCGCCGACCTCACGCGAGACGAGGTCCTGACGCTGCTCGACTCGAGGCCAGTGAAGATGAACACGGCCAACGTCGGGCTCGCGATGTTTCGCAAATCGTCCGGCGCTACGACCGTCAGCACCACCATGGAGATCGCCGCTGCGAACGGCATCGCCGTGTTCGCGACGGGCGGGCTCGGTGGCGTACACAAGCACTATGGGACTCAGCTCGACGTCAGCGCCGACCTCGCGGCGTTCGCCCGGTTTCCGGTCGCGGTGGTCGCAAGCGGCGTGAAGTCGATTCTCGACGTGGTGGCGACGCGCGAGCTGCTCGAGAGCCTCGGGGTCCCCGTCATCGGCTTTCGCACCGATCGGTTCCCGGCCTTCACGGTCTCTGACAGCAACGCAGGCGTCGATGGGCGCTTCGATGACGAAGAGGAGCTCGCCGACTTTCTGCGCTTCGAGCTTGGGCGGACGGGGCGCGGCGTGCTCGTCTGCAACCCCGTGCCGATGGCCTCGGCTATTGCGTCAGAGCGATTTGCGGGCTGGCTCGCAGAAGCCGAACACCGGGCGAGCGAGGCGGGGGTCAGCGGACGCGGCGTGACCCCCTTCGTGCTCGGGGCGCTGGCCGAGATCTCGGCGGGAGAGACGCTGAGAGCCAACCTCGCTCTCGTGAAGAACAACGCCCGTCTCGCCGCTCGGCTCGCGAGTCGGATGGGGTAGAGCTCGATCCCTAATCGACCGTGGTCGACCTTGACGGCGAGCCCTTCGTCCGCAAGAACACGCACCTTTGGAGGTAGCCGCATGTTCAGCGCCAACACGCTCCTTCCACTCCTGCGTCAGACGTGGGGGTTCGACGCCTGGCTCCCCAGTCAGGCTGAGGCCATCGAAGCGACCGCGACCGGTCGCGACACCCTCGTCGTCATGCCGACCGGCGGTGGCAAGTCACTCACCTATCAGTTGCCGGCGCTCGCGCTGACCGGCACCGCCATCGTCGTCTCACCGCTGCTCGCGCTCATGAAGGATCAGGTCGACGCGCTGACCCGTGCGGGCGTCTCTGCCGCGACCTTGAACTCCACGACCTCGGCAGCCGATCGCGCGCAGATCGTGCGCCGCTACGAGACCGGCGAGCTCAAGCTGCTCTACGTGTCTCCCGAAGGCCTCGCCACCGGCCGCTTACAGGACGTGCTCCGCCTCGGGAAGGTGAGCTTCATCGCGGTCGACGAAGCCCACTGCATCAGTCAGTGGGGCCACGAATACCGGAGTGATTACCGAAGCCTAGCGCTCATGCGAGACCTGTTTCCATCTGCCGCGATGCATGCATTCACGGCGACGGCCACGCCACGGGTTCGAGAGGACATCGTCACCAGCCTGCGCATGGTGGACCCCGTCCGGGTGGTCGGCTCGTTCCACCGCCCGAACCTCACCTACCGCGCGCTTCAGCGGACGAACCTGACCGTGCAGTTGCAGGAGCTCATCGCGCGTCACCCGGGTGATGCGGGCATCGTCTACGCGATTCGGCGTAAGGACGTGGAGGAGATCGCGGCGGCCCTCTCGAAAGTCGGCGTACGCGCGCTCCCCTACCACGCTGGGATGACGCCGGAGCTGCGACAGCGACACCAGGAGGCCTTCTCCTCCGAGGCTATCGACGTCATCGTCGCCACTATCGCCTTCGGCATGGGGATCGACCGCTCGAACGTGCGCTTCGTCGCCCACGCAGGCCTGCCGAGGTCCATCGAGAACTACCAACAAGAGGCTGGTCGCGCGGGCCGTGACCGACTCCCAGCCGAGTGTGTCCTCTTTCACTCGGGGCAAGATCTCATCGCGTGGCGCCACATCCTCGGCGAGCTCGTGGGAGAGGTCGGGCAGGCAGCCGAGCGGCGACTCCAAGAGGTGCAGCGCTTCGCGGTCAACCTCGCGTGCCGCCATCGTTATCTCGTCGAGTACTTTGGTGAGCCTTTCGAACTCGATGCAGACGGCTGTGGCGCGTGCGACGTGTGCCTTCGGGAGTGCACCGAGTCACCAGACTCGCCAACGCTGGCCAAGAAGCTGCTGAGCGCAGTCATCCGAGTCGAACAACGTTTTGGCGCTCACTACATCGCCGACGTTCTCCGCGGCTCCAAGCGAGAGAAGATCGAGCAGTTCGGCCACGATCGGCTCAGCACTTTCGGTCTGATGAAGGAGTTCGAGAGCCAAGACATCGTGAGTTGGCTCGACCAGCTCCTCGGCCAAGGCTTCCTCGATCGCGGACCGATGAACACGCTGCTGATGACCAGCGAAGGCTGGCACGCGCTCCGGGGTGAGCGGCCGGTGCGGCTCACCATGCCGCGCGGCAAACCAGAGCGACGCAGCAAGAGGACCCGGGGGCAGGCCAGTGGCGGCGGAGCGGGCCCTGTCGAGGCCACCACTCAGGCTGGGCATGGCTTCGATGATTCGGCGTCATCGGCGCTCTTCGAACAGCTCCGTCAATGGCGTCGCGAGACGGCGCGGCTCGAGAAGGTCGCGCCCTTTGTGGTCTTCAGTGACGCTGTTCTGATGGGCCTCATCGGCCGAAGGCCGTTGACGCTTCAGGCGCTGCGGGCCTGCCCGGGCATCGGCGATCGTCGCCTCGAGCTCTATGGCGAGGCCTTGCTCGGCTTCTTCAGGGCGCTCCCGCCGGAAGCGAGAGGGGGCGGCGATGTGCTCCCGGAGCCGACGCATGTCGAAGCGCCGCCGGCAGTGGCGGCCGGAACGTCGACTGTTGTTGCTGGGCCCGATGACGATGGCGCTGTTTCGGAAGCGAAGGTTGCGTCGGCCACACTCCAGACCGCGTTTTCGGCTTTCGATTTGGGCTGTTCCATCTCCGACGTGATGGTCATGACCACCCGAGCCCGAAGCACTGTCGAGCGGTACTTCCTCGATTGGGTTGAAGATCGGCGACCGACGACCGCGTCACCGTGGCTCGATGAACGCGAGCTGGCGCGCGTCGAAGCGGCGGTGCACCTCGTTGGGCGCGATCGCTTGAAGCCACTTCACGAGCACCTCGCGCTCGAGGAGCCACTCGACTACGCGATGATTCGTTTGGCGCTGAGAGTGCTCGACACGCGTAAGAAGGTCGCGGCGGCGGCCTGAGGGCGACCGTGGACTCTGAAAGAAGATGACGTGTTCGGAGGTGACGGCACGAGCGTCGCCGTGGTGGGGCTAGCTCGGCCGTCACTACGGCGTAAGGGCTCGGTCGTACATAAGTGGGAGAGTTGACCGCGCCGCGCCCCGCCCGGCCCCTTCCAAGTCCGAAGACATACTCCCCGTATTTCGAGGACTTGGAAGGGGCCGGGCGGGGATGCGGCGCGAGGCAAATCGACCTACTTATGTTCGACCGAGCCCTCAGGGCACCGTACGCAGCGTTATCGGGAGAGCGGCGCGGGCCGCCCGATGCATGTGGCCTCGGCGAATGCGACACGGCACGACGCTGCCCAGCCCGCGGCGACGCGTCTAGTCGCCGACGTCGACGAGGACGTCGCCCGGGCCGCAGCGGTCGCCGATCTTGAAGTGGACGGCGCGCACGGTGCCGTCGGTCGGGGCCTTCACGGCGTGCTCCATCTTCATGGCTTCGATGACGACGAGGACCTGGCCTTTCGTGACCGAGTCGCCGGTCTTCACGCGGACGTCGAGGACAGTACCCGGCATCGGCGACGTCAGGCCGCCCGTGTCTTGAACGCGGCTGCGGCGTGACCGTCCCGTCACGTCTTCGAGCTCCCAGGTGCGGCCCAGCAGGTGGATGGTGCGACCAGCGATCCAGGCCTGGAGTCGTCGCCCGTCGACCTCTAGGCAAAGAGCGCCGGTGGGGCCGCCGTCGAGGCGCTCGGCCCTGCACGTGATCTTTCGGTCGCCGCACTCGAGGACGAGCTGGCTCGGCTGGGGGCCCGGGCGCACCGCGGTTAGTTGGCCGAAGCTGGTCAGGAACTGGCGTTGATTCGTGAGGGTGGTCATGACGCACCTCCCGGGGCGGTCTCTTGTTTCGCAGGCGCCCTCACGTGGGTCGCGTCGCGAGGCAGACGGGCCCACGGCGAGTAGGGATCGCTGCTGGCCGGTGCCGCGCCCGGCGTCGCTTGGGCGGGTGTCCCCGTTGCGCCGAGGGCCATCGCGATGACGGCAGCGTCAGGCATCGCGTCGACCCAGGCTTTGGCGTCGAAGGGGTGCTCGTCGAGGAACGCGGTGGTGGTGTCACCGGCGAGATACGCCGGGCTGTCTGCGATGTGCTGGAGCAGTGGCAGGTTCGTGCGCACACCGAGGACGACGGTCTCGGCAAGGGCACGGCGTAGTCTCGCCACAGCCTTCGGACGATCGGCGGCGTAAACGCACAGCTTGGCCAGCATGGGATCGTAGTTCACCCCGACCTCCCAGCCCGCGTATATGCCCGAATCCACGCGGATCCCGGGTCCTTCTGGCCATACGAGCGTGTCGACCCGGCCGATCTGAGGTAGCCACGTGACCGGGTCCTCGGCGTAGAGCCGCACTTCGATCGCGTGGCCGCGCTGCGAGAGCTGGTCCTGGGAATAGCCGAGCGGCTCGCCGGCCGCGATGCGAAGCTGCTCCGACACGAGGTCGAGCCCGGTCACCAGCTCGGTCACCGGGTGTTCGACCTGGAGGCGGGTGTTCATCTCGAGGAAGTAGAAGGACTCGTCCCTATCGTCATAGAGGAACTCACAGGTGCCTGCGTTGACGTAACCAACGGCTTTGGCGGCGGCGACGGCGGCGGCGCCCATCGCGTCCCGAACGCGCGCGGTGAGGACCGGGCTGGGGGACTCCTCCACGACCTTTTGATGACGGCGCTGAACGCTGCACTCGCGCTCGAAGAGGTGAACGACGTTACCGTGCGAGTCGGCGAGCACTTGAATCTCGATGTGACGTGGGCGCAGCACGAGCCGCTCGAGATAGACTGAGGCGTCGCCGAAGGCCTTCGCGGCCTCGCGCTGACAGGAGGCCACGGCGTCCTCGAGCTCTTCTGCCGCCATCACGCGACGCATGCCTTTGCCCCCGCCGCCCGAGGCCGCCTTTACGAGCACGGGGTAGCCGATGCGAGCGATGTCCCCGATCTCCCCGCCGGGGACAACGGGGACGCCGGCCGCGATCATGGTGGCGCGCGCGTCGGTCTTCTTGCTCATGGCTCGCATGGCCGACGGCGGCGGCCCGATGAAGACAGCCCCGGCCGCGGCGACCGCTTCGGCGAAGACGGGGTTCTCCGAGAGCAGCCCGTAGCCGGGATGGACCGCGTCAGCGCCCGTCGCTGTGATGGCCGCGATGAGCTTCGGGATGTTCAGGTAGCTCTCAGTCGCCGCCGCAGGCCCGAGACACACTGCCTGGTCGGCCATGAAGACGTGCGGCGCGGTCGCGTCGGCCTCCGAGTAGACGGCGACAGACTCGATGCCACGTTCCCGGAGGGTGCGGATGATGCGGACGGCAATCTCGCCTCGGTTGGCGATGAGGACTCGTTTCATGGCCGAGGTCTACCACGACGAGGGGCGGGGAAGAAGACGCCAAGATGCCGCTGGGCATCACTACTCTTCGGGAGGCTGCTCGGGGAGCGTCGCGATAATCGCGGCTTCCACGTCGGGCTGTTCAGCGTAACGTTCGACGTATCGAACGACGGCGCCACGATCGAGGACGATGTTGAGCTCGTTCGGGCCCTTGAGCGCGAAGAGCGCCTGCAGCGCCTTCGTCGGGTCGTAGAGGACGAGCACGGGCTCCTGATACTTCTCTTGCCAGGACTTGCAGAGAAGGGACGTGGCGGGGCCCGACTTGCCGTCCTCGATGACGAGGACCGCTTGGAATCCCTTGCTTCCGAACGCTTTTTGACGGGGTTCGATCACCGAACTGGCGATCTCTTTGCAGCCCGTTCACCAGTCGGCGTAGCCGAAGAGCCACACCGCCTCCTTCTCGCAGAGCGAATGCAGGGAGATATCCCCGTCGTCACAGGTCTTGAGGACCAAATCCGGCATGGTCTCGCCGATCTCGACCCCAAACGGTGCCACCGGCGGGCAGACGGCCCCGCCAGTAACGGGCTGGCAGTCCAGGCCCTCGCAGGTGTCGAAAGCGCCCAGGTCAGGCTCACTCTGGGAGGCGTCGTCGGCAGCACCGTCGGCACCAGAGTCATCGACGAGGACATCGGGCACTTCGCCGCCGGTAGTGTCCCTTTCGAGTGTGAACGAGTCGTCGGGAGCGATGGTGGTGTCAGCCGAGCCACCACCCTGAGCCGAGTCGAGCGACGCTACCGCCGTGTCGGTGGAGTTTGAGCTCTGGGAGTTCGCAGCGCTCGAACACGCCGTAGGGAGCGCCGCGGCGAAGACGAGCGCCCGAGAAGGGGCCCACCTCGGGGGGCGGAGACGACATTGCATGCGGTGGCCCTCCAAGGCGCCGAGGGTTCACTATGCCGCACCGCGTGCCCGGTTACATGGCCCGATGACCAGGGCTCGCGAAACGTCCGGATGACACGCCCACGCGATCCTGCTAGGAGCGCGCCGCGGAGGCCCCGATGAACCCAATCCAGCCCCGAGCTCCCCTTCACATCCTGGCGTGCGCTGCCGCGCTCCCGCTCGCCGAATCGATCGCGAAGCAGCTGCAAGTACCCCTGACTCTCTCTCGCGAAGCGTGGTTCGCGTGTGGTGAGGGGAAGCTGGAGATCGCTGAGAACATTCGGGGTTCCGACCTCTACATCGTACAGGCGCCGGTCGCGCCGTCCGACCCCCGGTCGCTCTATGACCGCACCATGATGCTCCTGCACGCGATCGAGGCTGCCGCGCTCGCCGACGCGCAGTACATCACCGTCGTCACCCCGTACTTTCCGTGCGCGCGGCAAGACAAGCGCAAGGGCCGCGCTCGCGAAGGGATCTCGGCGGGGCTCCTCGCCAGGTGCATGCAGGCGGCAGGCGCCCGGCGTGTCGTCGCCCTCGAGATCCACAACGAAGCCATCGGCGGCATGTTCGACCCTGCCGTGTGCCGTCTCGAGAACGTCTCCCTTTACCAGGAGCTCTGCCCCTGGCTGGTGAAGGAGGGCCTAGCGGGCGCCTGGACCGGCGAGCCGTCGCGGCCACCCGTGGTCGCGGCGCCCGACGTCGGCGGCCTCGAGAGAGCCCGCCACTACGCCGAGCACCTCGGTCACAGCCTCGCCGTCATCTCGAAGGTTCGCGACTACGGCACCGAGAACCGCGTCCTCCGCTCGACCCTCATCGGCGACGTCACCGGCCGGGACATCCTGCTCGTCGATGACATCGTCGACACCGCGGGCTCCGTGGTCGCTGCGTGCGCTGAGTTGAAGGAAGGCGGTGCTCGCGACATCACGGTCACCTGTGCTCACCCGGTCCTCTCGGATCCAGCCTGGGAGCGGCTCGACGCGCTCGACGCCCGCGCCCGCTCGGAGGGCTGGCGCTTCCGCCTCGTCGGTACCTCCGCCGTCCACCACGACAATCCGCCCGACTACTACCGCAGCTTCGACATCGCGCCGCTACTCGCCCGCGTCATCGAGTCGGTCAACAACCGCGGCTCGATTACGTCGGCGGAGCGACCGGTGCAGCCGCCCGGCTGAGGGCTCGGCTACCGCCCCCCTTGCCCAAGGACGTCGAGCCCCGCCTTCGCGGACACATGCCGTGGCGCGACCTCGAGCACCAAACGCAGCTCCCGCGCCGCCTCCTGTGCCTTTCCTAGCTTGAGCAGGGACCAGCCGAGGCCCGCGCGCATGTCGACGTCCGCGGGGTAGGCTTCGAGGACTCGACGGTAGCTGAGCTCGGCGTCTTTGAAGCGACCTTCGTTGAAGCGGGCCCATGCGAGCTTGCCGTGGGCGAGGGTGTTCTTCTGGTCCAGGTTCAACACGTTGTTGCATGCAGTCGCCGCATCGGACCACTTGCCGCCCGAGAGGAGGGCCGTCGCGAGCCCGAGCAAGGGCTCGATGGCGCGCGGGGACGTGCTGACGGCGAGGCGGTAAGCGTCTACCGATGAGCTGTACTTGCCGAGCGCGTACAGGAGCCAGCTCGTGGCTACGGACGCGCCCAGAACATGCGAGATAGGACGGGTTCGGCTGGCGTCCGACAGGAGCCGATGCTCCTTCGCAACCGGCGTGCCACGGTTCGGCCCGTCCTGCGTTTACCCACTCGCACTGCAGCGATGAACCCGCAGGACGTAGTCGTGGCCGGCCGTTTCATCTAAAAAATGACATTGCACGGGTCGCGTTTCTGGGCCGCACGGCGCCAATCGTGAACGACCGCACTCACAAGCACGACTGACAGGCGACAAGGGGGCTTGTCGGACGTCGTCTGTGGTTAGAGGGGAAACTCCAGGTTGCGTACGACGACCGTCTGCGAGTCGCCGTCGAGCCACGGCGACACCCAGACCGCCATCACGTCGCTGGTCGTTGCAGCGACTCGCGGTGCGGCGGACCTGCCGATCCCGAAGGTGGCGAGAGCGGGGTAGGGGACCTGGAATTCAAGGGTGCCAGTGATGAGGATCGCCGAAAGTTCACCGGAGACGGTAGCTCCGGCGAGGGGCTCGCCCGGTGCCGCGACGGATGGGTCTACCCAGGCGACGATCCATCCATTGGTCGAGTAGGCGATCGAGGGCGCCGTCGCGCCGATCTTCGCGAGCTCCGCGCTCTCGCCATTGGTCGTGGCCAGTGCGAGTCCAGCTGCGGACGGCCACACGACGCCAACTCGATTGGCGCCCGCCGCGGCGTCCGGTCTGCCTGTAGCCACGCCGCCAGGGAAGTCGAGCGCCTCGCTCGCCGTGACCAACTGAACGGCGGACTCGCTCGTCACTACGAGCGCACCAGCGGTCTTCCACTCGGCCGCTCGCGGCGGCCAGGTCGATGGGGCCGTGAACACCGTCTTGCCGACGTCATCGAGGAGGCGGCCTTCGCTCCCGTCCCAGACCGCGACCCGGGGCGTCACTCCGTCGATATCGGGAGCGGAGACGCCCGGGATTGTGGTGACCTTGGCACCACCCGCCAGGAGCGCCGCCAGCGGGACGAGGGACACACCGAGGTCCGTCTCCCACGCCAGGAGCCCAGCGCCCACGACTGGCCGGCGTCCGCCCACGGCGACTGAGGTCACGGGCCCAGTGGGGGTCCCCGTGGAGTCGACCGTTCGCGTGGAGACGCCGTCCTCGTCCTGCCAGATGGCTTGAAAGGCCAGCCCGAGCGGTGCTACGTCCGGAGCCGTCTCGATCTTTCCAGGGCCAGCGGGCACGGCCACTTCGCTGTCACCGACGCCACAGGCTGGCGGCGCGACGCGAATCCAGCGCGCGGCCGTGAAGGTGGCTCCGGCGCCGGCATTGTCGATGTCGTCCGCCATGAAGCGAAGCTCGAGTGTCGCGTCTTGTTCGCCAGCGAGAGGGTACACTCGGAGCCCCGTCGCCGCGCCCGCGCAGAGGGTGTCGACCAGCTTGCCGCCGATGTGGACCTCGAGCCGGTCTGAGCAACCCGTCGCCGTCGTTGGTAAGCCAACGACGAGCTCGAGCAGCGCCGGGCCCTCTGGCGCGATGACGCGGGTCGAGACTAGCCTGGCGTCGACGGCCCCGTGGTCATAGCTGCCGCCGGGACCCGTGGCGCGAAGGCCGGGCGAAGGGCCGGCGCGCCAGAAGACCTGCGTGCTAGTACTGCTCGTCGTCCATCCCGCCGGGACCGCGCCGTCCGGGGCGACCTCCGCGTAGAGCGTGCCGGGCTCGTCCTGAAACACGCGGCACTCGCAATCGTGGCAAGCGGCGACCTCGCAGACGTTCTTGCTGCACTCCGAGCTCGTGGTGCATAGACAAGGACGGGTCCCTGCGCAGGAGCCACTCTCCTGGCAGCGGTCGTCGATCGTGGATAGGTCGGCGTCGTCGCACGGGGTCCCTGGCGGGGTCGCCTCGGGCAGGCACGCGCACCCGTCACAGCGGAGGCGCCCGTTGCAACCATCACCGTCGTCGAAGGGGCCGCACGCGGCGTCAGAGTCGCAGATGCAGACCGTCGGCCCTGGGACGCAGCTCCCGTTCCGACATTGGTCGCCCTGGGTCGCGGGATCGCCATCCGTGCAGGCCCGGCCGTCTTCCAACGGCTCGCCCCGGCAGGCCCCATCTGAGCAGGAGGCTGCTATGCAGGGTAGGTCGGACGCCCAGCCTGCGCAGTCGCCGTCGGTCGCGCACGCGATG
>CANMLD010000162.1 GCA_947498315.1 Pseudomonadota bacterium | reverse complement strand
GCGCAGGGGCTGAACGCTGATAGCCCAGAGTCAGTTCCGGCTGAAGCCGGCGGCGCCGGAGCTGGGGCTGACATCTGACGCCGCTCCCGTGCGGCAGCGCAAAGGGCAGCGACGGAGAAAAACAGCAGGCTCCGAGGACGCGGCTGTCGTGGCGGCGGGCCGAGCCACGACAGTCCGGCGCCGGATCAGTTCTCGAGGAGGCCGTCTTCCACGAACTTCTTCATGATGGCGAGATCGTCGGGGGAGACCGACGCACCACCGAGCGGCATGCTGCCGTCTTCGATGCGTAGGACCGCGCACTCGGCGATGGTCAGGCCCTCGCACTTCTTGATCTTCGACATCTTGATGGCGTCGGCGTACGACGACGCGAAGTTCGTACCGCCAGAGCCGCCGCCCGAGTGACATCCCCCGCAGGTCTTGAGATAAGCGGCGGATGCGTCGGCGAAGGTCACGAGTTCGGCGCCATCGGCGGCGTCAGTGCCATCGGCGGCATCGGCAGCGTCGACGGCATCGACGGCGTCACTTCCATCCACAGCGTCGACTGCATCCGCAGCATCGGTCGCGTCCGCCACGTCGACGTCGTCGGCCCCGCCGTCCGAACCATCGGCGACGTCGGTCGCGTCGGTCTCGTCAGCGCCATCGGTCGCGTCGGTCTCGTCAGCGCCATCGGTCGCGTCGGCATCGTCAGCGCCATCGGTCGCGTCGGCATCGTCAGCGCCATCAGTCGCGTCAGCGGCGTCGGTCGCGTCGGCATCGTCTGCGCCATCGGTCGCGTCAGCAGCGTCAGTCGCGTCCGCAGCGTCAGCGGCGTCGGTCGCGTCCGCAGCGTCAGTGCCCGTCGAGTCCTTGCTATCCGACTCACAACCGGCCGCAAACAAAGAGAAGATGGCCGCTCCGGCCAACCAGGTACGAATGCGCATGTGTCTCTTTCCTCCCAAGTCCGCATCGCGCGGAGTGAAGCCGGGGACTCTACGGGACAAAGTGACCGAAATTCAACTTGCGTCTTGCTTCTCCCCGAATTCCGTCGTCCGAAGCCGGACGGCTCGACCATCAACAACGACTCCCGTCGAACGTTGGCACGAGACCTCGAGACGCCCCGGCGGCGGAGGGGCCGCTCACGAAGCGCGCCGAAGGGGTCTCTTCTCGAAGTCCTTTCGAACCGCTATCCTCCACCCATGAACGACTCGCACTCCGCGTCCTCTCTCGATGCGTCTGCTTCGACAGCCCCCCCTCCCCTTCAGCCATCCACAATCGGTCTTAGCGAGTTCCAGAGGCTCATCGAGCGCCTCTACTTCGACAAAGACCACGCGCGCGGCATCCCAGGGACCTACATGTGGTTTCAAGAGGAGGTCGGCGAGCTGACACGTGCCATACGGCGAAACCACGACCGGAAAAACCTCGAGGAGGAGTTCGCGGATGTGCTCGCCTGGCTGGTCTCGCTGGCGTCATTGCACGGTGTGGACATCGAGAAGGCTGCGCTCGAGAAGTACGCGCGCCCGAGCCCGCCTTGAGCGAGCTGGCCCAGGAAGGCTCGCAAACGGGCGACACTCCCGCCTCGAGCCCAGAGCGCCCACGTTCGGCCCTACCCAAAGGCGCGGACACGTACATCGTCAGCGACCTTCACCTCTCCGAAGGGATTCAACCCGGTTCGCTGAGGGCGTCGCGCCTCGAGGCGTTCTTCTACGACGAGGAGTTTCGAAACTTCTGCCAGTCCATCATCAAGAGATCGTCCGAACGCGGCAGGACGGCCGTCCTCGTCTTGAATGGCGATGTCTTCGACTTCTTGTCCGTCTTGAAGACGCCAGAGGAAGGGATCCACGGGCCCCTCACTCGAACGGACCGCGAGTTCGGGCTCGGATACACGGAAGCGGACTCGGTCTGGAAGATGGGGCTCATCGCAAAGGGACACCCACTCTTCTTCGATGGACTCGCTTCGGTTCTGGCGGCGGGTCACCAACTCGCGTTCATTCGAGGCAACCACGATCTCGAGCTCTTCTGGCCCGGCGTGCAGGCCAGCATCGAGGAGAGTCTAGAGGCGGCGCTCGGTCGCATCGGCCACACCGAGCACCTCTCGCGCGCCCACAGCGCCGTCAGCTTCCATGATTGGTTCCTCTACGAAGAGGGCCGGTACTGGATCGAACACGGCAACCAGTACGAACGCTCGAACGCGGTCCAGTACGGCCTCAATCCGATACAGCCGCCGGAGTACCACCGTCACGGCGCCTTCCAGCTCGACTACCCAATCGGCTCCATCTTCGTCCGGTACGTCTACAACAAGCTTCGGCTCATCGATCCGTACACGACCCACTTCGTCACGCTCGATCAGTACCTCTCCATCACTTACCACCACAACTTCGTGGATCTCATCCGATCGGCCACCCTGCACTTCCCTCTGTTCACCCGAGCCATCAGTCAGGCGCGCGTCTTCGAACAACAAGGTATGGCCCCCGTACAAAGCCTCCATGAAGAGCGGTTCAAGGCGCTCACCCTGGAGAGCCCACTTGGCGAGAAGCTCCACGAGATCCAGAAGTTGCAGAGTCGCGCGGTCGGGGTCACAAAGTATAACTTGCTCCAGGAGATGCTCAGACCCGTGGGTCGCGGGGTCCTGTCCTTCACGGGGGTGACCCTCCTCTCCTTAGTGACGTGGTTCTACCTCTTCAGCTGGATTCAGAGCTCAGAGTGGCTAGCACGCGGCCTCCTCGGGAAGGCGTCGCTACTCGCCGTGCTTGCGGTCACTACCGTGGTTGGCCTCTTCCTGGGCTTCAGCTACGTCAACCGCGCGCTCCACCGCACTGCGGAAGCGCCCGAACCCCACGAACGGGAGATCGCCGAGACCATCGCCGAGATCGCGGAGGTAGATTTCGTCTCGATGGGCCATACCCATGCGGCCGATATCCGCCACTTCGAGAGACGCAAGGGCGCGTTCGTGAACTCCGGCACTTGGATCCCCTTCCCAGGGCCGTGGGATAGCCTCCGGCCGCGGGGGCGGCAGTTCACCTTCGTCGCCATCGAAGACCAGGAGATCGCGCTCCGCCGCTGGAACGACGAACGCGGCGCTGCCGAGCCGGCCATCCTCCTCGAGGACTACGTACCGAGCCGCTTCGAACGCTTACTCGCCGAGGACAAAGCGCCCGATTGAGGGCTCGCTGAGACGCTTCAAGGCAGGCTCCGACGCGCGCGACCCTTTTGCATCAGCTCGGTCCGATTCGTCACCGAAGCAACGAAGCGATGTCCTCGAGCGAACGCGTCGGCGAGTAGCCGAGCTCCTTCCGGATTCGAGCGTCGTCGACCATGCACGC
Source organism: Pseudomonadota bacterium (assembly GCA_947498315.1). Lineage (GTDB taxonomy): Bacteria > Myxococcota_A > UBA9042 > SXOO01. Next base: position 9,142 of record CANMLD010000162.1, on the reverse strand, counting down.
AAACTTGAGGTGGTCGAGCTGATCTGGCGGGAAGGACCAGAGCCCGCTGCGCCACATGCGCCTCGCCAGGGGCTCGAAGATCACGTGCGGCACCTTCACGGTGGTCTTCCCAAAGAGCGCGAGCAACGTCGAGAGCGGTACCGCAGGCGGGCCTCCGACGTTGAAGACCCCTTTCGCGCCGGGCGTGAGCGTGAGCCTCAGGGCCTGCACGACGTCGTCCTCGTGGATGACCTGAACGATCGGATCGAAGCCCATCAGGAGCGGCACCTTCGGCAATCGTAGGTAGTTCGATGGCGCGTTCTGGACCGAGCCAATGAGATGGACGGGCCGCAGAATGACCGTCTCAACCTCAGGGTGTTGCCAGAAGAAGCTCGAGCAGAGCATGTCTAGCTCGACGAGGTCTCGTCCGAGGCTGGACCGCGCCCCTTCGAGGAGCGGTGCATCCTCAGCGAGGTACCGCATCGTGTCAGGACTCGCTCCGTACAGGTTCGCCGTGCTGAGCACGATGAGCTTGTGCACGCCATAGCGTACGCACAGATCGAGGATGTGCCGCGTCCCGACCAGGTTGAACCGATGCGAGTCGGTCCCCATCTCGCGGGGGTTGTGCATCACGTTCAGGTGGATGACCGTTTCGATTGGGGTCGTGCGGAACACGTCCTCAGCTCGCCGCGACCGGATGTCGGCGCGGTGCAGAACGACGTCGCGTGGCGCCTCTGGGAAGGGACGCCGATCAATGCCGACCACCGGGTGGCTCCGGTGGAGGTGGCGCGTCAGGAGCCGGCCGAAGCGTCCGGAGATCCCCGTGATGAGAACGGTGCCGGACGCGTGCGCTCGCAGGGTCACCGGAACACGCCCTTGCGAAGTGCGAGGCCTTCGTCGACGAGCGAACCGATGGCGTGCTTGACCTTTCGGACGAGGCGCCCGATGCGGCCGTCTTCGTCGTCGGCGTCGCCGACGAGCTGCATCGGCTCCCCAAAAAGGATGTGGTAGTGCACCGGCATCGGGAGCAGGCCGAGCGGCCCGACGAACGGCGTGAACGGCGTCACGGGGAACGCGGGCGCGCCCACTAGCCGCGCCGCCGCTTTCCAATCGAACAGGTTGATGGCTTGTTCTTCGGCGCCGACGACGGCGACGGGCACGATAGGGGTCCCGGTCTCGAGTGCGAGACGCATGAAACCGTAGCCGAAAGGCTGGAGTTGGTAACGTTTGTCCCAGGTCTTCGAGATCCCGGCCGCTCCCTCGGGGAACGCGAGGATGCACTCCTCATCTTCGAGCAAGGCGCGACAGTTCTCGGGCGTCCCGAGGACCTGCCCGCAACGCGCCATGAACGTAGACACTACAGGCAACGTCGGGACCCAGCGCTCGACCATCGCTCTCAGCATCCGCGGGGGGTCGAGATCGAGCAACATCGACGCCCCTAACATCGCCCCATCCACCGGTAACTGGCCGGAGTGATTGGCGATGAGCAGCGTTCGCCCCGACGTCGGGACTCGCTCCATGTGGTGCACCGTCACTCGGAAGTAGTGCCGGTAGAACACCGCGACCACGGGGACAATGCTCTTCATGTAGTCAGGGGAGTAACCGAAGGCGTCGAAGCCGTAGGCGTTCAAGTTCGCCCTGCTGACTCGGTCGATGCGCTCTGCGATGTCCGGATCGCGCGCGGTCTCGAGGATCTTCTCGATGATCCCCGGAGTCATCGCGGCTCCTGACCGCTCCGAAAGGTGGAGCGGGGTGCGTCAGCCATGACGCGCAACGACGGGACCTTCGAGGTAACGAAGCCGTTCGACGAAGCCTAGCTGCTCGTAGATTCGCTGCGCGCCAACGTTGTCGCGGGTGACGTTGAGAGCGACCGTGGAGACGTGGTTGAAGAGGTCTTGCAGCAGGCGCGTCGTGCAGACTCGGCTGTAGCCACGGCCCCGATGGTCCGGGTGCGTGACCACGTTGCCGATGGCGGCGATGTCGTCTTCCACGCTGACGACATGGACACCGGCGACACTGATGAGGTGACCGCCCAGGCGGTAGCCATAGTAGAAGCCCGACTCGAGCTGAAAGGGCTCGAAGAAGTTGTCGGGGTAGAAGCGGTAGAGCGAGATCAGATCCGACGTGTCACCATGGCCGACGCGGACGACCGACGCCGGGTCTGCCACGAGGCTCCCATAGGCCGCGGGGTTTGGGACCCACGGGAGGAAGCCGCTTCGGTCGAGCGACATGCGAATCATCGGGCGGAGCGCGTCGACCTGAAAGTTGGCCTGAAAGGCAGCGAGGTGCGCCGACGGCAGATGGACGTAGAGGCGCGTCGGGAGGATGGCCTTCAACTGCGGAGAGCCGATGAGCGTGTCCACATCGTCCGCATCGCCGAGCGTCAAAAGCGTCGGCGTCCGCAGCCCTGTGTAGAACAGCGCGATCGCGGACAGCCCGCCAGCCGCGTCGCGGGTCGCGAACCACCGACAGAAGGGCGCGTACTGTGGCGCGAGGTCGCCGAGGGGGTAAGCCGCCAGCACCGGGTCGCGACGGAGGTACTCTCGAACTTCGGAATCAGGCGTAATCTCGGACACTTCCCGCACGAGCACCTCCTAAGCGGGGCGTGTACTAGCACCGAGTCCCCATGCCGTAAAGCGAGAACGAACTTGGAGTTCCAATTCTCACCGAGCAGGCGTGTCTCGAGTGATTGACCCGCCCGAGTCACGCCCAGTCCAGCACGACCTTCCCTGACTGGCCGCTGTGCATGATCTCAAAGCCGCTCGCGAACTCCGAGACCGGCATCTGGTGGGTCAGGACCGGACTCAGATCGAGGCCGCTCTTGAGCATCGCCACCATCTTGTACCAGGTCTCGAACATCTCGCGGCCGTAGATGCCCTTCAGGACTAGACCCTTGAAGATGACGTCGTTCCAATCGATGGACGTCTCCGCTGGCGGGATCCCGAGTAACGCGACGTGGCCGCCGTGGTTCATCGCCTTGATCATCTGTCGAAACGCGCCGGCGTTTCCGGACATCTCCAGGCCGACGTCAAAACCCTCGCTCATCCCCAGCTCGTCCATCACGGACTCCACGGTCCGATCACGCGGATCGAAGGCCACGGTCGCACCCATCTTCCGGGCGAGCCCGAGTCGATAAGGGTTCACATCCGTGATGACCACATGCCTCGCACCCACGAAGCGCGCGATCCGGACGGCCATGATCCCGATGGGCCCGGCCCCCGTGATGAGCACGTCTTCGCCAACCATGTCGAAGGAGAGCGCCGTGTGCGTCGCGTTGCCGAAGGGGTCGAGAAAGGCTGCGATCTCGTCTGGAACGGAATCGGGGAGCTTGAACGCGTTCCCAGCCGGAATCGAGAGAAACTCCGCGAAGCACCCCGGGCGATTGACGCCGACCCCCACCGTGTTCCGGCAAAGGTGACGTTTGCCCGCGCGACAGTTCCGGCAGTGGCCACAGGTGAGGTGGCCTTCTCCGGAGACCCGATCGCCGACGACCAGACCCGTTACGGCGCTGCCGAGTGCGGCGACTTCGCCTGCGAACTCGTGCCCAACGACCATCGGAACGGGGATGGTCTTCTGAGCCCACGCGTCCCACGCGTAGATGTGAATGTCCGTACCGCAGATGGCGGTCTTCTTGATGCGGATGAGGACGTCATTGGGGCCTATCTCAGGAACGGGGACGTCTTCCATCCAAATCCCGAACTCGGCCTTGGCTTTTACGAGTGCTCTCACCGGGGGCTCCCTACGGTCGTCTGTGGTTTGGCGGGGATGATACCGAGCTCGCGGCCCGCGGCCCCAAAGGCGGCAATGGCAGCGTCGATCTGTGCGTCTGTATGGGCGGCTGACATCTGGGTGCGTATTCGGGCCTTGCCGCGGGGGACGACCGGGAAGCTAAAACCGATCACGTAGATGCCGAGTCCGAGCAGGCGGTCCGCGAGGTCGCGAGCGAGACGGGCGTCCCCGAGCATCACCGGGATGATCGGGTGCTCTCCGGGCAAGAGCTCGTAGCCCAGCTCGGTCATGCCTGCCCGGAAGCGCGCTGCGTTTCGGCGAAGCTGGCCGCGAAGGTTGGCGCCCATCGTGGACGTCGCGGGGTCGAGGAGCTCGAACGCCTTCAGCGCTGCCATGACGATGGGCGGCGCCAGCGTATTCGAGAAGAGATAAGGGCGGGAGCGCTGCCGTAGCCACGCGATCGCGTCACGGCTGCCCGATGTATAGCCGCCCGACGCGCCCCCGAGCGCTTTGCCCATCGTGCCCGTGTAGAGATCGATACGGCCGAGGACTCCAGCGTGTTCTGCCGAGCCGCGTCCGCTCTCGCCAACGAAGCCAATGGCGTGAGAGTCGTCGACCATCACGAGCGCGCCGTAACGGTCTGCGAGGTCGCAGACGCGCCGAAGGTCCGCGATGGATCCGTCCATGGAGAACACACCGTCGGTCGCGACGAGGAGCGTCCGAGGGTTTGTCTCGCGGGCAAGCGCCAACTGGCGCTCGAGATCAGCCATGTCGCTGTTCTCGTAGCGAAAACGGCGCGCCTTGCAGAGGCGGATCCCATCGATGATGGACGCGTGGTTCAGCGAGTCCGAGACGATGGCGTCGTCTTCGGCGAGCAGGGTCTCGAAGAGCCCACCGTTGGCGTCGAAGCACGACGAATAGAGGATGGTGTCTTCAGTCCCGAGGAACGCACTGATGCGGGCTTCGAGCTCGCGGTGGATCGTCTGCGTGCCACAGATGAAGCGCACCGACGCCATGCCAAATCCGCGCTCGTCGAGACCCCGTCGCGCCGCAGTCGCGATGAGCGGGTGATTGGCGAGGCCAAGGTAGTTGTTGGCACAGAGGTTCAGCACCTCTCGCCCGTCCTCGAGCCGAATGAGCGCGTCTTGCGGTGACGCGATGGACCGCTCTCGCTTGGTCAGCCCATCGGCGTCGAGCACCGCGAGGTCTTGCTGAAGTCGAGCTCGAAAGGACTCTCTAGCGTTTGATGTCACGGGTGTACTCACGTGAGACCCTCCTCTGCAGGTGCACCGGCAGTGGCCGATTCAACGTCCCAAGGGGGGACGCGCCCCAACATCAAAACACGAATACGCCGCCGAGGGCCCGGAAGATCCCGACCCTTCCTGAGTAAGTCCCCGCTGCGGGTCCGAAACGGGCAAAGGACCTCGCGATACGCCGGTAGGCGTACTCCTCGCAGGCCGCACGCTGTTCGGTTGTGAGCGTCGCATGGAGGGCGGCCGCCGACGCACGTAGCGCCCCGAGTGCGGGCTTTTCACTGAGTAGAACCGCTTCGAATGCGGCCATGCCGGCGTCGAGAGTCTTCTCGTCCCGGCGGTTCGCTTCGTCGATGAGCGGCTTGACCACTCGGTCGAACGCGTCGCCGAACTTGTCTCCGTGTTCCCGACACGCCGGCGTTGCAGCGGTCACGGAGGCGGGCTCGGCGCGAGGTGGCGGCTTCGCGACCTCCTTCGGCGGTGGCTCGGGCGGCTGAGTGGGTCCTTCTTGCGCGGCACTCGGAGTCGCGAAGACGACTAGAGTTAGCACCGCTAGGAGTCCGGTGTTTTTCGGACCGAGCAGCCCGAAGCGATGTCGTACGGGAGCAAGGAAGGCTGTTCTTGCGCTTGCCGGCGGGGGACACCCCCGCGCCCCCCGAGCGAGAAACGCCCGGAGCTTGTCCAAAGGTACGTGAGGACGTATCGCAGACATCTGACGCCGCGCCCGTGCGGCAGCGCGAAGGCCGGCGACGGGAGAAAAACAGCGGCATCCGAGGAGTGCGCGTTGGAAACGGCAGAAGCCAGATCGGAACGAGGGAAGGTTCATGCGGTCGCACGCTCCCGGGACAGCGACGCGAGCTTGCTGACCCGGCGATAGATGGTGGCTCTCGAGATGCCGAGCGCCTTCGCGGCGTCGACGAGGCTCCCTTCGCAGAGTTCGACCGCGCGCTCGATGGCGAGCACCTCGAGCGACTCCATCGTGGGGATCTTCGCTCGGGCGTCGACGACGTCGTCGAATGCCGCGGACAGTGAGCGCGTATTCTTTACGAACGCAGAACGTTCGGCAGGGTTGGGGCTCTCGGGACGCAACATGTGAGGCAGGTCGCGGAGGCGCAGCTTCGGGCCGCCCGCCAAGACGACGGCGTGAGCCACGAGGTTCTGAAGCTCGCGGACATTGCCCGGGTAGTCGTATTCGATGAGCGCCTGCAACGCGTCGATGTCGAAGCCGTCGAGCTGCTTATTCTCTTCCCGCGCGAGCTTTTGAAGGAAGTGAGTCGCGAGCACCGTGATGTCCCCTCGGCGGTCCCTCAGCGGCGGGACCGTGATGGGAAACACGGCCAGCCGGTAGAACAGATCTTCGCGAAAGCGCCCGGCCTTCACCTCGGCGCGGAGGTCACGGTTCGTGGCACAGACGAAGCGAACATCGAGCTCGACGAGTTCATGGCCACCAAGACGTTCGATGGCTCGCTCCTGTAGTGCTCGGAGCAGCTTGGTCTGAAGCAGCATCGGCATCTCCCCGATCTCGTCGAGGAAGAGCGTCCCATGGTGAGCGAGCTCGAACTTGCCGCGTTTTCTCGCGACTGCGCCCGTGAAGGCGCCCTTCTCGTAGCCAAAGAGCTCGGACTCGAGGAGGGTATCGGGGATGCCTGCACAGTTCACGGGGACGAAAGGCCCTTGGGCGCGCGACCCGCTGTAATGGAGAGCCCGCGCGATGAGCTCTTTGCCGGTGCCCGACTCACCCTGCACGAGGACGGTGACTCGGCTGTCGACCGCATGGCCCATCAACTCGAAGACTGGCTTCATCCGTTCGGATTGGCTTACGATCCGATCGAAGTTGTACTTCGTCTTCAGCTCGTTTGAGAGCTCACGATTTCGGCTCTCCAACTCCATTTGGCTGAACGCGTTCTTGGTCGCGACGAAGACCCTCTCGAGGAACGAGTCCGTCTTCGCTAAGAAGTCGAACGCGCCAAGCCGTATGGCTTCAATGGCGACGTCGATGGTCCCGTGAGCCGTGATGATGATGACCGGGAGGAGATCGTTCAGCTTGCGGAGCTCGGTGAAGAGCTCAAGGGCACGATAATCGGGCAGGTTCAGGTCGAGGAGCACGACGCCGCTGAAGCCGGCCCGAATGACCGCGAGCGCATCGGTTCCCGTGGGCGCTGTATGAACGATGTATCCGTGCCGCTCGAGATTTCTCTCGAGCATCTCGAGGATGGTGAGTCCGTCATCAACGACCAGTACCTGGCGGGTATTCGGCATGTCCGGTGCGAGCTTAGGCGAAAACCCTCACTCTGTCATTCCCGTTGGCGTCACAACGACCGCGAATGCGTCCCGATCCGCGTAATCAGGACAACTCAGTCGGCAGCTTGCCCTCTTCGAGCTCGGCGAGGACTTCGGCCGTGTGCTCGCCGAGGGAGGGCGCCGGCCGTAGTGACTCGGCGAGGCGAGGGTCGAGTCCAGGTGTACGGACATGCCGAACGGGGTGACCATTTTGCCACAACGTGAAGAAAAGCTCCCGCGCGACGTGAAGCGGATGCGACGGCAGTTCGGAGAGCTCGAGGACGGGCTCGACACAGGCGTCGGCGAACGCGAGACGCGATGCCCACTCATCGCGCGTCGCCGTGAGAAACGCTTGGGCGAGCTCGCCTTTGACAAGCGGGTCGCCGTGCTGCCGGGGGCCCCAGTCTGGCCGCCCCATCGCGGTGCAGAAAGACGTCCAGAACTTGTGTTCGAGTGGAGCGACGGCGAGGAAGCCGCCGTCCGCACACTCGTAGAAGGCGTAGCCCGGCGCGGTACCGTCGAGCATGCCGGTGCCGCGTTCCTCGGGTGCACCGTTCAAGGCCGCCGGAAGCGAGAGCGCGTTCATGGCGATGGCGCCTTCAGTCAGAGACAGGTCGAGCGTCGCCCCTCCGCCGTGACGGGCGCGACCGACGAGCGCCGCCAGGATCGCGATGGCACCATGGAGGGCTCCACCGATGTCGGCGACCTGAAAGCCGAGCGCGATGGGAGGACCGCCGGCCGAACCTGTGCGGCTCGCAGTGCCCCCGATCGCGCTATAGTTCAGATCGTGCCCAGCGCGGTTGCGGAAGGGGCCGGTCTGCCCGTAGCCCGTGAGCGACGCGCAGATGAGCTTCGGGTTCAACTCACGCAACGCGTCCGGCCCGAGGCCGAGCCGATCCATCACGCCTGGGCGAGAGGACTCGACCAGGACGTCCGCGGTCACCACCAGACGCCTGAGGGCGCTGGCTCCTTCGGAGGACTTGAGGTCGAGGACGACGCTTCGTTTACCGCGGTTGAGCGCGACGAACTGCACTGACGTGCTGCTGTTCGGCACCAGCGGCGGCACGTAGCGCACCCAGTCGCCTCCCCCTGGGGCCTCAATCTTGATGACGTCGGCGCCGAGGTCGGCGAAGAGGAGGGTGAGGTAGGGGCCCGGGAGGAGCCGAGTCAGGTCCAGGACCCGAATCCCATCGAGCGGGCCACTACTCACGGGACGCACGTTCTACCACGAACTCCCACCCGTCAGCGGGCCGCGCTGAAGACCTGCTCGAGGCGAAGGGCGAGCGACATGTCGCCCTCGATCATGAGCTTGCCCATCATAAAGAGCTGCTGGCTCATTACCGTGCCATTGATGACGCCGAGGAAGTCCGACGCCGCCATCGTCACTTTGCAGTCAAAACTGGCGGTTGCGCCCGACGAGGTCGAGAGGGCCTTCAGGTCGATGGTGTACTCCCCGCCACCGTCACCGGTGAGCGCGAAGAAATAGACGGCACCGAGCTCCTTTAGCGACGACGCGACGGTGGCGTCACCAAACTTCTCGGACAGGCTGATGAAGAACTCACTCGGGTTCGAGATGGCCATCTTGGTGCCTCATGACGGTCCCGTGCTGGGACGGCGTATCGACTGTGGAGACGAGCGGCGACCGGGCATCGCCGAGCCGCATGGTGGTGGACTACAACGCGGCTCGAGTGCACTACAACGCGGCCTGGCTTCTGTAAAGGGCCACTGGGCTTCGCGCCACCGCGAAAGTTCGGTGATGTCCCTATCACGGGGCCACCTTCGATCGGCGAGTGCGGCGGAAGTCCACCAACGTCGGGGATCGGACGCTGGCCGTCTTCACAACCTGGGTGAGCAACAGGGACTCAACCGAGATGGGACGCTCAGCAATGCCGATGGCCATG